>CACYYG010000031.1 GCA_902778535.1 uncultured Prevotellaceae bacterium
AAGTCAATGCCTTTTTTTCACGCGGACCATCTTTTTGAGCAAAAACATGCCGTTCTGGAGCAAAAATTGGCCCTTTCAGAGGCTGAAAAGCTGCACAAAACCTATGCGCGTGTGCAATTTGAACGCCTTGCTCATGTTCATCTGATGGCCGGCCGACTGCAAAACACTGTCTTTCCGATTCTATTTCACGAATTTCATTTGTAAAGAAATCGGAAATCAATTTTCTTTACATTTTTGATAGTGATATTGTTGCGATTTCATCACATCTAAAAACCCGAAACACACGAACAAGTATTAGTTACTTTCGTGTTTTTCGATGTTGATTTATAAATCATTCAGGCTAACAGGAGCTGCACTTTGCAACCGAGTTGCAAGAAGAAGTGCCTACCTTTGCACGCAGAAAGAAATCTACAAGAAATAAAGTAATGGCACACACACACGAACATCATCATGAGCACGAACACGAGCACGAACATGAGCACAGCCTGCGCAGTCAGATTATCCTGATTGTCGTCACGATTGTGCTGCTGGCCGTAGCGATGGTTGTAGAGAAGAACACGTCGCTGACCACGTGGCAGCTGCTCCTTGTCTACCTTGTCCCTTACCTCGTAGCCGGCCATGAGACGCTTCACGAAGCCGTTGAGGGCATCGTGCATGGCGACTGGTCAAATGAGCATTTCCTGATGTCGGTGGCCACCATCGGCGCCCTGGCCATCGGTTTCCTTCCCAATGCAGAGCCGCAGATGGCAGAGGCCGTCTTCGTCATGCTGTTCTTCCAGGTGGGCGAGCTCTTCGAGGGTTATGCCGAGGGCAAGAGCCGTCAGAGCATAGCGCACCTCATGGACATCAGGCCGGATGTGGCTGTCGTGGAGATGAGAGCAGGGATGGGCGAGGTGAGAGAAAAGGCCGTCAATCCCGAATACGTGGGCGTTGGCGAAATCATCGTCGTGCGGCCTGGCGAGAAGGTGCCTTTAGACGGCATTATCATCGAGGGAAGTACCACGCTGAACACTGTGGCGCTGACGGGTGAGAGCGTGCCACGCGAAGCCACAGAGGGCGACGAGGCGCTGTCGGGCTGCATCAACCTGAGTGGTGTGATTCGTATGCGCACTACGAAAACCTTCAGCCAGAGCACCGTATCGAGAATCATCAGCATGGTGGAGGATGCAGGCGAGCACAAGTCGAAAAGCGAGACCTTCATCACCCGCTTTGCACGCATCTACACTCCCGTCGTCGTCATATTGGCGCTGCTCATCGCCGTTCTCCCGCCACTGTTCATCTCTCTCGCCTCCGGCATCGCATTTCTCACTTCCTTCTCCACCTGGGCCTACAGGGGACTGATGTTCCTCGTTGTGTCGTGCCCCTGTGCGCTCGTCATCAGCGTGCCGCTGACGTTCTTTGGAGGTATCGGCGGCGCATCGCGAAAAGGCATCCTCATCAAGGGTGCCAACTACATCGATGTGCTGGCACAGACAGACACGGTGGTGCTCGACAAGACAGGCACGCTGACAGAAGGTGTGTTTGCCGTTACTGCCGTACACCCCGACAGCTGCAATGAGCACAGCCTGCTGCATCTCGCCGCCCACGTCGAGCACTACAGCACACATCCCATCGCTGCTGCCTTGCGGGCGGCTTTTCCCGAAGAGAACACCGACGGCTGCTCAGTGACCGATGTCGAGGAAATCGCAGGTCAGGGCATACGTGCTAAAGTGAATAATGAAGTGGTATGTGTGGGCAACACGAAACTCATGGATGCCGTAGGTGCTCATTGGCGCGACTGCAATCATGTGGGCACCATCATCCATGTGGCCATCGACGGCGACTATGCGGGCCACATCGTTATCAACGACCGCATCAAGGACGACAGCATCGAAACCATTGAGGAACTGCACCGTTTAGGCGTCAACCGTACGGTGATGCTCACGGGCGACCGTCACGAAGTGGCACAGAACGTAGCCGGGCAATTAGGTATCGACGAATGGCACGCCGAGCTGCTTCCCGCCGACAAAGTGGAACAGATGAAGCAAGTAATGACTCGTACCCGCTCCTCAAAAACCGCCTTCGTAGGCGACGGCATCAACGATGCGCCTGTGCTGGCTCTGGCCGATGTGGGCATCGCTATGGGCGCGCTCGGCAGCGATGCCGCCATTGAGGCTGCCGACGTGGTGCTGATGGACGACAAGCCCTCGAAGCTGCCCTTAGCCATCAGTCTGGCACGCCGCACCCTGCGCATCGCCCGTCAGAATGTATGGCTGGCCATTGGCATCAAAGTGGCCGTACTGTTGCTGGCAGCCGCAGGCCTCGCCACGATGTGGATGGCAGTTTTTGCCGACGTGGGCGTCACCGTTCTCGCCGTGCTCAACGCCATGCGCACACTGCGCTTCTCATCATGACAGGGCGCCTTCCAACTCTTCCAGCGTGTTCACCACTTGGATATAGGAACGCCAGTGCTTTCGGGTGACGCCCCGCGAATGTAAGTCGTCGAGACAGGCAACGAGCGAATCCCAGAAGCCCTTCATGTTGTAGAGTACGACCGGCTTGTGGTGGTAGTCCAGCGTAGCAGCGGCAACGACGGTGAACAGCTCGTCGAGGGTGCCGATGCCGCCGGGCAGCACAACGAATGCATCGCTCTGGTCCATCATCAGCTGCTTGCGGTCGGTGAGGTCCTCCGTAGGAATATGTACATCGAGGTAAGGGCTCAGCTTTCCCATTCGCTCTATGACGCGCGGCACCACGCCGATGACTTGTCCGCCAGCCTCATGGGCGGCCTTGCTCACATTGTGCATCAGACCGGCATCGTGACCGCCAAATACGATGGAATGGCCGTTTTTTGCAGCCCACCGCCCCAATTCCTCCGCCTTTGTGAAGAAATCGGGGTCAATCTGCCAGTTAGCAGAACAAAAAACACATATTTTCATGGATTTGTGATTATTCGAAAAAAATTATGGGACATTTCCAAGATACACATCGCGCAGCCCTTCTTCAATGGCAATCTGTCGGGCTGTCCTTAACGTCTGTACTGGTGTGGGCGCTGTATCCTGCATTTTGTATCGGGGAAAGAAACGGCTGAAATGGAGCGGTGCATCGGTCAGGCCGTTTTCCTTCATCCAACGGCACATTCGGCGAATCATTTCCATATCGTCGTTGATGCCGGGAATGACAAGGTTGGTGAGTTCTATCCACACGCCTGCCTTTTTCATAGCGAGAACAGTGTCGAGAACTGGCTGTAGACGGCCTCCGCTGACACGCTGGTAGATATCGTCGCTGAAAGACTTCAGGTCGATGTTGGCGGCATCAAGAAAAGGAAGAAGGTCGGCCAGCGGCTCCTGGTTGACATAGCCAGCTGTGACAAGGATGTTCCACAGTCCTGCTTCGTGCGCCAGCCGGGCCGTATCGGTGATGTATTCGATATAGGTAAGCGGCTCGGTGTAAGTATAGGCAATGCCTGGGCAGCGATGCTTCTTGCAGAGGGCGACAACGGCTTCCGGCGAGAGGTCGTAGTAGTCGACATCGGCAGGTGAGGCCTGTGAGATATCGTGATTCTGACAGTTCAGGCAACGGAAATTGCAACCCGTGCAGGCAATGGAAAGACAAGTGGTGCCGGGATGGAAATGGTAGAGCGGTTTCTTCTCTATGGGGTCGATGGCCAGTGCACAGGGCTTTCCGTAAACTTCGCTGACCAACACACCGTGATGGTTGCGCCGGCTGCGGCATCTGCCCGTCTTACCGTCGGCAATGCGGCAACGGTGCGGACAGAGCTGACATACGACCGCTCCATCCTCCACTTGCTGATAATACCGGCACTCTGTCATTCCCCCGTCGCTCATTAAAACACGATGGCTTCATAGACATAAAGTTCGGCGTCGCGCCAGCCGTTCCAGCCAAGTCCAGCCTTATCCTGTGAGCAATGTCCGAGAAATTCCTCCTTCGTCCAGTTCACCTGGTCGGCCACCTGTGGCAGGAAGGTGCCGCTCCGGCGTCCCTTACGGATATAAATGCCGTGTTTGTGCAATTGAAACTCATCGATGCTGCTGATGCGACGCATAGGCGTGAGAACGGAGATTTCGATGTCGATGTCGGCCAGCTCTTCACGGCGGACCGGCATGAAACGCGGGTCCTCGAAGGCAGCAGCACGCGCCATCTCGGCCACAATTTCATGCAAGGGAGTGTCTTCGCCGAAATGCCCGATGCATCCGCGCAACTGCCCATGCTTGTGAAGCGACACGAAGGCACCGCAACGGGCTGAGAGGTGAGAGGTGGAGGGAGAAAACTGAGAGACTGGCTTTCCATCGAGACTATCCTTGATGCTCTGAAGGGCGATGTCTTTCAGCATTTGCTTCTCCTCGTCCGACAGCGTGAAACCCGTTTCCTGCTTCTTTTCGCCTCGCAGCACAGCAAAGGAATGATAGCCTACCACGCGACTGTGGTCGTGATTGTCGATGTCGCCGGAGTTCTGATACAGCAAATGCTTCACTTCATAATTCATGTCGAGCATCATCAGGAGTGTGGCAATGGCAAACTCACCGCAGGCACTTGTAGCAAGATGATGCTTGCCGCTTTGGGCGTTGATGTGAAGTGCCTCGACGAACTGCGCTATATCACCGCTCTCGACGGCCTTACCCGTCCTGGCATCCACCTCGCAGGCATCCTCGTATGACGGATAATGTGAAAAGTCGCTGCTGATAATAAAGAGGTTTTCGTCGTTGAAGAAAGGCTTGAGTACCTCTGCCATACGTCTCATCTGCCTGAAGTCATTGGTAGAGATAATAATGGGCACGATAGGCGGCACGTTACCCAGGCGACGCTGCAGGAAAGGCAACTGCACCTCCAGACAATGCTCGCGGTCGTGCGCCTCCCTGCGGTAGAAGAACACGCTGTCGGCGTTGATGAGCTGCTGCGCCGTCTCTACGTCCACCTTCACCTGTCCTAACGGTGTGGCGTAATAGTCGGCTTCGCTGTTCACAGAGGCGCCGTCGAGCCATACTTGGTGACTGGGGCCAAGCAGGAAGATGCGCTTGTAGGTCTTTTGCGGGCTTAGCGTCATATAGGCCGAGGCCGCCACGTTGCCCGAGAAATAATAACCGGCATGAGGCACAATAAGTGCCGCCAAGTTTTCATGGGTTTTACTCCCGCCGTGAAGCGCCAGGAAACTGTCCACCTCCTGACTGAGTTTCTGGGGATTGCTTTCGTAGAAGCGGCCTGCCTGTGTGGCTGGCCTCACAATTGGTACCTGTCTGTTGCTCATAGTCATTACCGATAATAATGCCAATATCAAGAAATACTTCATATCTGTCTGCAAAATTACAAAATAAAACGGTACAATTGCGGATAATCAGAATTTTTTTTCGTAATTTTGCAGGCAAGATGAAGACATTTGAAGAACTGGGCGTTAGCGCCGCCATTCGCCGCGCTATCGAGGAAATGGGATTTGTACAGCCCATGCCTGTACAGGAGGAAGTCATTCCCTTCTTGGTGGAGGGCCAGCGCGACGTCATCGCCTTAGCGCAGACGGGCACAGGCAAGACGGCAGCTTTCGGTATTCCGTTGCTGCAGCGGATTGACACCAGCAGCCGCGAGACACAGGCGCTGGTGCTCTCGCCTACGCGTGAGCTTTGCCTGCAGATTACTGACGACCTGCGTGACTTTTCCAAATACATGGAAGGCGTGCACATAGAAGCTGTCTACGGCGGTGCTGCCATTGAGCCGCAGATGCGTGCGCTGAAGAAGGGCGTCAACATCATCGTGGCCACACCCGGACGCCTCATCGATTTGAAAAACCGCGGTTTCGTCCATCTGGAGAACGTGAGCACCATCGTGCTTGACGAAGCCGACGAGATGCTGAATATGGGCTTCTCAGACAGTATCAACGAGATCTTCGAGAGTCTGCCGACCGAGCACACCACACTGATGTTCTCGGCCACAATGAGCCGCGAGGTGGAGCGTGTGGCCAAGCAGTATCTGAAGGACTACGAGACCATCGTCGTGGGCAGCCGCAACGAAGGCGCCGAGAACGTCAACCATATCTATTATATGGTGCAGGCAAAGGATAAATACCTGGCCTTGAAGCGCATCGTTGACTACTACCCGAAGATTTTCGCTATCATTTTCTGCCGCACGAAGATCGAGACGCAGGAAATAGCCGACAAGCTCATCCGCGACGGCTACAATGCTGAGTCACTGCATGGTGATCTCTCGCAGCAGCAGCGCGATTTGACGATGCAGAAATTCCGCCAGCACCTGACGCAGCTGCTCGTTGCCACCGACGTAGCAGCACGCGGCCTGGATGTCGACGACCTGACACACGTCATCAACTTCGGCCTGCCCGACGACATCGAGAACTACACGCACCGCTCGGGTCGCACCGGACGCGCCGGCAAGAAAGGCACCAGCATCAGCATCGTGCACTCGAAGGAGAAGCACAAGATTCGCAACATCGAGAAGGAAATTGGCAAAAAGTTTCAAGAATCGCCCATTCCATCGGCAGAAGAGATATGCAAGAAGCAGCTCTACAAGGTGATGGACCAAATCGTTAAGACCGACGTTGACGATGAAGAGATAGCACCTTTCATGCAGGACATCAACCGCTACTTCGAGTATATCGACAAGGAAGAAATCATCAAGAAAATCGTCTCGCTGGAGTTCGGCAAGTTCCTCGCCTACTATGCTGATGCGCCTGAGATTGAAATAGTGAAAGAGGAAAAGGGAAGGAGAAAAGAGGAAAGAGAACAGAGCGACAAGCAGAAGCGCATGAACAAGGCACAGCCGGGCTATCATCGCCTGTTTATCAATCTGGGAAAGCGCGACGGTTTCTATCCTGGCGTGCTGATGAAGACGCTCAACCGCTATGTGGGCGGCCATCAGGAGGTTGGCCACATCGATCTGCTCGACACGATCTCCTATTTCGAAGTACCCGAGAAAGACGCGAAAAAGGTGATGACGCAGCTCACGGGCATCCGCTATCACGGCCGAGTGGTGCGCTGCAACTCAGAAGACGACAAAACGCCCGCTGCTGCCCAGACTTCCCAAAAGGGAGGCAAGCCCAAAAGGTCTCAGGAGTCTTATAAACCCCAACGCTCCAAGCGTGACGACTGGAGAGCGATGATGAACAGCGGACAGAAATACTTCAAGGGAAAAGAGCCTGACTTCAGCGAAGAAGGATGGGCACGCCGCAAGCCCAAGAAGAAGAAGTAAGGGCAAAGACGCTCGTCAGACCAGCAGCAGCTCTTTCAGCTTGTCAACCGTAATCTTTATCTTCTCATAATTATCCATCAGCGAGACGTCCAGCTGATAGGAGGCCTTGGTATAAAAAGGTTCGCGCACTTCAAGCTGTTCCTTGATGAATGCAATGAGTTCATCGGGCGTTTTCCCTTTCAGCAGCGGGCGCTCGGTCTTTCCCATCAGCAAATGGCCGTGCAGCACCTCCGGTGAACAGCGCAGGTAGACCACCTGCGCCTGTTGGTTCATATAGTCGATGTTGTCGAAGAAGCAGGGCGTACCGCCGCCACAGCTGAGCACGATGTCTTCGAACTCAGCCACTTCGTGCAGCATATTGTACTCTATGCGGCGGAAGCCTTCTTCTCCCTCATCGGCAAAAATCTGCGGAATCTTCTTGCGCCGGCGGTTCTCGATATACCAGTCCAGGTCATAGAAGTCGAGCCCCAGCTCTTTCGCCAAAGCCCGGCCCACAGTGGTCTTGCCGGCTCCCATGTAGCCGATGAGAATGATTCTTTTCATCCCTTACTCCCTTTACACAACGCTCGCCCCAAATCTCATTTCTTATTGACGACGGCCATTGCCTCTTCGTAGCTCATCTCACGCACACGCTCGTGAAGGGCTTTCGGCAGGCGGTAGTTCTTGCCTTTGTAGCTGATATACGGACCGTAGCGGCCGTTGAGGATTTCCAAATCGAGGTCTTCGGTGAAGACGCGCAGATGCTTGCGCTCATCCTGATGACGCTTCTCGTCGATGAGTTTCACGGCATCGGCGATGGTGATGGTCAACGGATCCATTTCCTTGGGCAGCGAGGCATAGAGCTTCTTGTGCAGCACGTAAGGACCATAGCGGCCAGCGCTCACGGTGACAGGCTCACCCTCATATTCGCCCAGCATGCGCGGCAGGCGGAACAGCTCGAGAGCTTGCTCCAGGGTAATGGTCTCCATGCTCAGTTCCTTGGGCATGTGGGCAAAGACGGGTTTGTCTTTCTCGCCTGCATCGCCAATCTGAACGACGGGGCCGAAACGGCCTATCTTCGCATAAACGGGGCGGCCCGTCTTCGGGTCATTGCCTATAAAGCGCTCGCCGGCCTTATGCTCCATGCGCTGGTTGATGGCTTTGTCGACGGTAGGCTCAAAGTCCTTGTCAAAGTCTTTCATGATTATCTCCCACTTCGCCTTTCCTTCGGCAATCTTGTCAAAGTCCTGCTCCACGCGGGCGGTGAAGTTATAATCCATGATAGTGGGGAAATTCGCCATCAGGTAGTCGTTCACGACAGTGCCTATATCGGTGGGAAGGAGCTTGCCCTTCTCCGAGCCAGTCATCTCCTTGCGCTTCTTCGTGAAAATCTGTCTCTCCTTCAGCGTGATGACGTCGTATTCGCGCTCCTCGCCTTTTTTGTCGCCCTTGGTCACATAGTCACGCTGCTGGATGGTGGAGATGGTGGGCGCATAGGTCGACGGGCGTCCGATGCCCAGCTCCTCAAGCTTTTTCACCAACGATGCCTCGGTATAGCGCTGCGGTCCCTGACTGTAGCGCTCGCTGGCACTTATCTCGCGACGTGTGAGCACATCGTTCTGCTTCAACGGCGGCAGCACATGTACGTACTCGTCGCGGCCCTGCTCCTCCTCGTCGTCGGTCGATTCGCGATAGACTTTCAGGAAACCGTCGAACTTCACCACTTCGCCTGTGGCCACGAATGACGGTAGTTCACCACTTTCCGTCCTACATCCTATTTCCACCGTTGTCTTCTCTATCTCGGCATCAGCCATCTGGCTGGCGGCGGTTCGTTTCCAAATGAGTTCATAAAGACGGCGCTCCTGTGCCGTACCTTCGATGGCCGGCTGGTTCATGTAGGTAGGACGAATGGCCTCGTGCGCTTCCTGTGCGCCCTTTGAGCTGGTGTGATACTGGCGCACCTTCGAGTATTTCTCTCCATACTGGCGAGTGATTTCCTCCTTAGCCGTGTTGATGGCCAGTGCCGAGAGGTTGACCGAGTCGGTACGCATATAGGTGATGCGTCCGCTCTCGTAGAGGCGCTGTGCCACCATCATCGTCTGGGTCACGGTGAAGCCCAGCTTGCGTGCGGCTTCCTGCTGCAGCGTCGATGTGGTGAATGGCGGTGCAGGAGTGCGCTTTGTGGGTTTCTTCTGCACGCTGTCTACGGTGAAGGTGGCATCCTTGCATTGCTCCAGGAAATCCATCACCTCTTGCCTGCTCTTCAGTCGCTGCTGAAGCGTAGCCTTCACCTCTGATGCCGATCCGTCGGCGTTGATGATAGCGAAGACGGCCGACACGCTGTAGTAATTCTCGCTCTTGAACGTCTGTATCTCACGCTCTCTCTCCACAATGAGCCTCACGGCTACGCTCTGTACGCGGCCGGCTGAGAGGGCGGGCTTCACCTTGCGCCAGAGCACTGGCGACAGCTTGAATCCCACCAGACGGTCGAGCACACGGCGTGCCTGCTGAGCGTTTACCAAATGCATATCCAGCGTGCGCGGATGCTCGATGGCTTCCAGGATGGCTGGTTTTGTTATCTCATGAAATACGATGCGCTTCGTCTTCTGCTCGTCCAGACCCAGCACCTCGCACAGATGCCAGCTGATGGCTTCTCCCTCGCGGTCTTCATCACTTGCCAGCCACACCTGGTCGGCTTTCTTGGCCTGCGACTTCAATTCGCTGACCAGCTTCTTCTTCTCATCGGGAATCTCGTATTCCGGCTCCAGCGAATTCTCGTCGATGCTCAGCTCATGCTTCTTCAGGTCGCGTATGTGGCCGTAGCTAGACATCACCTTGAAGCCTTCTCCCAGAAATTTCTCGATGGTCTTTGCCTTCGCAGGCGACTCCACTATAACTAAATTCTTTGGCATATTCCTAACTGATGTTTTTGTTTTTGGGGTGCAAAAGTACGAATAAAGTTTGCTTACACATTATTTATAATAAAAGATTTTTATTTTCTTAACAAATCTTTTGGCGTGACAGAAAAGAATTCGTAAATTTGCGCAAAAATCAGCAAGCCATGACATTCAAGAAAACTTTTGCAATCGCAATGATGGCCATTGCGAGCATCATGCCCGCTACGGCACAGGAGGTGTTTTCACCTGACAGTTATGTAGGTCTCGGATTCAACGCCGACACCAATCACCCGCTCTTCAGCGGCAGTCTTCGCTTGACGTGGGAAATAGGAAAGCCCTCCGACATACTGGGCCTGAACGTCGGCTTCGGCTACAGAGGATTCTTCGACCGCGAGCCGCCCCGCGAATTTCTTCGGCACAGTTCGTTTTCCGACTATCTGCTCTACAGCAGGGAGAACGGCGAGACAAAGCATGTGAGGCCCGTAGGCGGGCAAATCGTGATTCCTGCCGAGGTGCAGCTGCGCCCGATCAGCTTGGGCGAAGACTGGCGCCTCTTTGTGGGCGGCGGTGCTGAGTACGGCATCCGTCTCTATCAGTCGCACCGCTATGCCGACTACTACGGCAATCACATGCTACACTCCAACAGCCTGTCGGTCTATCCCATGCTGGGTGCCATTCTCGATATGGAAGATGAAGGCAGCCTCACGCTCAGCCTCTATATGCGCCACTACCTGAAGCAGCCCATGAACTATGAGAATCTCTACGACCCCGACAAGTTCAACGCACGAAACTACTTCGGATTCCAGGTCACGATGGCCTTTCATCTATGAGGAGATGAGGAGCTGAGTAGGAAAGCCAAATCTGCTCATCTACTCAACTCCTCAACTCCACAACTCCACAACTGCTAATCTCCTCAAAACAGGCTCTGCTCGCCGTCGTCGATATGTGTGACGCGGTCGTTGAGCTCTGCCAGCTTGCCTGAGTTCCAGCGGTCGGTAGTGCCGACGAGATAGCCGGTGATGCGCTGCAGGCGGTCGATGTTGGTCGAGTGGCAGCGGGGACATTCCTTCAGGTTGGGCGTAGCGTTCTCGTAGCCGCAGTCCATGCAGCGGTTGCGGTTGTGGTTGACGCTTCCGTAGCCCATGTTCAGACGGTCCATCATGTCGACGACGCTCATAATGACCTGCGGGTTGTGGGTAGCGTCGCCGTCAATCTCGACGTAGAAGATGTGTCCGCCGCGTGTCAGGTCGTGATAGGGAGCTTCGATTTCGGCCTTGTGGCGTGCTGAGCACTTGTAGTAGACGGGCACGTGGTTGGAGTTGGTGTAGTAGTCGCGGTCGGTAATGCCGGGGATGCTGCCGAAGTCCTTGCGGTCGCGCTTGGTGAAGCGCCCGGCCAGTCCCTCGGCCGGTGTGGCCAGCACGGAGTAGTTGTGGTGGTAGCGCTCGCAGAAGTCGTTGACGCGGTCGCGCATATAGGTGATGATGCGCAGTCCCAGCTGCTGTGCCTCGTCGCTCTCGCCGTGATGATGGCCAATGAGTGCCACGAGACATTCTGCCAGCCCGATGAAGCCGATGCCCAGCGTACCCTGATTGATGACGCTCTGCACCGTGTCGTCGGGGCGCAGCTTGTCGCCGCCTATCCACAGGCTCTTCATCAGCAGCGGGAACTGCTTGGCCAGCGCCTTCTTCTGAAACTCGAAGCGGTCGTCGAGCTGCTTCGCCGTCACCTCCAGCATGTGGTCGAGCTTGGCAAAGAACTGCCCGATGCGCTGCTCCTTGTCGTCGATGCTGCGACATTCCAGCGCCATACGCACCAGGTTGATGGTAGAGAACGAGAGGTTGCCGCGGCCTATCGACGTCTTCGGCCCGAAGCGGTTTTCAAACACACGCGTGCGGCAGCCCATCGTGGCCACCTCGTGCTCATAGCGCTTCGGATCGTCGGGACGCCACTCGTCGCACTGGTTGAACGTTGCGTCGAGGTTGAGGAAATTGGGGAAGAACCGGCGCGCCGTCACCTTGCAGGCCAGCTGATAGAGGTCGAAGTTGCGGTCTTCGGGCAAGTAGTTCACGCCGCGCTTCTTCTTCCATATCTGAATGGGGAAGATGGCCGTCTCGCCGTCGCCGACGCCATCGTAGGTGCTCAGCAGAATCTCGCGCATCACGCAGCGGCCCTCGGCGCTGGTGTCAGTACCGTAGTTGATGCTGGAGAACACCACCTGATTGCCGCCTCTTGAGTGGATGGTGTTCATGTTGTGGATGAAGGCCTCCATCGACTGGTGCACGCGGCCCACGGTCTTGTTGATGGCATGCTGGCGCACGCGGTCGATGCCCTTCAGCCCGTCGAGCGGCTGCTTCAGGTAGTCGATGAGCGGCTCGTCGTAGAGGGCGCTGTAGTCCTCGCCGTTCAGGTCTTCCAGGTATTTCAGCTCCTCTTTATACGTCAGGCGCACGAAGGGTGCGAGGTAGAAGTCGAAGGCGGGAATGGCCTGCCCGCCGTGCATCTCGTTCTGGGCGCACTCCATCGAGATGCAGGCCAGCACGCTTGCCGTCTCGATGCGCTTGGCAGGACGTGAGGCTCCGTGTCCGGCAATGAAGCCGCAGGTCAGGATGTGGTCAAGCGGATGCTGCACGCAGGTGAACGACTTCGTGGGGTAGTAGTCCTTGTCGTGTATGTGCAGCAGGTTGTTCTTCACAGCCTCGCGGGCATCGTCAGAGAGGAGGTAGTCGTCGACGAATGGCTTGGTGCTTTCCGACGCAAACTTCATCATCATGCCAGCCGGCGTGTCGGCGTTCATGTTGGCATTCTCGCGCGTGATGTCGTTGTTCTTCACGTTCACGATGTCGAGGAAGATGTCGCGTGTCTTGGCCTTGCGGGCGATGGAGCGCTGGTTGCGGTAGGCTATGTACTTCTGCGCCACGTCCTTACGGCTCGACTTCATCAGCTCCAGCTCCACAGCGTCCTGAATCTCCTCCACATTCATCTGCGCCTTGCCTCGCTGAGCCACGTGGTCGGTAATCTGGTTCACCAGGCGCTCGTCCTCACCTTTGTCGGTCTGCATCATAGCCTTGCGTATGGCGGCCATGATTTTCTGTTCATTGAAGCCGACGATGCGACCGTCGCGCTTCACAACTGTCTGTATCATAATTCTTTTATTGTTTTGGGCTGTTATTGTACTGAAAACGTGTTGCAAAGATAGCCATTTTTTTTGCAGAAAAGACAGCTACGAACCATCTTTTTCTTGTTAAATAATGTCAACGTCTTTTCAGGAAGTCTGTCGGCCAGCTCACCCGGCCTTGCCCGTAGCGTTCTGTAGGTTTGTGCCCATTTTGTAACCACGTGGGTTACTAACAGTAACTCGCATGGTTACTGACAGTAACCCACGTGGTTACTGTTAGTAACCCTCGTGGTTACCGCTGTTTTGAAGCATTTTGGCATCAACGCCCAAATCGGCCCCGTAAAACGGGTTGAGTTTACGGCTGACAACGTCTGCTCTGCCAGCAGTTCTTAGCCTGCCTTTCACAGCAGTAAAGCCACGGTGCTGCCAGCGAGATGTGCAAAGCCGAAAAATGACCTAAAGCAGGAAAACAGAAGAATGAAAAAAAATAAATGATTTTGTTTTGTATTACGTACGACTTTTAGTAACTTTGCAGGCTCATACATATTTATATTATTGTATCACAACAACAGACAACAGAAAAGGAAAGATGGCAGACATGAAGCAGATGAAGACGGCGTTGATTTCGGTGTTCCACAAGGACGGGCTCGACGAGCTGCTGAAGAAACTCAACGCAGAGGGCGTGCGCTTCCTCTCGACAGGCGGCACGCAGAAATTTATTGAAGAGCAGGGCTACGAGTGCCAGAAGGTGGAGGACGTGACCACCTATCCCAGCATCCTCGGCGGCCGCGTGAAGACATTGCATCCGAAGGTGTTCGGAGGCATCCTGGGACGCCGTGAGAACGCCGGCGACCAAGAGCAGATGAAGCAGTATGACATTCCCGAGATAGACTTGGTCATCGTCGACCTGTACCCCTTTGAGCAGACAGTGGCCAGCGGTGCCACAGAGGCTGACATCATCGAGAAAATCGACATTGGCGGCATCTCGCTGATCCGTGCAGGAGCAAAGAACTTTAACGACGTGGTCATCGTTCCCTCGAAGGCCGAATACAGCGTGCTGCTCGACATTCTGAACCAGCAGGGCGCACAGACAACACTTGAGCAGCGCCGCATGTTCGCCGAGCGTGCCTTCGGTGTGAGCTCACACTACGATACGGCCATTCACAACTGGTTTGTCAAATAAATCTCAAATCTCAATTCTAAAATCTCAAACAACAAAAGGAATATGGGATTCTTCAGTTTCAGACAAGAGCTGGCCATGGACCTTGGCACAGCGAATACGATTATCATCAGCGACGACAAGATTGTTGTCGACGAGCCGTCGGTGGTGGCTATGGACCGCCGCACCGACAAGATGATTGCGGTGGGCGAGCGCGCCAAGATGATGTATGAAAAGACTCACGACAACATACGCACCGTGCGCCCGCTGCGCGACGGCGTCATTGCCGACTTCTCTGCCTGCGAGCAGATGATGCGCGGACTGATAAAGATGGTTCACACAGGCCATCACTTCTTCTCACCCTCGCTGCGCATGGTCATCGGCGTGCCTTCGGGCTCTACCGAGGTGGAGCTGCGCGCCGTGCGCGACTCGGCCGAGCATGCCGACGGACGCGACGTCTTCCTGATCTTTGAGCCTATGGCAGCAGCCATCGGCATCGGCATCGACGTCGAAGCCCCCGAGGGCAACATGATTGTCGATATCGGCGGCGGCTCTACCGAGATTGCAGTCATCTCGCTGGGCGGCATCGTCAGCAACAACAGCATCCGCACCGCAGGCGACGACCTCACCGCCGACATTCAGGAATATATGGCGCGCCAGCACAACGTGAAGGTGTCGGAGCGCATGGCCGAGCGCATCAAAATCAACGTCGGCGCCGCCCTCACCGACCTGGGCGACGAAGGACCGGAGGACTACATCGTGCACGGCCCCAACCGCATCACCGCCCTGCCCATGGAGGTGCCCGTGTGCTATCAGGAGATAGCCCACTGCCTCGACAAGACGGTGGCAAAGATTGAGAACGCCGTGCTGTCGGCCCTTGAGCACACACCGCCCGAGCTGTATGCCGACATCGTGCAGAACGGCATCTACCTCACCGGCGGCGGCGCCTTGCTGCGCGGCCTCGACAAGCGCCTCACCGACAAAATAAGCATCCCCTTCCGCGTGCCCGAAGACCCGCTGCACAGCGTGGCAAAGGGTGCAGGCATTGCCCTGAAAAACGTCGACCGCTTCTCGTTCCTGATGCGTTAGGATGCAGAACCTCATAGCGTTCTTCACCAAGAACTTTCACTGGCTGCTGTTCCTCTTCCTGGAACTGGTCTGTGTGGTGCTGCTGTTCCGCTACAACAGCTATCAGGGCAGCGTGTGGGTATCGTCGGCCAACGCCGTCATAGGCAAGGTCTACGAGTGGAAGTCGGACGTTGAGCAGTTCTTCAGTCTGGAAGAGCGCGCACGCCGCCTGACCGACGAGAACATCGCCCTGCAGCGGCAGCTCAACCAAGTACGCGAGGAACTGCTCGACCTGAAAGGCGACACGGCCGTCTTCGACAGCGTCGCACAGGAAGTCATCAGCGACCTGCACCTGCTGCCCGCCAAGGTGGTGAGCAACAGTCTGCGCAGGCCCGACAACCTGCTGACCGTAGACCGCGGACGCACCGACGGCGTCATGCCCGACATGGGCGTCGTCAGCGGCACCGGTCTGGTAGGCGTCGTCTACATGACTGGCGAGCACTACAGCGTGGTGATGCCGCTGCTGAACGTGCACTCACGCGTCAGCTGCGCCATCCGCAATCACGGCTACTTCGGCTACATGTCGTGGGACGGCAGCAGCACCACCGACGCCTTCATGGAGGACGTGCCGCGCCACGCACAGTTCAAGACGGGCGAATGGGTGGAGACCAGCGGCTACAGCGACATCTTCCCGCCGGGCATCACCATCGGCCAAATCACGGCGATTGGCAACTCGGCCGACGGACTTTCCTACAGGCTTCGCGTCAAGCTGAACACCAACTTCAGCACCCTGCGCGAGGTCAGCATCATCACCGACAACACTTTCCCCGAGCGCCTGCAGCTGCTGAAGGCGGCACGCGACTCTATGGCTCTGGCAAACTAAGACACAATGACAATAGATTTCCTGCGACGGCTATTTGTATGCATCATCGTCTGTCTGCTACAGGTGCTGGTGTTCAACCGCATCTTCCTGTTTGATGTGGCGATGCCGTTGATGGTCGTCTATTTCATCATTGCCATGCCGCGCGGCTATCCGCGATGGGGCACCCTGCTGTGGAGCTTCTTCCTCGGCCTGACCGTCGACATGTTCCGCAACACGCCGGGCGTTACTGCTGCCGCGCTCACCATCGTGGGCATGGTGCAGCCCTACCTCATCGAGCTCTTCCTGCCTCGCGATGCCGAACCCGACATCAAGTCGTCGGCACGCTCCCTGGGCGTGTGGCATTTCCTCAGCCTCGCCGCCATTCTCGTTGTCATCTTCAGCCTCGTGTTCTTCGCGCTGGAGGCCTTCACCTTCGGCGCCTGGCTCTGGTGCCTGGAGTGTGCCGGCGCCAGCGCACTGCTAACTATCGCCCTGATCATGGCATTTGAAACGGTGAGGAAATAAAACGGTTATTGGTTATTGTATAACGGTTATTGATGAAGAAGGACTACGGGTTAGAATACAGGAAATACGTAGTGGCACTGGTGGCTGTCATCATTGTCACAGCCTACATCCTGCGACTGCTCAGCCTGCAGCTGATGAGCGACGACTACAAGCAGAACGCCGACAGCAACGCCTTCCTACAGAAAATCGACTACCCCGCCCGAGGCATCATCACCGACAGAAACGGTACGCTGCTGGTCTACAACCAGCCCAGCTACGACATTATGGTGGTGGAGAAGGAGGCCCGCGACCGCTTTGACACGCTGGAGTTCTGCAATACAATCAACATCACACGCGAGGACTTCGACAAATGCGTCAAGACGATGCACGACACACACCGCAATCCGGGCTATTCGCCCTATACGCCGCAACGTCTCATCAGCCAGCTCTCGGAATACGACTTCTCGGTCTTTCAGGAGAAGTCCTACCGTTTCCCCGGCTTCTCCGTGCAGAAACGCAGCATCCGCCAGTATGAATATCCTTACGCTGCCCATGTGCTCGGCGACGTGGCCGAGGTGAGCGAGGCCGACATCGAGATGGATGACTACTATCTGCCCGGCGACTACATCGGCAAGCTGGGCGTGGAGCGATTCTACGAGAAACAGCTGCGCGGCGAGAAAGGCATACAAGTGCTTTTGCGCGATGCTCACGGACGCATACAAGGCAGCTATCGCAACGGAGCGATGGACAAGAAGCCCGTGCCCGGCAAGAACCTCACCCTCGCCATCGACAAAGACCTGCAGGCGCTGGCCGAGCGGTTGCTGGAAGGAAAGATTGGCAGCGTGGTGGCCATCGAGCCGAAGACCGGCGAGGTACTCTGCATGGCATCGTCGCCCAGCTACGACCCGCGCATCATGGTGGGACGCCAGCGCTCGAAGAGTCACAAGGAGCTGGGACAAGACCCATGGAAACCTTTGCTCAACCGCAGCATCATGGGCCAGTATCCGCCGGGCTCGACATTTAAGACCACGCAGGGTCTGACCTTCCTCAGCGAGGGCATCATCACAGACAAAACTCCCTACCCCTGCTATCACGGCTTCGTCTACAAAGGATTGCGCGTGGGTTGCCACGGTCACGGCTCGCCGCTGCCACTGGTGCCAGCCATCAGCACGTCGTGCAACGGTTTCTTCTGCTGGGGCCTCTACCACATGATCAACAACACCACAAAATACGGCACCGTGCAGAACGCTATGAACACGTGGCGCGACTACATGGTGTCGATGGGCTTCGGCTATCCCCTCGGCGTCGACTTGCCGGGCGAGAAGCGGGGCCTTATTCCCAATGCACAGTTCTATGACAATGCCTACAAGAACGGATGGAACGGCCTCACCATCATCTCCATCGCCATCGGTCAGGGCGAGGTGAACGCCACACCGCTGCAGATAGCCAACCTCGGCGCGACCATCGCCAACCGCGGATGGTTCATCACACCGCACGTGGTACACGAAATCGAGAACGAGCCGCTCGACACACTCTACACCACACGCCGCTACAGCAAGGCGCCGGAATGGGCCTACGAACTGGTGGTGAAGGGCATGCGCTCGGCAGCCTTAGGCGGCACCTGCAAGGCACTGGCACACTACGACTTCAATCCCTGCGGCAAGACCGGAACAGCACAGAACAAAGGCCACGACCACAGCGTGTTCATGGGCTTTGCACCGATGGAAAACCCTCAGATTGCCGTTGCCGTCTATGTCGAGAACGGCGGCTGGGGCGCCACCTACGGCGTGCCCATCGGCGGACTCATCATGGAGCGTTTCATCAAGGGCGAACTGTCTGACGCCTCCGAGCACCGAGCCGCCGAAATTCAGAAGCGCCGCATCAACTACGGCACAGATGACAGATAATGAAACGTTTTTTGACAATTTATTAAAAAAAGTTTTGTTTTTCGGATAAATTTGACGAACTTTGCAAACTGAATACATCTTATATATACAAAACAGAAACAAAAAGCTATGGCTGAAAAATTGGAAGTGAAAGAACTCAACCAAGTGGTGGTCCGCTTCTCAGGAGACTCCGGCGATGGCATGCAGCTGGCTGGAAACATTTTTTCCACCGTCAGCGCCACCGTTGGCAACGGTATCTCAACATTCCCCGACTATCCCGCAGACATCCGCGCCCCGCAGGGCTCGCTGACCGGCGTCAGCGGTTTTCAGGTGCACATCGGCGCCGGCAAGGTCTACACACCCGGCGACCAGTGCGACGTGCTGGTAGCTATGAACGCCGCCGCCCTGAAGACGCAGTACCGCTATGCCAAGCCGGGGGCTACCATCATCATCGACACCGACAGCTTCGGGCCGAAGGACTTGGAGAAAGCTCAGTTTAAGAGCAACGACTACTTAGGTGAGATGGACATCGACCCCGACCGCGTCATCGCCTGCCCCATGACACAGATGGTGAAGGCAGCATTGGAAGACTCGGGCATGGACAACAAGGCCATGCTGAAATGCCGCAACATGTTCGCCCTCGGCCTCGTGTGCTGGCTCTTCGACCGCGACCTCAGCCTTGTGGCCAACTTCCTGAAAGAGAAATTCGCCAAAAAGCCCGCCATTGCCGAAGCCAACATCAAGGTGATTCAGGCCGGCTACGACTACGGACACAACACGCACTCGTCGGCTACTAACGTCTATCGCATCGAGTCGAGGGTAAAAGAACCCGGACGCTATATGGACATCACGGGCAACAAAGCCACAGCCTACGGTCTCATCGCAGCAGCTGAGAAGGCCGGCCTGCCTCTCTACCTCGGCAGCTATCCTATCACGCCGGCCACCGACATCCTGCACGAGCTCAGTAAGCACAAGTCGTGCGGCGTCATCACCGTACAATGCGAGGACGAGGTCAGCGGCTGTGCATCGGCTGTCGGCGCTGCCTTCGCTGGTGCTCTTGCTGCCACATCGACCTCTGGTCCCGGCATCTGCCTGAAGAGCGAAGCCATGAACTTGGCCGTCATCGACGAACTGCCTCTGGTCATCATCGACGTGCAGCGCGGCGGTCCCTCGACGGGTCTTCCCACCAAGAGCGAACAGACCGACTTGCTGCAGGTGCTCTACGGCCGCAACGGCGAGAGCCCAATGCCCGTTATCGCAGCCCTCAGTCCTACCGACTGCTTCGACGCAGCTTTTGATGCCGCAAAGATGGCACTCGAACACCTGACACCCGTCGTGCTGCTGACAGATGCTTTTGTGGCCAACGGCTCCGGCGCCTTCCTGCTGCCCGAGTCGATGGACGAGCTGGAAGACATCAATCCTCCCTATGTCACACCAGAGCTGAAAGATCACTATACACCTTATTTCCGCGACCCGGAAACGCTGGTGCGCTACTGGGCCATCCCTGGACAGGAGGGCTATACGCACATCCTCGGCGGTTTGGAGAAAGACGGACGTACCGGCGCCATCAGCACCGACCCCGAGAACCACGACGAGATGTGCCGTCTGCGTGCAGAGAAGGTGGCGCGCATACCCGTTCCCGACCTCGTGGTGGAGGGCGACCGCGACCGTGCCGACCTGCTTATCGTGGGCTTTGGCTCTACCTACGGCCATCTCTACAGCGCCATGCAGGAGCTGCGTAAGAAAGGTCACCGCGTGGCTTTGGCTCAGTTCCGCTACATCAACCCGCTGCCGAAAAATGCCGCCCGCATTCTGCGCAAGTACCCCAACGTTGTCGTAGCCGAGCAGAACCTCGGACAGCTGGCCGCCTACCTGCGCTCAAAGGTCGACGAGTTCGTGCCTTACCAGTTCAACCAAGTCAAGGGTCAGCCCTTCGTCGTCAGCGAACTGGTAGACGCCTTCGAAAACATCCTCGAACCGCGACGCTCACGAATCTCATCCGTCAGCCTCAGCATGGGTGACTAAGCCCCCCCCTTCGGCCCCCGAGGGGGCTACGATAGTTTTGCATGCAATGTCATACGATTATCAGACAGCAGACCCGGTGCTGTATGGCAGGCTGAAAGAGTTTGCTCGATATAATAGGAACCACCCTACTGAGGCAGAAGAGCTACTTTGGAACTATTTACGTGGCGATTCGTTGGGAGAACGGTTTAAGCGTCAGCACATCATCGGTGATTATATTGCAGATTTCGTTTGTCTGAGTACAAAACTAATCATAGAGCTGGATGGAGGCTATCATCATCAGGAGCAGCAAAAGGCCAATGATGCTCAAAGAACGGAATGGCTTGAAAGCAAAGGCTTCCGTGTATTAAGATTCACAAATGAAGAATTATTTAGCAATATCAGTCAAGTATTGGAAACCATAAAAGACAATATATGAATATGGTAAATACTAATGTAGCCCCCTCGGGGGCAGAAGGGGGGGCTTTCGGGGCCTCTGATTATAAAAAGGGACAGCCGCGGTGGTGTCCCGGTTGCGGCGACCACTTCTTCCTGGCTTCGTTGCACAAGGCTATGGCTGAGACAGGTGTGGCACCCCACGAAATGGCCGTCATTTCAGGCATTGGCTGCAGCAGCCGTCTGCCGTATTACGTCAACACCTACGCCATGCAGACCATTCACGGCCGTGCTGCCGCTATCGCTACAGGTGCCAAGGTGGTAAATCCAAAACTCTGCATCTGGCAGATTTCTGGCGACGGCGACGGTCTCGCCATCGGCGGCAACCACTTCATCCACGCTATGCGCCGCAACATCGACCTGAACATGATTCTGCTGAACAACCGCATCTACGGTCTGACGAAAGGACAGTATTCGCCAACGTCGCCCCGTGGTTTTGTCAGTAAGTCAAGCCCTTACGGCACTGTGGAGGATCCTTTCCGTCCTGCTGAGCTGTGCTTCGGTGCACGCGGTCATTTCTTCGCACGCTGCGTGGCTACCGATGCCAAAGGCTCTATCGAAGTGCTGAAGGCAGCCTACGAGCACAAGGGCGCCAGCGTCACCGAGGTGCTGCAGAACTGCGTTATCTTCAACGACCACTGCCACGACGTGGTGTACAACAATGAGGGCCGCAAGAAGAACGCTATCTACGTGCGCCACGGCGAGAAGCTCGTCTTCGGCGAGAACAACGAATTCGGCTTAGTGCAGCAGGGCTTTGGCCTGAAAGTGGTGGAGATAGGCAAGGACGGCTACACATTGGACGACGTTCTCGTACACGATGCCCACTGTGAGGATAACACCCTGCAGCTGAAACTGGCTATGATGTCACCTGAAGACGGGTTCCCCATCGCCCTCGGCGTCATCCGCGACGTAGAGGCTCCCACCTACGATGAGGCCATCCATCAACAGATTGCCGACGTCTCAGCCCAGAAGAAATACCACAACTTCATGGAGCTGCTCGAAACTAACGACATCTGGGAAGTAAAGAGCTGAGGAGATGAGGAGTTGGGGAGTTGAGGAGGTAAAGTAGATTTCCTCCCCAACTCTTCAACTACTCAATTCCTCAACTACTCAACAAATCATCTCCTTAATTCCTTAACTACTCACCTACTCAACTCCTCAAAAATGCTGATATTCTTCAAGCTCCTTGGCTCCTTGGCTCTACTGATGTTCGGTATGAAGTCGATGAGCGACGCCCTGCAGAAGATGGCCGGTCCGCAGCTGCGCCATGTGCTGGGGGCCATGACAACCAACCGTTTCACCGGTCTGCTGACGGGCACCCTCGTCACGGCCTCGGTACAGTCGTCGACAGCCACCACGGTGATGACCGTGTCGTTTGTCAACGCAGGACTGCTCACACTGGCACAGGCCATCTCTGTCATCATGGGAGCCAACATCGGTACCACGCTGACAGCCTGGATTATGTCGGCTGGTATGTCATTCGACATCAGCATCGTCAGCTACGTGGGGTTCTTCGTGGGCATCATCCTTATCTATATGAAGAAGCACCGCTATGTCGGTGACTTCCTCTTCGGCCTGGGCCTGTTGTTACTGGGGCTGACCACCCTGCGCATGACCGGTACCGAAATGGACTTGGGCCACAACGCATCGGTGCTCGCTTTCTTCAGCTCCTTCGACCCGCAGTCATTCTGGACCACGCTTCTTTTCCTTTTGCTGGGCGGAGTGCTCACGTTCTGTGTACAGTCATCGGCAGCGGTCATGGCCATCACCATGATACTCTGTTCCAGCGGCGCGCTCCCCATCTATCAGGGCATTGCCTTGGTGCTGGGTGAAAACATCGGCACCACCATCACGTCGAACCTCGCTGCACTCTCAGCCAACACGCAGGCCCGGCGAGCTGCCCTGGCACATCTGGTCTTCAATGTGTTCGGCGTCATCTGGATTCTCATTGTCTTCCACCCGTTTGTCAACATGGTTTGCGGCTGGGTAGGCTATGACGTGGAAATGGAGAAGCAGGCCGTCAGTGCTGACGTATTCGCTGCCAATGCCGCCAAACTCACATTTGTGCTGGCTGCCTTCCACACTACGTTCAACCTCATCAATGCCAGCATTCTCATCTGGGTCATTCCACAGATAGAGCGCTTCGTGTCGTGGGTCATCAAGTCAAAGAATGTGGACGAGGAGGAGGACTTCCGTCTGCACTTCATCACTGCCGGCTTCATGAAGACGCCGGAACTCTCGGTGCTCGAAGCACAAAAGGAGATACAGTCGTTCTCCGAGCGTATGCAGCGCATGTTCGGTATGGTGCAGGAGCTGCTCAACGAGTCGTCGTCGCTGACGGGCAAGAAACAGGATGACGAGAAATTCAACAAGCTCTACTCACGCATAGAAAAATATGAGGGTATCAGCGACAACATGGAATTGGAGATTGCCAAATACCTGGAGCAGGTCAGCGATGCCCACCTCAGCGACGAGACGAAAGGAAAAATACGTGCCATGCTGCGCGAAATCAGCGAGCTGGAGTCGATAGGCGATGCCTGCTACAACATGGCACGCACCATCAACCGCAAGTACACCGCCAAGCAGGATCATTTCAACGAGCAGCAATACAGTCATCTGCACCAGATGATGGGTCTCACAGAGGATGCCCTGACGCACATGAACAAGCTCATGTCCGGCCGCAAGGAGAGCTATGACGTTAACCGCACGTTCAACATCGAGAACGAGATCAACAACTTCCGCAACCAGCTGAAGGCACAGAACATCATCGACATCAACAACCACGAATACACCTACGCTGAGGGCACCGTTTACATGGACCTCATCAGCGAGTGCGAGAAGCTGGGCGACTATGTGGTGAATGTCGTTGAGGCTCGCATGGGCACTCGTCAGCGTGAGGTGTAAAAAGAATAGTTGACAAACACTTAAATTCTCAAATAAATGTCATTTACTGAACAAGCCAACAAAATTTTCAATCAGGCCATCAACGACTATCATCTGACAGATAATGTTGACACGCCTATCCGCAATCCATACGAGCGCGACACCATTGAGTACCGCCTTTACCTGAAGTGCTGGATAGACACGGTGCAGTGGCATTATGAGGACATCATACGCGACCCGCACATCGACCCTACTGAGGCATTGGCACTGAAACGCCGCATCGACCGCTCCAACCAGGACCGCACCGACTTGGTAGAGGACATCGATTCCTATTTCCGTTCTGCCTACAGTGACGTGAAGCCCCTGCCCGACGCACGCCTGAACACCGAGAGTCCCGCCTGGGCTGTCGACCGTCTCAGCATTCTCGCCCTCAAGATCTATCACATGAAGGAACAGGTGGAGCGCACCAATGCCACCGATGAGCACCGTGCCCGCTGCCAGTCGAAGCTCAACGTGCTGCTGGAGCAGCAGGTTGACCTCTCCACCGCCATCGACCAGCTCCTTGAGGACATCGAGGCAGGCCGCAAGTACATGAAAGTCTACCGACAGATGAAAATGTATAACGATCCTGCCACAAACCCTGTGCTTTACAACAAGCAATAACCGTCAACCAACAACCAATAACCGTAAGTATCGGTTAGACTATAGCTAAAAACTGTTGAAACGCAAGCATATACTTGTCATCCGCTTCTCTGCCCTCGGCGATGTTGCGATGGTGGTGCCCGTGGTCTACTCGTTGGCCATGCAATATCCTGACATACGCATCACCGTGCTCAGCCGCCCCTTTGCCCGCCCGTTGTTCGACGACCTGGCGCCCAATGTCAGCTTCATGGCAGCCGACCTCAAAGGCGAGTATCACGGCGTGCGCGGCCTGAACTCGCTCTACCGCCGCCTTGTGGCTAAGCAGTTCACCCACGTAGCCGACTTGCACAGCGTGCTGCGCTCCGACTATCTGCGCCTACGTTTCAATATGGGCCGTTTCCGGGTGGAGCATGTTGAGAAGCATCGCCGCCAGCGCCGAAACCTCGTGGCCAAGAGCAAGAAGAAAGTGAGGGAACAGCTGCCCTCATCGTTCCAGAACTATTTCGACGTCTTCAGACGCCTTGGCTTCCCCATCGACCAGCCTTCGTTCACCTCCATCTTCCCGTCTGAAGGTGGCAACCTCAACCTCCTTCCTGCTGCCATCGGGCCGAAGCGCTCGTGGGAGCAGTGGATTGGCATCGCGCCCTTCGCCGCCCATCGGGGAAAGGTCTATCCCATGGAGAAGATGCTGCAGGTCATCGCATTGCTCACACAGCGCTATCCTAAGGCACGCATCTTCCTCTTCGGACGCGGAAACGAGGAGGAGCGCACTTTCCCGCTATGGCAGCAGCAGTACCCGCAATGCGTCAACGTGGGCAACCTGTTGGAGACCATGCATCAGGAGCTGATACTGATGAGCCATTTGGACGTGATGCTGTCGATGGATTCCGCCAACATGCACATGGCATCGCTCACGGCCACGCCCGTCGTTTCCATCTGGGGTGCCACCCATCCATACGCCGGTTTCCTGGGCTGGAACCAGCGCGAAGACAATGCCATCGGCCTCGACCTCGACTGCCGGCCGTGCAGCATCTACGGCCAGAAGCCCTGCCATCGCGGCGACTATGCCTGTCTGAACGGCATCACGCCAGAAATGATTGCCGACAAAATCAGTCAAAATATCAACAACAGTCCATCAACACTTAAAACCCAACAACTATGAAAAAGTATGTATGCGACGTATGCGGATACGTCTATGACCCCGAAGTAGGAGATCCCGACAGCGGTATTGCCGCCGGTACAGCATTTGAAGACATTCCCGAGGACTGGGTATGCCCTGTTTGCGGCGTCACGAAAGACGACTTCCATCAGGAGGACTAAGATGACTTCCTTCCAACCCTTCGATGTCAACAGCTGGGACAGGCGCGAGCATTTCGCGTTCTATTCTACCAAGCGGTTGCCGCATTATGCTGTGGCCGCTTATATTGATGTGACCCCGTTGCTGGCCTACAAGCGTAAGCACCACTTGTCGTTCTACCTCTCGCTGGTATATCTGGTGACGAAGAGCCTGAACAGTATCCGTAACTTCCGCCTGAGAATTGTCGATGGCAACGTGGTCATCTACGACCGCATAGAGACGAACTTCACCCATAAGCGTCCTGACGAAGAGATATTCCGCTGTTACACGGCTCCTTTCGAAGGAACGCTGCAGGAGTATGTCGCGGCGACGTCGGAGGCAATAGCACATCAGACAGCGCTTTTCGACGGCATTGGCGACATTCCCAACGTGGTGTATTGTTCCTGTGCGCCGACCCTCGATGCCACCTGCATCACCAACCCCGGCATGGAGAACCCCGACGACGCCATTCCCCGTGTCAACTGGGGCAAATACGTCGAGCACAACGGCCGCTGGCGGCTGAACATCACATTCACTGCCAACCACCGTTTCATCGACGGCTATCACATCGGCCTCTTCTTCGAGCACTTGCAAAGAGATATTAACCTTCTTAGCCAAGAATAAAAACAGCAACCGATGATTCGCCGCCTTCTGCCTTTCCTACTGCTTCTCATGCCTATTGGCATCTGCGCACAGCACACCGACGTGGAGTCGTTGTGCCGGCAGATTGACGAAGCCATAGCCCAGTCGCCCCACTATGTGGCCCAGCGTGAGGCGAAGATTACGACAGCCCGGCATGCCTTTGAACAGGCCAGTGGCAGGCAGAAATATGAAGAGGCCTTTCATTTGTATGAGCTCTATCGTCCTTTCGTCAGCGATTCTGCCATCTATTTCCTCCAGCAATGCATCGTTTTGGCAGAAGAGCAGAACGACCATTCAGCCTCTGTTCGCTGCCGCTCGCTGCTTGCCATTCGCTGCTCCAACATCGGCCTTTATGACGAGGCGCTGAACATTCTCGACTCCATCCGTCCCGCTGACGGCCTTGACACCACGGCCCTCGGCACTTATTACGAAGCATATAATAATGTGTATGGCGAATTGAGCTACTACACCCGCCTCGACGACATGCGCCAACGCTATCATGCCAAGGAGGAGCACTACCGCCAGCTGATGTACGACTGCCTGCCGCCAACCAGCGAAACATGTCTGCTGCGTCGCGAGCAGGACGCTCAGGCCAAGGGCAGGCTGGAAGAGTCGATGGCCATCAACGACGAGTGGATGCAGACGGTGGAGCCTGGCAGCCATCCCTATGCGCTCGTCGCCCTCTACCGCTATATCGAATACAAGCTGCAGCGCGACACCACGCAGATGATGTACTGGCTGACAGAGTCGGTGCTGGCCGACATACGCAATGCGGCCATGGACCAGGGGTCGATGTGGGAACTGGCCAACGAGCTGATGCTCAGCGGCGACATTGAGCGTGCCTCGCGCTACATCACCTATACCAGCGACTGTGCCAACCGCTACGGCTCGCGGCAGCGCAACTGGCAGATAGCGCCGCTGATGACGCAGATAGCCAACGAATACAAGGCGCAGAGCGAGCGCACCACCACGCAGCTGCGCCTCGCCCTGGTGGCTGCCAGCCTGCTGGCCCTGCTACTGCTGGCAGCGCTATTCTTCATACTCCGGCGCAACAAGCAGCTGCATGCCGCACGTAATGCCCTGACTACCTCCAACGATGAACTGGCATCGGCCAACAGCCTGCTCGCTACACAGAAAGACGAGCTTGCCGCACTCAACTCCCACCTGTCGCTTCTTACCGCTCATCTCTCAGAAAGCAATCGCGTAAAAGAGGAATACATCGGCCGGTTCATGAGTCTTTGCGCACAGTATATCGACAAGCTCGACAACTATCGTAAGATGGTGAACAAGAAATTGAAGAACAAGGAGCTGGACGAGCTGTTCCAGATTTCGAAGTCAACAGAGCTGAAGGAAAGAGAACTGGACGAGCTCTACGAAAACTTCGACACCGTCTTCCTGCATCTATTCCCCGATTTCATCGACGGTTTCAATGCCCTGCTGCAGCCAGAGATGCGCATCCACCCGAAGCAGGAGAACCGGCTGACCACCGACATCCGCATCTTCGCACTCATACGCCTTGGCTTTGAAGACTCGTCGAAGATTGCCGAGTTCCTGCACTACTCTGTCAACACCATCTACAACTACCGTGCTCGCATCAAAAACGGTGCCCTCGGCAACCGTGAGCAGTTTGAGAAGCAAGTCAAAGAGCTGTAAAACAGAACGGACACCAACCGCCATTTTGACCCCCAATTGCTCATCAGGCTAATAGCCTATGATGATGATTACTGGCAGGGGTGGGGTCAGTAACTTAACACGCCAAGTTGTCATTTTTCTTTACAAAATAGGTGCGAAAACGGGTCTCAACGTGGCTGAGATTGGCTCAGAATTCACGACAGGACAATTTGCTGAAAAAAACGCGAAAATGAGAGGGGTTGGCTATTTTACTGGCTGACAGTCACTTAGCTCATATTTCGATTAACAGGGAGCATCCTCGTTTTCAAAAAGGTATATCCCCATGAAAAAAAGTCAATGCCTTTTTTTCGCGCGGACCATCTTTCTGAGCAAAAACATGCCGTTCTGGAGCCAAAACAGGCCCTTTCAGAGACCGAAAAGCTGCACAAAACCTATGCGCGTGTGCAATTTGAACGCCTTGCTCATGTTCATCTGATGGTCTGCAGGCTGTAAAAACATGACATCCCGCTTCTAGTTTGCAATTTTTGTTTGTAAAGAAATCGGAATAAAATTTCTTTACATTTTTCTTTTCTGCACAGAGATAATAAGCATTAACCTAGATTATTCATGGAAATTTTGTTGAACAGCGTAAGTTATTCTTTTAACACGAATTTTTCATTAATTTGCAAAAAATAAGTTGATACGGTTTTTAATGAAACGAATGAGAATAATGAGATTAATTTTGGCCACGAATGAGAATAATAATTATTCCAATTCGTGAATAAATTATTTCAATTATTGCCACGAATGAGAATAATAATTATTCCAATTCGTGAATAAATTATTTCAATTATTCCAATTCGTTTCCATAAACTTGTAGAAGCACAGAGTCAACAGACCGTTCTTGCGTTTTGCCCCGAAAAACATGTTTATTGTAGAAAAAACACCTCTATATTTCGTCCACTCTTTTTGAAGGGCTGAAAAATTGCAACCGTCTGAAAACAAACAAGATATATTTCACAACACGTAAAAAACGTCCACTTTTTTGGTGCATACGCTCCAAGTGCATTTGTTTTTTTCTTAATTTTGCACCAGAAAATGAAAAACGCGTTAGAACGCTAACACAATCTTTATTTAATAACTAACAAAGTATGAAAAAAAGCAGGTATTTATTGTTGCTATTGGCACTCATCGTGTCTATGGCTACGAAGGCCCAGAGCATCTCTGGTACTGTGACAGACGACCTCGGGGAGCCCGTCATCGGAGCTTCCGTCGTCGAGAAAGGAAATCCCCAGCGCGGAGCCGTCACTGACATTGATGGCAAATTCACCATCAGCGTGAATGTGGGGACACCTATTGTAATCAGCTACATCGGCATGGTCACCCAGGAGGTGAGAGCCGCTAACGGCATGACCATCACGCTGAAGGAAGACGTGAACTCGCTGAAGGACGTGGTCGTCATCGGCTACGGCGTGCAGAAGAAGAGCGTGGTGACGGCCTCCATCGCAAAGGTGAGCGCCGACGACCTCGAAGGCAAGACGCGGCTGCGTGCCGAGGATGCCCTGAAAGGCATGGCAGCCGGCGTGAACGTTACTTCAGCCTCGGGTCAGCCCGGCTCCAAGTCGATGATCCGCATACGTGGCATCGGCACCATCAACAGCTCCGAGCCGCTGTATATCATCGACGGCATGCCTACCGACCAGAACGGCATGGAGAGCGTCAACCCCAACGACATTGAGTCGATTGAGGTGCTGAAGGACGCTGCCTCGGGTGCCATCTACGGTGCACGCGCCGCCAACGGCGTCATCCTCGTCACCACGAAGAAAGGCAAGACGGGCAAGGCCCAGATCAACTACAACTTCTCGCAGGGATGGCAGAGCGCCTGGAAGAAGCGCGACGTGACCGGTGCCACCGACTATGCCATCCTGCAGAACGAGCGCCGCGTGCAGAACGGCCTCGCTCCCCTCTACAACGACCCCTACAACCTCATCGATGCCAACGGCAACGCCATCAAGGGCTTCGGCACCAACTGGCAGGACTTGCTCTTCAACGACAATGCGCCCATACAGCAGCATGACGTCAGCATCAGCGGTGCCTCGGAGAAGGTGAACTACTACCTCTCACTCGGCTATTTCGACCAGGAGGGCATCGTGGGCGGCAACTACGGCCAGTCGAACTACGACCGTCTGACCCTTCGCTCGAACAACCAGTTCAACCTGTTCGATGATTCCAAGGAGCGCAACTTTCTGAACAAGCTCGACCTCGGTGCGAACATCTCTTATATGCGCGTGCACAGCACTGGCATCGACGCCAACAGCACATGGGGTTCACCCCTCGGCTCGGCACTCTACCTTGCACCCACACTGCCCGTCACGCTGACGCAGCTGGGCTATGAGGAGGATGGCAGCCCACGCTACGGACAGGCCATGATTGACCGCTACTCGGCCTACGACCTCTACTACGACGCCAACGGCAATCCATACACCATTCCCGGCTATGTGGGCAGCTATCAGGAGCAGAACAACCCCATCGCCATGATGCAGGGCAACCCCACCAAGAACTGGAGCCACAAGTTCATGCCGAAGTTCTCGATTGACCTGCAGCTGTGGGACGAGCTGAAGTATCATTTCACCTACAGCGCAGAACTCAGCTTCTGGGGCTACGAGGGTGCCACGCTGCAGAAATACTACTTCTCAGGCAACAGCAACAGCGACCACACACAGGCCACGGCCTATAAGGGCAACAACTCTACGTGGCAGATTGAGAACACACTGACCTACGACAAGACCTTCGGCAAACACACCATCGGCGTGGTGCTCGGTCAGAGCGCACTGAAGACGAAGGGCGACGAGCTGGGCGGATCGCACTGGTATCTGGTCAATCCCGGCAAACCCAGCATCAAATATACCACTGGCGGTGCACTGGAGCTCACAACCGACGCCGACGGCAAGGTGACGGGCGCCAAGAGCCTCGTCGGCGTGTGGGGAGGACCCTACACACAGCACCGCCTGGCATCGCTCTTCGGACGTCTGAGCTACAACTACGACGAGAAGTACATGCTGCAGGCCACCATACGCCGCGACGGCAGCTCACGCTTCGGCTCAAACAACAAGTACGGTACGTTCCCATCATTCTCAGCAGGCTGGAACATCATGAACGAAGACTTCATGGCCGACACACGCAACTGGCTCACCAACCTGAAACTGCGCGCCAGCTGGGGTAAGAACGGTAACGACAACATCGGCGACTTCGCCTATACCACGCTGACAGCCACAGGCGGCAGCAGCAACTACTACTATGGACAGACTGCCTCGATGGCCTACGGCTCGAAAGCCAACCGCCTGGCCAACGAAGACCTGAAGTGGGAGGAGAGCGAGCAGACCAACATCGGTCTCGACTTCGGATTCTGGAACAACCAGCTGACCTTCAGCGTCGACTACTTCAAGAAGAAGACCAACGGCATGATCATCGACATGCCCATCCCTAGCTACGTGGGTGAGCAGCGTCCGCTGGCCAACGTCGGCGACATGGAGAACAGCGGCTGGGAGTTTGAACTGGGCTACAAGTGGAACATCGGCGATGCACGCTTTGGCGTGAAGGCCAATGCCTCCTACCTGAGCAACGAGCTGAAGAACCTGGGCAACGACACCGGCTTCCTGAACTACGGCATCAGCCAGTTTGCCGACGGCGGCACACGTGCCGAGAACGGACAGCCCTTCCCCTTCTTCTATGGCTATAAGACCAACGGCATCCTGCAGAACCAGGCCGAGGCCGATGCCTATAACGCCGCTTACGGTGCCAGCTCGAAGCCCGGCGACTTCCGCTTTGTCGATACCAACAACGATAACAAGATTACTTCCGACGACCGTACCAACATCGGCGACGGTATTCCCGACTGGAGCTTCGGCCTGAACTTCGATGCCGAGTGGAAAGGCTTCGACCTCGGCGTCTTCTTCCAAGGCGTCAGCGGCGTTGACGTATTCGACGCCACCTATCGTCAGGACATCGCCTCAGGCAACTATCCCACCTGGATACTGCAGCGCTGGACCGGCGAAGGCACCTCGAACACTGTGCCTACACTGGGCGACTCGAAGAACTGGGTGGTCAGCGACATGTATGTGCGCGACGGCAGCTACCTGCGCCTGAAGAACATCACGCTGGGCTATACCCTGCCACGCAGCCTGACACAGAAAATCGGCATCAGCCGCCTGCGCATCTACGGACGCGCCGAGAACCTCTTCACATGGACCAAATACTGGGGCTTCGACCCGGAAATCGGCGCCGGATGGGACAACGAAACACAGAAACACAACACACAGTTCACTGGCGTAGACTATGGTGTCTATCCGCAGGCACGCGTATTCACCTTCGGAGTTAACGTTAGTTTATAGTTAATATTTATAATAGTTTATAGTTATGATTACCAAGATAAATAAGATGGGTAGGCTGATGCTCGGCGCAGCACTTGTCACTTTTAACTTATCACTTGTCACTTCATGCAGCGACGACTTCCTTGAGGTGACCAAACCCGACGGCGAACCTCTTGAGGAATACTATACCACCGAGGAGACACTGAACGAGGCCCTCACGTCGGCATACGCTCCCCTGCACTGGCCCGACTGGGACAACCAAGCCTACAACGACCTCACCATCGACGGTGAGATCATGGGCGACGACTTCTGGGTGGGTGGCTCCGACAACACCGACAACCAGCACTGGCACCGTCTGTTCAACTTCGAAGCCGACGGCAACAACACGCTGTCAACCCTCTGGGGCGACTTCTACAGTGGCATCAAGCGCTGCAACGACGCCATCAAATATGCTTCATGGCCAGGCAATGCCAGTGCCAGCTTCCGTAAGTCGATGGAGATGCAGGCACGCCTGCTCCGCGTGTACTATTATAATATATTGTGGCACTACTACGGCAACGTGCCCTTCTATCTGGAAAACCTCTCGCTGCCTTATACGGCTCCGCAGCTCACAGCCGACGAAATCTACAACAACCTGCTGCCTGAGCTGGAGGACATCATCGCCTCTGGCGTGCTGCCCATGCGCTGGGAGTCGGCACAGGCAGGACGCGTGAGCCAGGCATTCGCCATGATGCTCTACGCCGAGATGGTGATGTATCAGAACGACAACGCACGCTATCCGCAGGCTCTCGCCTATATGAAGCAGATCATCGCCGATGGCAGTTACGCCCTCAATCCCAGCTTCGAAGACTTGTGGTCGGAGAACGGCGAATGGTGCAAGGAGAGCATCTTCGAGATTAACTACAACGACGACCAGGCGCAGCGCGACTGGGGCAGTGCAGCCCTGAACGCCGGTGGCACCGTGTTCCCCACACTCTGCTCACCCAACGGATGGGGCGGCGGTGAAGGCTGGGACGGCGGCAACGACGGCTGGGGATTCCTGCCCATGAAGGTGGAGACCTACAATATGTATGCCGACTACGACCTGCGTCGCGACGTCACCTGCTGGGACGTACGTTCCTACAGCTACACCGAGCGCTATCAGGACACACACATCTGGCACGGCAAGTATCGTCCGCAGTCGGCCAACAACCAGGACTGCCCGACTTCGAAGAACCTGAACTACAACAACAACAAGCGCATCTACCGCTACGCCGAGACCCTGCTCAACGCTGCCGAGCTGCTGCTCCAGACAGGCGGCAACGCCTCTGAGGCAACTGGCTACGTGAACGAGGTGCGTGCCCGTGCCGGTATGCCCGCACTGACCAATGTCACCATCGACGACATCTTCACCGAGCGTCACCTGGAGTTCTGCGGCGAGGGCAAGCGCTACTTCGACCTCGTACGTGCAGAAGGCATACAGGGCGCCACACAGAAGGCCAGCACCGTACTCGTGCCCGACACCTACGGCTACCGCACCAACAGCTGGACACCCAGCAAGAAATACATCCCTCTGGCTCAGTCTGAGCTTGACGCTGATCCCACACTGAAGCAGAACAACTACTAAATTGCTACCGCATTTGTCTCTTCTATAATGAATAAACATATAAAAACATACAGCAATGAAAAAGAATAATCATCAAAATATTGGGAAAAGAAGTCTGAAAACGACGATGAAATTGCTCGGCGCAGCATTCTTCATTCTTCATTCTTCATTCTTCATTTTCTCCTGCTCTCCCGAAGAGTTCGAGGGTGCCAACGCCAATGGACTGCCCACGATGGAGGGCACCGACTTCCAGATGACCGTCGACCAGGAGACCAATCAGATGGTGGCCACCTATACCCCGAAGGCTGGCACCTATCCCATCTGGATCATCGACGGCACCAGCTACTCCACACTCTCCGAGGTAGGCTACACCAACACTGAGGCTGGCACTCACACCGTCGAGCTGAAGCTGGGCAACCGCAACGGCATCAGTCAGGCCGGCGTCAGCAAGACGTTCACCTTCAACGAGACCAAAATCGACTGGAGTGCTGACTTCCGTCGCATCACCGGCAAGGAGTGGCGCATCGACAACAAGGAAGTGGGCCACATGGGCTGCGGACCTGCCGGCACCGACGCCACCGAGTGGTGGAGTGCTGTCGTTAACGACAAGAAAGACTTCGGCGTCTACGACGACCGTCTCACCTTCACTGCCGATACCCGAAAGGGCGGTGCCTACAGCTACAACGCTGGCCCCGACGGCATGACCTACGTGAACAAGGGCTGCACCACTTGGGGCACCCAGAACGAAGCTGCCGATGTCGACGTGGCCATTGGCAACCAGACCGCCACATGGGAGTTCGCTGTCCTCGACTGGACAAAGGCTGATGGCGAGGTTGTCACGGGTAACAAGTACATCCAGCTGGCAGCCAACACCGCTTTCCCCTATATCAGTTCCGATGCTCAGTATCAGAACCCTCTCTTCCGCGTAGAACAGCTCACCAACTCTAAGATGGTGCTCTACTACGAGACACCCGACCGTTCCATTGCCTGGCGATTCGTATTCACCAGTGCAGCAGAACAGCGCTTAGTCGAGGAGAGCGGCTTCGATGCCTCGAGCGACTTCAACCTCTGGAAGGGCATTACACCGACCGCCACGTTCCACTTCCAGCCTGGCTGGGCCGATGTGCGTACGAGCGAGATGGAGAGTGCCTACATTCAGGCTGACAACGACTACACAGTCACCGTCCCCGACGCATGCAGCGACCGCTGGCAGGCGCAGTTCCACCTCCACACCGACCTCGCCATCTCAGCCGCTAACCACTACGACTTCTCCTGCATCTTCGTGGCCGATGCCGACATTGACGGCGTCACCGTGAAGCTGACCAACGAAACCGATGCCGATGCCATCATCGATGTCGACAATGTCAGCCTGAAAGCCGGACAGCCTTACGTCTTCTGGCAGAGCGACATCGAGGGCAAAGACCTCGCTCCCGTGAAGCTGGTCTTTGACTTTGGGCGTGCCGCACAGGCAACTAACATTAACATCAGCAGCATCGTGCTGAAGGACCACGCCAACGACGACGGCACCATCGTGCCCGACAGTCATGGTGGTGACAATCCCGACACCGACACGCCCACCGTGGACTGGGTGGCTGTCGACTCGCCCGAAAACCTCGGTGCCGGCTTCAACACCAAGGGCGAGATGGGCTTCTGGTGGGCCGATGCCGGCTGGAACCAGATTGGCAATCCCGGATTCTCTTATGCTGATGGTGTCTACACCGTCACGGCTGTTGCCAACGGCGGCTCCGAGTGGCAAGGTCAGTGCAGCATCACGGGCGTTCCCCTGAACATTGAAAAGGGACAGGGCTACGACGTGCGCGTAAAAGTGGTGGCCAGCGACGACCTGGGCCGCGTAACCGTCAAGGTGAACAAGGATCCCGACGTCACCAACGATCCCAACACGCTCTGCTACCGTGGCGACTTCATGCTGAAGGAGGGCGAGAACTACCTGACGTTCATTAACGTCGTGGCCATGAACAACGGCGAGGAGATTGAGTTCGACCAGGGCAAGCTTATCTTCGATTTCGGTGGAGCCCCCGAAGGCTTCGTGGCCGAAATCAGCGACATCATCATCCAGAGGCATGTGGTCGACAACACCGACCCGAAGAACGTCGACTGGTGCGACTATACGTCCGATGAGAACCTCGGCGCCGGCTTCAACACACGCGGTGAGATGGGCTTCTGGTGGGCCGATGCCGGCTGGAGCCAGGTGGGCGACCCCGGATTCTCTTATGCCAATGGCGTCTACACCGTCACGGCTGTTGCCAACGGCGGCTCTGAGTGGCAGGGACAGTGCAGCATCACGGGCGTTCCCCTGAAGATTGAGAAGGGCCAGATGTACGACGTGTCGGTCACCGTCGAGGCCAGTGACGACCTGGGACGCTTCACCGTGAAGGTGAACAAAGATCCCGACGTCACCAACGACCCCAACACGCTCTGCTACCGTGGCGACTTCAGCCTGAAGGAGGGTGAGAACATCCTTCAGTTTGCCGGCGTCGTAGCCAAGAACAACGGCGAGGACATTGAGTTCGACCAGGGTAAGATAATCTTCGACTTCGGCGGTGCTCCTGAGGGCTTTGAGGCCAAGATTAGCAAGATTATCGTTCAGAAGCACAAATTAAAGTAACCCATGAAGCGAATGTTTTTATTCAGTTCTATCATCACCCTCGCCGTAGCCTTTACCGGCTGCGGCGGGGATGACAACGACCCCGTCGATAACACGATGACCATCACAGTGTCGCAGGAGAGCATCGCTGCACCCGCCGATGGCGGCAACTACACCATCAACGTCAGCACGACGGGCAAGGAGTGGGGCGCCTACAGCGACCAGGACTTCATCACCGTTGAAACGAAGAACACGGTAGCACAGTCGGGCACGCTGACGGTCACGGTTCCTGCTAATCCGACGACCAGTGCCCGCACTGGCACCGTCACCGTCATGTCGGGAGCAGCCCGCAAGAACATCAGCGTCACTCAGGCAGCTGCTGCTCAGTCGGCCTACAACGCTCCTGAAGGCTATACGCTCGTCTGGCAGGACGAGTTCGACAAAGGCTCGGAGCTGAACGGCGATGACTGGACGCATGAAGTGAAGGGCAGCGGCTGGGTGAACAACGAGTTGCAGAACTACGTCAACCACAAGACGCCCGAGGGCAACCTCGTCACCGAGATACGCGGCGGCAAGCTGCGCATCACTGCCCTGAAGGAGAACGGCAAGGTGTATTCCGGCCGCGTCTATGCCAAGGTGAAGGAGGGCTGGAAATACGGCTACATTGAGGCCAGCATCAAGCTGCCGAAGGGCAAGGGCACATGGCCTGCTTTCTGGATGATGCCCGTCAACTTCCGCTCCTGGCCCGCCGACGGTGAAATCGACATCATGGAGGAGGTGGGCTACCATCCCAACTATGTATCCTCAAGTCTTCACGCCAATGCCCATGTGCACAGCAACGGCACGCAGGTGACCCACGAGATGCTCTGTCAGGGAGCCGAGGACGAGTTCCACACCTACGCCATCAAGTGGACGCATGAGAACATCACCACCTACGTCGACGGCAAGGTGCAGCTCAGATACGACAATCGTGGTAAAGGGCGCGACGACTGGCCCTACGACGACCCCTTCTATGTCATCTTCAACCTCGCCTGGGGCGGCAGCTGGGGCGGCGCACAGGGTGTCGACGAGAGTGCCCTGCCCTGTACGATGGAAGTAGACTACATCCGCGTATTCCAGAAGAAGTAAGTGAAAAAACTTGGGACGATTCGGGGGTACGGGGGTACGAGGGTACGGGGGTACGAGATTAGACCTTACGTTGAAGGCAGGCGTGCAAGCTATTCTCGTACCCCCGCACCACCGCACCCCCGCACCCCCGAAGAATACCAGCTTATTATTTAACGATTACTAAACATGAAAAGCGTAATCTCTGTTTTTGTAGCGGGCTTGGTCAGCCTGAGTCCGCTACAAGCCCAAAATATACCCGTCTATCTCGACGAGTCGAAGCCTGTGGAGCAGCGCATCGACGACGCACTTGCCCGCATGACGCTCGACGAGAAGATTGCCGTCATCCATGCACAGTCGAAGTTCTCGTCGCCCGGCGTGAAGCGTCTCGGATTCCCCGACCTCTGGACCGACGACGGACCTCACGGCGTGCGCCCCGATGTGCTGTGGGATGAGTGGGAGCAGGCCGGACAGACCAACGACTCGTGCGTGGCTTTCCCTGCACTCACCTGTCTCGCTGCCACGTGGAACCCCGACCTGGCCCGCCTCTATGGCGAGAGCTTGGGCGAAGAGGCACTCTATCGCAACAAGAGCGTGATGCTCGGCCCTGGCGTGAACATCTACCGCACGCCCCTTGGCGGCCGCAACTTCGAATATCTGGGCGAAGACCCCTGGCTGGCCTCCCGCATGGTGGTGCCCTACGTGCAGGGCCTGCAGTCGAAGGGCGTTGCTGCCTGCGTGAAGCACTATGCCCTGAACAACGACGAGGAGTATCGCCATCAGGTGAACGTCATCGTCAGCGACCGCGCACTCCACGAAATCTACCTGCCAGCCTTCAGGGCTGCAGTAACCGAGGGCAAGGCCTGGGCCATCATGGGTGCCTACAACCTCTACCAGAACCAACACAATTGTCATAATAAGACCATGCTGAACAAGATCCTGAAGCAGGACTGGGGCTTCGACGGCGTGGTCATCAGCGACTGGGGCGGCTGCCACGATACCGACGAGGCAGTCCGCAACGGCCTCGACCTGGAGTTCGGCACCTGGACCGACGGCCTGACGATGGGCCGCACCAATGCCTACGACGGCTACTTCCTCGCTGCTGCCTACAAGAAGGGCATCCTTGAGGGCAAGTACACTACGAAGGAACTCGACGACAAGGTGCGCCGCGTGCTGCGACTGTTCTATCGCACCACGATGAAGAAGAACAAGCCTTTCGGCTTCCTTTGCTCCGAGAGCCACTACGACGCAGCCCTGAAGATTGCGCAGGAGGGCATCGTCTTATTAAAAAATGAAGCCCCCCTTTCTTCCCCCGAGGGGGAATCATTACCTCTGTTGCCGCTGACGGAAGAGAGGTTGAAATCGTTGCATGAAGCCCGCAAAACAAATGAAGCCCCCTCGGGGGCAGTAGGGGGGGCTTCCATCCTCGTCGTCGGCGAGAACGCCATCAAGATGATGACAGTGGGCGGCGGCTCCTCGTCACTCAAGGCCCAGCACGAAATCCTGCCCCTCGACGGACTGCGCAGCCATTGTTCACGGTTCAATATTCAATGCGACTACGCCCGCGGCTACGTCGGCGACACCGTGCAGAGCTACAACGGCGTCACAGTGGGCCGCTCGCTCTATGAGACACGCAGTCAGGCTGAGCTCACTGCCGACGCCGTGGCCAAGGCCAAGGAGGCCGATGTGGTCATCTTCATCGGCGGACTGAACAAGAGCGACTTTCAGGACTGCGAGGGCCACGACCGCAAGAGCTACGACCTGCCCTACGCCCAGAACGAGGTAGTAGAGGCCATCCTCAAGGTCAACCCCCGCCTGGTATACGTCAACATCAGCGGCAATGGCGCCGTCCTGCCCTGGATTGACAAGGTGCCAGCCGTCGTGCAGGCGTGGTTCATCGGCTCGGAGTCAGGCAAGGCCATCGCCTCCGTCCTCTTTGGCGACGTGAATCCCTCGGGCAAGCTGCCCTTCACCTGGTATGCCTCACTCGACCAGTGCGGTGCCCACGCCCTGGACACCTATCCCGGCACGTGGCGTGCTGACCACAAAATCATCGACGAGGAATACAAGGAAGGACTCTTCGTGGGCTACCGATGGATTGACAGGCAAATCGCAAACAGCAAAGCAAATCGCAAATCATACCAGCCTCTCTTCCCCTTCGGCTACGGCCTGAGCTACACCAGCTTCAAGATGGGTAAGGCCAAGGCCAACCGTCAGACGATGACAGACAACGACCAGCTGACCATCACCGTTCCCGTCACCAATACGGGCAGCGTGGCCGGAGCCGAGACTGTGCAGCTCTACATCCGCGACCTTCAGTCCTCCGTCGAGCGTCCCGTCAAAGAGCTCAAGGCCTTCCGCAAGGTGTTCCTGCAGCCAGGCGAGACGCATCAGGTGACGCTCACCATCGACAAGAGCGCCCTCAGCTTCTACGACGACCGCACCGGCCAGTGGACTGCCGAGCCCGGCGACTTCGAGGCACTCATCGGCAATTCGTCGATGAACATCGCCACCTCATGTAAATTCACACTTAGTAATCGTTAAATAAGCTGGTAATTTTCGGAGGTACGGGGGTACGGGGATCGAGGATAGACCTTACGCTGAAAGCAGGCGTGCAAGCTATTCTCGTACCCCCGTACCTACGTACCACCGTACCCCCGAATCGTCCCAAATTATTTTTCATATCAATAAAAACACCTCTAAACCAAAAGCATATCGCTGGAAATGACCCGGCGATATGCTTTTTTCTGTGTCGGCCCAATCAAAAGTTAAAACAACGTCAATGTTTGATAAAACAATGGCCGAAGACTGATAAAACAATGTCATTGTCTGATAAAACCACGTCATTGTTTTAACTGCTACCCACACACATCATCTGCGCAGTATAGAATAATCCAAGTTTTTAAAAAAAATCGAGAAAAACCATTGTCGTTTGAATAAAAATACATAATTTTGCAGAGACTATTTGTTAACCATACGAACAATTAACCGAATCCTTTGGCTCCTATTTGGGAGTGACATTTTGAAAACAACTTTAAACCAATATACTATGAACACAAGAAAAACCATTCGCACAGGGCTGCTGCTGGCTCTGCTCTCTGCAAGCACCATCAGCAGTCGCGCCGACAGCGGTGCCCCCGACCGCAGCAATGCCTTCGGCTATCAGTTCAAGCCGGAAGTGCTGGACAGCTTCCCGCAGAAAACGAACCTTCCGACGGTGTATCTGCAGATATACAAGACGGACTATGACGAGGCGACCGGCAAGAGCACCATCAGAATGATTGACGGCAAGGCGGAGCTGGAGAATCTCGGCTACATCTTTGAAGATTCAAAGAAGCACGACTGGTACTACCGGACAAAGATAACCATCCGCGACGACTGGGGAACCATCAAGGAACGCAACGAGTGGCTCGGTGTGCGCGGACGCGGCAACTCCACTTGGTATATAGGGCAAGGGACATATAACGGCTGGCAGCCCAAGAAGCCCTTCCGCCTGAAGTTCGACAAGAAGGCCGACCTGCTCACCCGCAAAGAGAACGGCGTAGAAGTGAACGACTATGCCACCGACAAGAACTGGACGCTGCTGGCAAACTACTACGACGCAACGCTGATACGCAACGCCCTTGCAACAGCCTTGCAGAGGCGCATGGGCATGACATTCGTCCCAGCCTCCAAGTTCGTGGACCTGGTCATCAACAACCAATACTTCGGCACCTACCAGATTTCCGACCATGTGAACATCGCCGACCGCCGTGTGCCCATCAACGAGGACACCGGCTACTTCTTCGAGGGAAATGTGGATGACCCCAACGGCCGATTCCAGGAAGACCCCTACATCGCCATCAGCTTTGGCAGCTATGGCTCTGACTATGGGGCCGACTTCCTGGTGAACGTGAAGAGCCCCGACCCCGACATTGCAACGGCCAGCGGTCCCTCGGCCGACCCCAAATACAATGATGTGAAAGCCAAACTGTCGAAGGTAGCCACGCTGCTCTACAAGCCCGAGACCGACCCCAACGACAACTGGCGCCGATACGTAGACCTGGATGCGGCTGTCGATGCATTCATCGTTTCCGAGCTTAGCTGTAACTACGATGCCGCCTACGGCAACAACTATTTCTGGATGGAGAATATCGACAGCAGAATCGTGTTCGGCCCCGTATGGGACTTAGACCTGACCTGGAACTACAAGATTGACGAAAGAACATTAAGGGGAAACATTTCTGGGAATTCAAATTCACGCCCTTCGCACAGCTCTGCGAGAAGGCATGGAACGACCCCTACTTCATGAAAGCCGTCTATGAGCGCTGGCAAGAGGTGAGCGTCGGCCTGAAAGATTTCCTGAAGCAGAAGGCTCAGGAACTGAAGACCACCATCAGCAATTCGGCAGCGCTCAACTACACGGATCGGTATAACGGCGGTGCAGGAGCTTACTACAATTTGAACAGCTGGAACGACAACAACTACTATAATAGTCTTGACGATGCCTATAAGGTGATGAATGATTTCATTCCTGACAGGATTAGCTATGTTCAGACCGAGTTCAAGGCGCAATACGACAAATTGGGCTGCGCCACGCTCCAGGAGTGCACCGAGCACGACTACCAGGACTGCATGTTTGCCCATCAGACCGACGGCACCTACCGCCGTGTGTGCAACATCTGCTCGGAGGTGGAAACCGATGGCGAGGCCTACTACTACTTCACCGTCTATCCCGAGAGCAGCACCACGGAGAGAGTCTACGCCAAGAGCTGGACGCCCGGCAAGCAGACGCCCAACGCCATCGCCACGGTCGACGTCGATGGCAGTGCCGTGCCTGAGGGGTATAACATCGTGAACGTGAGGAAGAACGCCGCCGGCAAAAAGACCTGCGCCGACCTGCGCCTCGTGGACGGACACCCGTACTACAGCGTCGACAATTTCGTGGCCGCACAGGCCTCCTACGAGCGCACGGTGAGCAACACCTGGGGCACGATGATTCTGCCCTTCGACCTGCAGCAGGCCGAGAACGAGACGGCCAGCTTCTTCCACTTAGGCGAGGTCGCCACCGACGAACAGGGCACACAGACCCTGGTGATGAACGCCATAGACCCCGACGACGCTGCCAAAGCCGCAGCAGGCTACACCCCCGTGTTCTTCATGGCCAAGAACCAGGCCAAAACGGTTAAGGCTACCGCCGAGAATGTCACCGTGGCAAAGGTGGGCAAGAAGACCATCTGGGAGAAGAGTACCGTGGAGGGCTGGACCCTCACGGGCGTGATGCAGAGGACGCAGTTCGACGTCACCACCGGCAACTATGCCGCCAACGACTACTACTACATCAATAGCAACAAGTTCTGGCACGCCACGGGCAGCCTGACCACCAACCCCTTCCGCGCCTACCTGTGGACGCCGAAGACTCAGGGCGGCGTCACTGCCCGCTCGCTGCGCATCGCCCTGGGCGACGAGGCTTCCAGCGTGAAGGCGCTGTCAGCCGAGAACAGCCTGGCCATCTTCGCCAGCCAAGGCGAGCTCAGCGTCGTGGCACCACGCGCCATGGACGTCAGCATAAGCACCCTGGGCGGCGTCGTACTGCGCAAGGCAAGGCTTCAGGCCGGCGAGCGCATGAACGTGCAAACGGCCAAGGGCGTCTACGTAGTAAACGGAGTTAAGGTAATCGTAAAATAAGTAAGGAGGAAACAGTATATGCAGAAGAAAGAATATATAGCCCCAACATCGATGGCTATCCAGCTGAAAGCAAAGTACACGCTCCTGGATGGAAGCTTTGGAACCCAGAGCTATTCTTTGCGCTATGGTGGCGAAGACGAAGGTAACGGTGAAGGCGAATAACCCCTACTCCACCGCCATGCTCGCACTAACGATACAGGGCTTCACAGTTTCTCGAAGCCCTGTATCGTTATTTAGGAAAATTGCAAAAATCCCAAGGCTTGGTTTTTTGTGTAGAACTTAGCTGTTCTCGCAGGGGGCTTCAGGCCTTTTCATTCTAAGGCTGAGCTGGAAGAGGGCTGGCAGGAGGATGCAAAGTGAGCAGAGCAGGGCCAGGGCCAGACGGGAGTTGCCCGGGCCGATGATGTCCTGCAGGGTTTGCGGGTTGTGGTAGACGTGGAACATCACGTAGGCCGTCGTGTTGTTTACCCAGTGATAGACCACGCCGGGCACGATGCTGCCCGTGCGCATGAACATCCATCCCAGAAGCAGGCCGATGAGGAACGTGTGGGGCAGCTGCGCAGGATTCATGTGCACCAGTGCAAAGAACAGTGCCGACAGCGCTATCATCAGCCATTTCTTTTCAGGTTTCCACTGCAGCAGACTCTTCAGCACGCAGCCGCGAAACACCATTTCCTCTACCAGCGGCGGCAGCAGTGCCACCACCATGTAGCCGCCGGGCATAAGCATCAGCTGGCCCAGATGTTCGTTGGTGTCGTCTGCCATCTCCTTTGCCCAGCCTGTCCATTCCGGCAGCAGTCCTTGCAGCACCAGCGACGGCACGATGGCGCCCAAAGCCGCCACGCCACTCCATAACACCACGCCCCAGGGGTGGCTCTGCAAATAGCTGCGCGAAGCTTTGAACCATCCCGTCGTCAGGAAGACAATGATGACGCACAGCGAGAAAGTCACCATCGAGGCAACCTGCCACAGCGGTGGCAGGTCGTCTTCCGGATTGCCGCCTGCAAAGAGCATATACGTCCCGATGACCAGAAACATCGCCACGAACTCTGTGGCAAGAAATGTAAAGATATAAAGCAGTGCCTTCTTCATTCTTCAATTATCAATTTTCAATCTTCATTTTTCATAAATCCGCATCCAACAGCACCTGCTTTGCTGTCTCTGCGTCACGAGCCATCTGTTGTGCCAGCTCCTCAGGCGACTCAAAGTGCTGTTCGTCGCGCAGTCGGGCCACAAACCCGATGCTGATGTCCCGGCCGTAGAGGTCGCCCTCAAAGTCAAGGATGTGTGTCTCGATGGTACGCTGATGGCCGTCAAAAGTAGGCCGCATCCCGATGTTCGTAATGCCCGGGAAAGTGGAAGGCGGAAGGCTGACTTTTACGGCATAGACGCCGTCGGCAGGCACGAGGCGACATTCATCGGCCGACATGTTGGCCGTGGGGAATCCCATCGTCCTTCCCTTCTGAAAACCGTGAACCACGGTGCCGTTCAGGCTATATGGACGGCCCAAGAACAGAGCAGCCTCGTCAACACGTCCCTCGCCTAACAGTCTACGTATCAACGACGAACTGATATACATTTGTTCTCTTATTGTCTTGTTATCTTGTCGTCCTATTGTCTTGTTGTCTTGTCGTCCTATCGTCTTGTTGTCTTGTCGTCCTATCGTCTTGCTGTCTTGTTGTCTTGTTGTCCTATCGTCTTGTTGTCTTAAAGCCTGAAGTCCTTCACCGCAAAACACGTCGATACCTATTTCGCGTCCATACTTCACATAGTCGTCGAAGCCCTCATGGCTGTCTGCCGTTCTATGCCCGAAGCGGTTGTCGTAGCCCGTCAGCAGCATACTCACGCCCAGCCGTTCTTTCAGCACCAGCCGCATGAAGTCGCGGGCTGAGAGACAGGCCATTTGCTCATCGAAGGGCAGCACCACCAGCAAGTCGATATCTGTCTGTCGCAACAGTTCGATCTTCTCGTCCAAAGTAGTCAGCAGCAACGGATGCCACGACGTGTCCACCACTTGCCGCGGATGGCGGTCGAAGGTAATGGCCATCGATGGCAGGCCGCGTTCCCGGGCCAGGCGGCACAGTTGCTGCAGCACATAGCGGTGGCCGAGGTGCACACCGTCGAAAAAGCCGATGGTGGCGGCGTAGCTACCAGTCAGGCGTGTCTCTTCTGTTAGGGAAATGACTCTCATTCGGGCTGCAAAGATACTAAAAAGCAAGCTAAGAGCCTTCCTTTTGCCTGCCTTTTTTAATTTTCCACCAAAAAATTTGGATAATTGCGGAAATCGTCGTACCTTTGCATCGCGATTCGCCCCCTTGCGTGGTGCGTCGTACCGCCGATGCGGCCGGTTCGGGCTTTTAGCTCAGTTGGTTAGAGCAACAGACTCATAATCTGGAGGTCGTAGGTTCAAGCCCTACATGGCCCACGGAAAGTTCAAGAGAAATCTTGGACTTTTTTTGTTTATCCCCCTACCCTTTTGGGACAACAACCGTAAGCAACAAGATTTGTGCCCTATTTGTAACCACGTGGGTTACTAACTGTAACCACCGTGGTTACTGACAGTAACCCACGTGGTTACTGTCAGTAACCTCCCATGTTACCGAATGTTTTGAAGCTCTCAGAGTTTTCAGCAGCATTTCCCTTTCACCACAAAGCACAAGGAGAACACAGAGAGACAACTTCCCTGAGAGGTGGCATAAGAAAGGTAAGAAGCAAAATAATTTGGAGAATCAAATAGTTTTGCATAATTTTGCAGCATTAATCAATTAAAATGACAAAGGTGATGAAGAAATTACTGATTTCAATGATGATTGCATGCTCGGCACTGGTGGTGCTGAACGGATGTATCGTTTCAGACGAGAAACTGACAGACAAAGTGACGCAGGGCATCGTGGAGTATGAACAGCAGCAGGGAAACCGCCTGGAGGTGACCAACCTGAAACTGGAAAAGGGCGAGGGGAAAAACTACAAAGGTGTGCTGACAGGCAAGCTCAACGGCGAGGATGTGGTCTACGACGTGACTGTGGATGATTCTGGCAGAGACTTCGTCGTGGACTGGGAACTGAGAAAGTGAAACTGTCTGCACACCAATAATCCCAAATCAGTCAATAACGGAGCCAACACAAAAACCGTTGCCAGTCTTCTCGGCCATAGCGATTTGAAGCAGCAAATAATCCAGCATTCTTTAAGTTTTTACCGGGTTTGTTAAGGATTTGATGCCATTAATCCTTCCCAATTGTTAAAAACAAAGGGTGAAGCAAATTTTTCTTTAGGCGTTACACTTAAAAGTGAAATGTTTGTTGTATATTTGCAGCGAATTAAAACGAATGCGATTATGAGCGAAGCCGAATTAGTATTAGTAGAAAAAGCAAAGAACTGCTCTTTACACCATCCAGTTCATCACGGAAAATGACACGGAGTTTGAGCAGTTTTTCAACAAGTTCAAGGATGACGTTGAATTCAGCCCCGACCTAATGCGCATTGTGGGTTTTCTTGGCAAAATTGCCGACTTCGGAGCCTTGGAACGCTATTTTCAGGCCAGAAGGAAAGATGAGCGACCGCGTTGTTGCATTGCCTACCGTTCAGTCGAAACTGCGACTCTATTGCCTGCGCCTTTCAGACAGGATTCTTATTCTGGGTAACGGTGGTGTGAAGAATACGAAGACTTACGAGGAAAGCAAGGAACTGGGCGGCTATGTGCTGACACTTCAAAACTTCGACCGTCTGATAAAAGAAGGCATAAAAGACGGCACCATCATTGTATCTGAGAATAAAATAGAAACCGATAAAATGTTTGACCTATGAAGACGATAAAGACCCCATTCAAACAAATGTTGGCGGCGGTGCCTGCCGACATTCAACAGGAGGTGGACTTGGAGTTTGCCATCTCCAATCGTATCAACGAACTGATGGTGCAGCGTGGCTTAACGAAGGTGGAGTTTGCTCAGGCTCTTGGCAAGCGTCCCAGCGAGGTGACTAAGTGGCTAAGCGGTCAGCACAACTTCACCATCCGCACCCTTTCTGCACTCTCGGAGTTTTTCGGAGAGTCGCTGGTGCGTGTCTGTTAGTTCAATCTCGACATGACACCAGCCAAGGAGTGGAAAGGACGCTACGATGCCAACGGCGGCCCTTGTAGTAAAGAAGGATGGCGGCATTGTTTGCTACCACTTCTCCAATCGCAACGACGTGGAAGACTACCTCTATTATAACACACGTTTTGAGCGTGCAAGCCGTAGCCGTTATCATTTTGGTTCGTTGTATCGTGGTGAAGATGGTTATATTTATATTAAATTGAACTTGTAAATACGTTTTACAAAATGAATAGTATCTATCGAAAATAAAAGGAAATGGAAGGACGCTTGAAGAGTGGCTACACCAGTTTCTGGAGTTAACAAACGAGAATGCGTATGGGAAAGATAGAAGAACTATATCAAGAATGGCAGAGTCTTCAGCCGATAAAGGAGGAGTATCTGCAGCGGCTGAACAGAAAGTTCATGCTGGAGTTTAACTACAACAGCAATCATATTGAGGGCAATACCCTGACGTATGGGCAGACAGAATTGCTGTTGATGTTTGGCCGTGTTGTTGGCAATGCCTACATGAAGGATCTTGAAGAGATGAAAGCGCATAATGTCTGTCTGAGAATGATGCAAGAGGAGGCAAAAAATAAAGAAAAGCCTTTGACAGAGTTTTTCATCCGTTCTCTTCATCAAACGATGTTACGGGAAGACTATACTGTTTATAGACAATTGCCTGGTGGGGTGAACACAAGTTATGTGGTGCATGCCGGCTGTTACAAGACGCGTCCAAATTCTGTTATTACTCCATCAGGTGAACGCTTTGAATATGCCTCGCCTGAGGAAACGCCAGCCCTAATGGCTGATTTGATTGCCTGGTATAATGATGCTGAGGCAAGAAAACTGATGACTCCAGTAGAATTAGCCGCTCTGTTCCATTATCGGTATATCCGTATTCACCCGTTTGAGGATGGAAACGGCCGTATCGCCCGTTTGCTGATGAACTACATCTTTCTGAAACATGACTACCCGATGATTGTCATTCGCAGTAAAGGCAAAAAACTATATCTTGATGCTTTAGGAAAGGTTGACAAAATGGTTGGCCCGATTCCTTCGGATGGCGCTCAGGCCAGTTTGGAAGAGGCAAGAGATTTTGTGGCTTATATTAGCCAGCAAATGGAGAAGACTCTGCAAGATAATATGATCTTTTTAAATGAGAAAGCAGACTCAGTGTGGTGGCATGACGGAGAGATGGTGACATTCAAAAACGAAACTACAATCAATATCCTAAAGAAGATGGTGGAGAACCCGAAAGTAACCATAGTGGAGTTGGCAAAACTATTAGGATTAAGCGAAAACGCCATACAAAAGCAGTTGAAGAACCTGCAAGAAAAGGGATATCTGCAACGGAATGGAAAAACGAGGGGTGGCTCATGGCAAGTTCTATTGGTTTCCACAACCTAAAACGGTTGGGTAAACCAAGGATGGTTGGGTAAAAAGAATAGGCAAAGGATGGACCTACTGACCATACAACACGAAGATTTCACGATGTTTGTTGACTGTACAAAGTTCGACGACATCTGGAATAAGGCGAAGAGTAATGTGGGAGAAAAGGATCTGCTTTCCACTTACACTTGGTCGGAGGGTGTCGTGTCGGTAGAACGGGATGGAGAACCGATTGCAAAAGATGAGAAGGCTCCTGCCGTGTTCTTTGACAATGCGGAATACCCGGTTTGGGTGGATTTCAAGAAACATGTGACGAAGGCTCAATTCGGGTCTATGCTGCAAAGCGACAACGAACGGTTTACGTTCAGGGGGCATACGCTGGCTGGCTTCATCAACTATGGTAATGATATTGGCAAGAGCGAACTGAACATTGTCTATCAGACGGGAACAGAAAGGAAACGGTTCACTTTTGGCTATGAAGTGCTGAGCACGAAACTGAATTATCATGAGCACTGGAAGAAGATAATTAGGACATCGAACAGGAGTATCGTATGCTCTCGTTTGACTATTTGAGACGTACCTTCCATGGCTTCACACCGGATGAGAAAGGTGACACTCCAGAACTGATATGGTGGAATGTGTTTGCAAAAGAACAAGAGCGTTTCATTAAGGCATGTAAGAGCATCATAGAACGTCCTCGCCGGCGTCTTCGTGGTTATGAGGTGTTTTAAAGGGCAGACAAATTGAAGCGTGTGCCTGCCAAAATTGAGAATGAATTGGCAGAACACAGAAAAGAGCCTGCACACCTGTATCGGGTTGAAGAACATGTCCAGTCGAATGATACGCAGGAGAACCGCTTCCTGAAATATGCGCTTGGTCTGATTCTGGAGAAATATGAATCGCTGAAAAAGCGTATCGAGGCACTCAATGGCGTTGCGGAGATGGAGAGAGAAAAGATGCAGAAAATGCTGGATACATTGAAGCATCTGCAGCGAAATCCTTTCTTCCGCACGGTGGGGAGATTTAAGGGACTGAATCAGGAGATTTGTGAATGGTGCTTCTGGCACGTTAGCTGACACTCATGCTGAGCGCACAAGAAAACACCTTGTAAACCAACGATTTACAAGGTGTTTTATGTACCCAGAGCCGGGGTCGAACCGGCACGGGTTGCCCCACTGGTGTTTGAGACCAGCGCGTCTACCGATTCCGCCATCTGGGCCTCTGTCAAGAATCAGAGAGGAAAAATTCGCCCCCTTTCCTTGGTCGGGATGAGGCGACTCGAACGCCCGACCCCTACGTCCCGAACGTAGTGCGCTACCAACTGCGCTACATCCCGCCGGTGTGATCCGCTTGGGGTTCGAACCCAAGACACCCGCCTTAAAAGGGCGGTGCTCTACCTACTGAGCTAGCGGATCTACCGAATGTTTTTCTTGAAATCGCAGACGATTTCTCGAAAATCGGCTGCAAAGGTACAACGTTTTTTTGATTCAGCCAAATATTTGGCAGTTTTTTTTCATTCGTGCATGTGCCAGATGGCTTTCACCTTGCGCGTGATGGCTATATAGTTGATGACGCTGACGAGCAGCAGGATGGCGAGGCCGACGAGCAGGGTGGGCACAAAGGCGGAGGCTTCGAAATTGGCGTAGAGCTCGCCGAAGAGCGGCAGATACCACCCTCGGATGAGGACGACGGCTATCAAGGCGCCGATGAGCACGATGACGTTCAGGACGATGGTGAGCAGGTGGAAGGGCCGCGCCACGCTGCCCGGTGTATAGCCTATGAGCAGCAGGTTGTCAATCTTCCCGGTGTGTTTCTGCAGCAGCAGGAAGATGCTGAGCAGCAGTACGTAGAAGGCGAGGATGGAGATGATGAGGCCGACGCCGAGCACCACGGTGGTGATCATCTTCATGAGGCTGGCAGCCCGCGAGGCATCGGTGTCGGCAGCCTCGGTGTCGTAGCCTTTCTGCTCTAAATATTCGGCAATGCGCTCGTCGGCAGGGTTGGCCACGTTGACGATGAGGCGCGAGGGCTGCGGCTCCACGCCGGGTGCCAGCTGGCGGTTCATGTCTTCCATGAAAGCCAGCGGCACGAGGATGGTGTTCAGCCTTCGCGAAAAGCCCACCACGTGGCCTGTCTTCAGCTGCACATTGTTCGTTCTCGGCCCCGTTTGCGCTCCTGTCAACCTCAGATTGATGGTGATGGCGCCGACAAGGTCCTCGGAGACGGTGGGCAGGCCCTGACTGCTGGCGAAGCCGAAGTTGTAGAGGTTGAGATAGGTGCGCGGCAGGATGATGGGCACGTCATAGCTGTCGGGGTCGTAGTGCCACTGCTTCAGGTCAACATCGAGGAACTTGTCATCGACAGCTTCGAAGAACATGTCGGTGGAGAACTGTACGGGCAGGCTGCCGCCGCCGATGGTGGCGAAGACGCTGAAGAGGGCAGGCGTGTAGCGTCCCATCTTCTGCACGAAGGGCTGTTCCCCGATGTCTTCAATCTCCTTGTCGGTGAAGGCTGTAGAGGCGCCGGTGAGCGTTCCCACGGTGCTGACGCGCTTGGTGATGACGATATGCCCCGGGCGCATGAAACTATCGTTGCCCGTGAGCAGTGGCTGAAGGTCGCTGAAGAACTGTACGGCGGTGAGCACGATGGCCATGCCGCAGAGGTTGGCGAGCACGAAGCCCGCCAACTGCCACGCATTGATGTGGCGCCGCAGCAGTTTGTTTACCAGACGGTTCAAGTCGGGGAAATAAGTATTGCTATTACCTGGAGTTACGCTTCACGTAGTCGATGATGGCTACGATGGGGCTCTTGTCCTTTTTCTTCGTTGCGATGCGCATAATGCCTTTCGTGGGTGACTCCAGGTAGATTTCTACGTAGTCGATGATTTTCCCTACGGCTTCTCCAACCCTTTCCATCTGGCGGTCGGCAGATCCGACGGCCGTTCCCAGCAGTTCGCCCGAGGCGTAGATGAAGTAGCCGATGCCCTTGACGTCGGTAAAGGGCTTGCGCTGTTTGGTAAACGGCTCGTCATCGCTGTTGAGCAGCAAGTAAGTCTGTCCGTTCTTCCATCCTGCCTGCATGAACTTGGTGGGTGTCATCACCCAGTCGGCGATGCTGTCGTTGTAGTCGTAGTCATAGTCGATGGGGATGCGGTATTCGTTGTCGCCCGTGCTGACGATGCCGCGCTCTTCCATGCTCTCACTGTCGCCGACTACTTTTTCGACTAGGCTGTTGTTGCGTGTGCCCACATAGGCGTTCACCTGCACATCATCGCCTTTTTCCCAGTTGACGGCCACCATAGCCTCACCTGTGAGTGCGTCAAATACCGGCTTCAGCTCGTCCAGCTCTTCCAAGTCTCTGCTGCCTGCTCCTGTGGCCTGAGCTAACTTCTTGATATATCTGAAGAAGGCTTTGGGGTTGACGTTGATGATGGCCAGTGCACCGTCAGCACGGGCATATTGTGCCTGGCTCTCCTCGATGTCGCGGTATTCAACGCTCTTTATATATTTCTCCCATCCTTCCGACATGGGCAGGGCCTCACACTCCATCAGGATTTCGCCTTTGTTGATGACCACGTTAGCGATGGTGGCAATATCCTTCAGGTCACAGTCGTCGGGCAGCTGGTCGGCCATCTCGTCGTGGAGAGGTATGTTTTCTAAGGCCGAACCGAAGAAGCCCACCTGCAGCAGGCCGTTGCGGTCACACATCTGTTGGAAGGCATCGTTGCCCTCGATGTTGTTGTTGCCTGCAGCGCGGTCGAGCAGTGCTTCAATGGTGGCATCCACATCGGGCTTCCAGTCATCGTCCTTCTCCACGGGGCCGACAAAGAACCAGTTGTCATTGAAGATAAAGGCTGCATTGCGGTCAATCATTACATACTGGACGCCGCCGTTCCCATATTCCTCCAGGGCGAAGTCGTCGTCCATGTCTTCCAGCATCTTCAGTGCGTCTTCGAGATTGCTCTTGCTGTCCACGCATCCCACGAAGCCGCCTTCCGCGTCGCCGCCATTCTCAGTAGGGGCGAAATAAGCGAAGACAGGCTCGGTGAAGTCGATGCCCGACGAGGTGGGGTCGTCGACGATTTCCAACAGTTTCTCGCGCACTTCCTTGTCGAGGCCCATGCCTTTGATGAGTTTCTCCACGTCGTCTTTCACGGAGGTGTCGTCGCCCTTCATTCCTGTGCTTTCCATAGCTTTCATCATGTCCAGGCGAAGCACGACGATGGCATTGTCGGGAATGAGGCTTGAGCCCTGTTTCTTACTGCACGATGCCAGCAGCACAGCCAGCATCAAAGTCATTGCAAATGTTAGTTTTTTCATATTTTCTCTATAACTTTTAATATTGTATAAAAATGCTTGCTTCTTCTATAGGAATTCTTTCCATCAAGTGGAAGAATCCGGGGTTGGGCTTGTGTCTTCCTCCTCGCGTGTCACATAGCGCTGGTAGTAGGCCATGAGCAGGGTGGTGAGCGGCAGGGCGATAATCAGGCCGATGAAGCCCAGCAGTGCACCCCACACCGACAGCGAGAGCAGGAGGATGGCGGGGTTGAGGCCCATCGCGTGGCCCATCACCTTCGGCGTGACAATCATATCGATGATGACCTGCACAATGGCGAAGACAGCCAGCGCCGAGAGCAGGATGATCCAGAAGTTCTGGCCTGTGTCGGCAGCCTTCATCAGCGACAGCATCACCGTGGGCAGCAGGGCCAGCGTGTGCAGATAGGGTACAAGGTCCATGATGCCGATGAGGATGCCCAAGCCGATGGCCATCGGAAAGTCGATGATGGTAAAGCCGATGCAGAAGAGGATGCCCATGATGAGGGCTACGGTTCCCTGACCACGAATGTAGTTGTTCAGCTCGCGCTCAGCATCGCTGGCCAGCTCCGTCCAGAAGGGGCGGCTCCTCTTGGGGAATATCTTGATCCACGCCTTTGTCAGGTATTCATAGTCCTTGAGGATGAAGAACATGTAGAGCAGGGCAATGAGCGAGCCCACAATGCTAATGATGATGTTGGCCGTCTTGCCTAACACACGGAACATGTTAGGGATGGCATCCCTCAGGCCTTGCGAAAACTCAGGACTTTTCAGGAAGCGCTCAATGCCTTCACGGTTGTTCTCCGTCCATTGGCGGATGGCCTCAGGAATGCTGTCGATGTTCGCAGCCCGCTGGATGTAGTTCGTCACCAGATGGCCCAGCTTCGCAAATTGGTCAATCATCGGCGGGATGATGAGCCACAGCACGAAACTCATCAGCGAAGCCACCACAACCAAGGTAATGATAATGCTGAGGACGCGACTACCTACACGCACTTTATACTGTACAAACTTCACGATGGGGAAGAGCAGATAGGCCATCAGCCAGCCTACGGCGAAAGGCAGCAGCACTCTGCTCAGATAGCTCAGTAGCAAGAAGATGCCCACTACCAGCAGACCGTAGCCCAGCCAGCGCACAAACTTGTCAAACGTAATTTCCTTGTCGTATGTCAGCATAACTCTTCCTGCTTCTCACCTCTCACTTCTCAGCTCTCACTTCCTTCTGGTAGCACTCACGGCAAAGAGGCTCATATTCCTGCGTCTCGCCCAAAAGCACACGCTTTTCAGACGACACTTTACGATGGCTGACATAGGCCAGCGAGCCACAGCGCACACAGATGGCGTGCACCTTCGTCACGTCGTCAGCAATGGCACAGAGTGCTGGCATGGGGCCGAATGGCACGCCGCGGAAGTCCATATCCAGTCCGGCCACGATGACGCGCACGCCGCGATTGGCCAGCTCGTTGCACACGTCGACGATGCCCTGGTCGAAGAACTGCGCCTCGTCGATGCCCACCACGTCGATGTCGTTGGCCAGCAAGAGGATGCTTGCCGACGAGTCGATGGGCGTCGACTGGATGTGCTTCTGGTCGTGGCTCACCACGTCCTCTTCCGAGTAGCGCACGTCGATGGACGGCTTGAAGATTTCCACCCGCTGACGTGCGAACTGCGCACGCCGCATGCGGCGTATCAGCTCCTCAGTCTTGCCCGAAAACATCGAGCCGCACACCACCTCGATTCTGCCGGGACGATGCGCTTCACCTGTCGTATTGTCTCTCATTTGCGTGCAAAATTAGAAATATTTTTCGAATTACTTGCGTTTTCTCACGAAAAAATGCTAATTTTGCCGATGAAACCGAAAAAGACCTTAAAACGAATGGCAGAAGAAGACAACAGCCTCATCTTTGGAGCAGACGGCGGCACGGCGCCGATGGCAGACTACAACGACGACAACATACGCACCCTGACAGGCATAGAGCACATCCGCCTGCGCCCTGGCATGTACATCGGCCGACTGGGCGACGGATCATTGGCTGAGGACGGCATCTATGTATTATTGAAAGAGGTCATCGACAACAGTATCGACGAGTTCAAGATGAAGTCTGGCGACAGAATCGAGGTGAACGTCGACGATCAGCTGTGTGTGTCGGTGCGCGACTACGGCCGCGGCATCCCGCAGGGCAAGATGATTGAAGCCGTCAGCGTGCTGAACACCGGCGGCAAGTATGACTCGAAGGCATTCAAGAAGTCTATCGGCCTCAACGGTGTCGGCGTGAAGGCCGTCAATGCGCTGAGCAGCCATTTCGAGGTGCACAGCTACCGCGACGGACAGGTGCGCAAGGCTGCTTTCGAGCGTGGCAAGCTGGTGAGCGACGTCACCGAGCCTACAGAGGACGAGAACGGCACCTACATTTTCTTCGAGCCCGACGACACGCTGTTCCAGCACTACCAGTTCCACGACGACATTGTGGAGACCATGCTGCGCAACTACACCTATCTGAATACTGGCCTGGCCATCATGTACAACGGCCGCCGCATTCTCTCGCGCCGCGGTCTGGAAGACTTGCTGAAAGACCGCATGAGCGCCGACGCCCTCTACCCCATCGTGCACCTGCAGGGCGAGGACATCGAGATTGCCTTCACCCACGCCAACCAGTACGGCGAGGAATACTACAGCTTCGTCAACGGACAGCACACCACGCAGGGCGGCACCCACCAGAGCGCTTTCAAGGAACACATCGCGAAGACCATCAAGGAGTTTTTCCAGAAAAATTTCGAGTACGTCGACATACGCACCGGCATCGTTGCCGCCATCGCCCTCAACGTAGAGGAGCCGATGTTTGAGAGCCAGACGAAAATCAAGTTGGGCTCGTTGACGATGGCACCCGTGCCTGCCACCATCGATGCCGACCATCCCATGCCCGTCTCTATCAATAAATACGTGGGCGACTTCATCAAGCAGGAGGTTGACAACTATCTGCACAAAAACCCCGACACCGCCGAGGTGATGCTGGGCAAGATTCAGGAGAGTGAGCGCGAGCGCAAGGCTATGGCTGGCGTGACGAAGCTGGCCCGTGAGCGTGCGAAGAAAGCCAACCTGCACAACCGCAAGCTGCGCGACTGCCGCATCCATTTCAGCGACGTGAAAAACGACCGCAAGGAGGAAAGCTGTATCTTCATTACCGAGGGCGATTCGGCCAGCGGCTCCATCACCAAGAGCCGCGACGTCAATACGCAGGCCGTGTTCTCGTTGAGGGGAAAGCCTCTCAACACGTTTGGCCTGACAAAGAAGGTGGTCTACGAGAACGAGGAGTTCAACCTGCTGCAGGCTGCCCTCGACATTGAGGACGGCCTCGACACCCTGCGCTACAACAAAGTCATCGTGGCTACCGATGCCGATGTCGACGGCATGCACATCCGGCTCCTGATCATCACCTTCTTCCTGCAGTTCTTCCCTGAGCTCATCCGCAAGGGCCACGTCTACGTGCTGCAGACGCCGCTATTCCGCGTGCGCAACCGCCGCACAAAAATAAAGAAGAAGAGCGTGCTGGCCGAAGAGGACGAGCGGTTGGCGCAGCTTAAATCTCAAGCCTCAAATGTCAAATCTCAAACCAAGAGCGATTTCATTGTCCGCTACTGCTACAGCGAGGAAGAACGCGTGAAGGCCATCAGCGACCTCGGACCTGATCCTGAAATTACCCGTTTCAAAGGTCTCGGCGAGATCAGTCCTGAAGAATTTGCCGGTTTCATCGGTCCTGAGATGCGCTTGGAGCAAGTCACCCTGCACAAGACCGACCAGGTGCAGAAGCTTTTGGAATACTACATGGGCAAGAACACGATGGAGCGCCAATGCTTCATCATCGACAACCTCGTCATCGAGGAAGACCGCCCCGAAGAAGAGGAAGAATAGCCGGTTGCACTAAAAGGAGCGTATCGGAATACGGATATGGTGCCAAGCACTTCTTCCACATTCCGACACGCTCTCTTTATGCTGTCTGACTACTTGTAGACAGGCCCGAAATTCTGGCAGGCCCGGTAGTCGGCTCCCTCCTTGTCCATTCCGAAAGCATTCCAGGCAGACGGACGGAAGATGTCTTCGTCCTTGATGTTATGCATCGAAACGGGTATGCGCAGCATGGCACACAGCGTGATGAGGTCGGCGCCGATGTGTCCGTAGGCGATGGCGCCGTGATTGGCCCCCCAGCAGTTCATGACGCTGTAGACATCCTTGAAACAGTCCTTCGTGGGGTCGAGGCGTGGCACGAACCACGTGGTGGGCCATGTGGGGTCGGTGCGCTTGTCGAGGATGTCGTGGGTCTTCGGGTCAAGTTCCACTGTCCAGCCCTCAGCCAACTGCAGCACAGGACCAAGTCCCTGCACCATATTCAGGCGCATCATCGTCATCGGCATACCGCCCTTGGTGACGAAGTGCGAGCTGTAGCCTCCGCCACGGAAGTAGTCGCGGTCGGCGGGCATCCAGTTGGTAGCTTTCAGACAGGCCTCCACATCGGCATCCGTCAGCTCCCAATGAGGCTTGATGGTGGGCTGGCCGTCCGCATCGGTGGCAGCGCCGGTGGCATCGAGCGTAGTGGCGCCGCTGTTGATGAGGTGGATAAAGCCTCCGGCGGCAGCACCGCTCGGCGCTGTGCCTGCCACGCGTTTAACGGCTTCGGGGCTCCAGTAGGTACGGATGTCTGAGAACATCACTCCACGGTTGGTGAGCAGATGTCCGAAAAGCATTGAGATGCCGTTGAGGAAGTCGTTCTCGGTGGCCAGCGTATAAGCCTCACGCGGGCCGTTCCAGTCGAAGCTGGTGCACATCAGCGACTCGGGGAAGTCGAAGTTGGGCTTGTAGTCCGTCCACTGACGCTGTCCCTGCACGCCGGCAGCGATGGCGTTGTGGCCCAGTGCCTCTTCCTTGTAGCCCATTTCCAGCAGTCGGGGGTTGCCCGCCATCAGGTCGCGGATAATCATCATTGTCTTCACGGTGAATTCCCAGTCGGCGTCTTTCTCCTCACGGTTCTTTCCCTTGCCCTTGCCGTTGAAGGTGGTCATGAGTGCCGACTTTCCTCCTTCGGAGAGACTGAGGGGAACCGGACGGTCTTCATTGTAATCGTGGCCCTCCTGCGTCTTGCAGTATTTCTCGACCCATGCCATTGCTTTCTTGAACTCCTCGGGATCAAAGATATTGAAATCGACGCGACGCAGAATCTCGACAAGCGAGACGTACTCCGTCCTCATGCCAAGATACTGCTGCAGGAAGTCGGCGTTGACAATAGATCCGGCAATACCCATACAGGTGTTGCCCAGCGACAGGTAGCTCTTGCCACGCATCGTAGCCACCGCCTGTGCGGCTTTGGCGAAGCGCAGAATCTTCTCAGCCACATCGGCAGGAATAGTGTTGTCGTCGATGTCCTGCACGTCGTGACCGTAGATGCCGTAGGCGGGAAGCCCCTTCTGTGCATGGGCAGCAAGCACGGCGGCGAGATAGACGGCGCCCGGACGCTCGGTGCCGTTGAAGCCCCACACGGCTTTCGGATAATGCGGGTTCATGTCCATCGTCTCACTGCCGTAGCACCAGCAAGAGGTGACAGTGATGGTTGAGCCGACGCCCTCGCGCCCGAACTTCTCGGCACAGGCAGCGCTCTCGGCCACGCGGCCGATGGTGCCGTCGGCAATGACGCACTCCACTGGTGAGCCGTCGCCGTTTCTCAGGTTACTCTCAATAAGGTTTTTCACCGCCTTGGCCAGACTCATGGTCTTCTCTTCAAGGCTCTCGCGGACGCCACCCTGACGGCCGTCGATAGTAGGCCTGATGCCTATCTTCGGGTAGTTTTTCATGTAGTTTGTTTAATTAGTTAGTGTTTTTACGCCTGCAAACTTACACAAAAATATTGAATTACACAAAAGCTGGATAAAGAAAATGCTTTTCCCATAGAAGAATCAGTAGAATAATGACTCGATGAGTGGGCTGAGAATGTTTGTCCTAAATCTACTTCTATTAGCTTCTCCAGCCTTCTCCATCAAAGCAGAAACTCAGACGTGCCGACCATGAAGTCCACGATATTGCCGATGGCAGATATGATGGGCGGATACAGAAATACCAGCAAGGGTTGTCGAGATTATTCTCCATCTTAAATAACATCAAGGAGGCAATTTTAGCCTCATTTTTGCCTCATAACGTCACCTCAACCCTCTTTCACCCTACCTTTTTGAACTTATCAGAACTTTACGATGCAAGTTTGACCTTTCTACTTCTCTTTTCGTCGACACTCTTCAATTTGCATTTGTGTCAACGCCATAGCGGTTCGTTCTCCCACCCATGGGGAAATCCCATTTGTCTCGTCACGGAGTTCGGGATGGTCACGCTCGTCAGGCCGGAGCAGCCATTGTATTTGCAAATTACTTTATATCAGCGATTTGTAAGTTAAACGGTAGAAAAGTGGTGACGTGAATTCTAAAAAGATTGAAAAAGATGAAGATTTAACGCATTTAACTTTTGTAAACTACAAAAAATGGATAAATACGGCATTTTGCAAATCATGATACAAATTCCTTGTCTCACAATCCTTTTTCCATTGTTCTTTACCACATAATTCATCAACATTTGATTCTTCAGAAAAACGTCCGTCCTTACATACTCTATACATTGGACATATATCTCCATCGATTTTTTGTAATCTGCGAAAGATCAGTTCGAATCCTGCAAGAGTAGCAGTCTCAAGATACGGATGCCCAGTTTCATTATTATTTGGCAAATATGTCATTTCTGGTGTCTCTATATATGGCAAGCCATATGCATTTACCAGTGTCATGAATTGTTTTCTGTCTTTTATATCACCTGTATATAGCCACATTAGTAAGCCGCAGAAGCCAGATTCATAATCTTGTATAAAGCTATCAATTACTTTGTCGTAGTATTCTAAAGTACACCCACACATGAACTGTAATGACTCTTTATATTCATTAAGCATGTTCTGCCCTGTATAATCCATTGAACATTTTTCGTTTTTATATGCCACGGAAGAAGTTTGGATGAATTCCTTGAATAATTCAACTCCTTTTAGACCAGAATGATTCTTGGCAAAATCGATAGCTGTAAAGAAACCCACTCCAGGGTTATCATACATTAAAGCGCACATACAAATAGTAATAATCTGCAATTCATCATCTTCTATTTCTGGATACCAATATTTACAAATGATTTCAGCAGATTCATATGGAATTTGGTTATGCTCAACCTCCGGCCAAATCTTCCTTTGAATCAAATGAGCCATGCTCTCAATAATACAATAATAGCCAAAATTGAAGCCGTCCTCATACGCTTCATCTTCGGTATAGTCATATACACCTATCTTAATTGCTTTCTTCTCTTCTTCTGCAATTCGTATTTCTCGTCTATCAATCTCAACATCACCCACAATATGGCTACAACTTTTGCTACCGCACACCGCTTTTACACGGTTTCTATAACGAGAAATTCCTTCGTTGTGCTCCCATATTCCAAATGGCATTACAACTTTATCCGCACCTTCCAAAAATGCTCTTGTTTCAACAAAGAGCAGGTTTGCCATTTTACAGAATTGAGAGCCGTATAAAGTCGCAAAATGTTGATAGTAGTGCACATACTCATGCACAAAAATGCTATATTTCCTATCGTCACTTAACCCCTCTTCAGTAAAATCAATATGTTCATTCAGAACCATATGTAGATGGTCTGTCTCATATCTGCCATTCTGTTCTCCTTCAAATAAAGTCATGCTAATGGAATTGGGCTAAATCAAATCAGTGACTAACAGAAATTATAACCCACCCATCATTATCCTTGCCTTCGCGTTTCAAAACACCCATTTTTTGCAAAGCAGCGAGGTCACGCTCAATGGTGCGCTGGCTCACCGACAAAGTCGCCGACATTTGCCTGCCGGTGATTGTCGGAGACTCTTTGATGAGATTGAGGATTTTCTGCTGACGCTCAGTGAGTTTCGTCTCCGACATGTCTCCGTCATGGTCTCCGACATTCGGGGTGTCGGAAGAGGCAAAGATGATAGTTTGAAATTGAGTCGGAGTTGATTTGAACAAAGGTTTTAGTTCGTCCTTATAACCTTCCAAGGCTTTGGTCTCATTACAAATACGTGTGAGTCCGCTACCACGCTTCTCCATGTAGTCAAGCTGAGCCATCACATTTGCAAGTATGGGATTGCGCCTTTCAGAAGACACATCTTTAATGTCCAAATCCTGTATCAGCATACCATTGTACATTCCTCCTGGAGATGTTACAGTGAGGCGGTCATCGTAAATGTCAAGATGAACTTCACTACCCATTACGGTGTAGTCACGATGGATGAAATGGTTAACCATCGTTTCTAATACAGCACGTTCCGCATACTCTGGTTTGTTCTTTCTTCCATCAGGCAGTTTCTCCCAGCCTCTCTTGGTGTTGGATTTCACAAAGTTCATGGCTTCGCGAAGAAGCATGAGGACATTGCCTGTAAACTCTGCATCGTTGATTGCATCGCCCTTTTCCTTTCCATCCCATCGTGTGCAATATAGGCGAGATTGCCACAATGGGCAGTCATCGGCAAACAACGCTCCTGCATTTGTAAGAAGTCCAGCATTAGTGACAAGGCCAAATGAAAGGAGATACTTTTTGTCCCATTCTTGACTGGTACGCTTTTTGAACGAGTTCGCCAATATCGTAAAGGAATAGTCCTCTGCTTTATGGTCAGTTTGAAGGGAATCAAAAGTTTTGTTGGAACCTTTCAGTACCAAGCGAACCATCTGTTCTGCTGTGGCTGGAAGACTCTCATCACCAACTCGGACAAATGCAATACGCTGACCATCTCCAACGTAGTAATATGGGGTATAATGCCCCGCATTGACTTTGAGTTGCAAGATATGTAAACCATCTAAATCATGGGGAATCATCTCTACCTCTGGTAGGGGATCCATATAGTCACGAATCCTGCTACTGATAGCCTCGCATACAAACTGCACGTCATCAAGACCTTTGACGATACCATCATTATCTATGCCAAAGAAAAGGGAACCGCCCAAGCCATTGGCGAAGGCACTCACGCTTTTCAACCAACTCTTAGGTTTCTTCTCTTCAAGCATGACCTTGAAGTCGTATGCAGTACATTCCGCTATCAGAGTCTTTAATTCCATTCAATATAAATTCTGGCATATAACCTTGCAAAGGTACTCTTTTTTTTCGAAAGTAAGGAGTTTGTTCATCATTTCGCGCGTAATTTAAGCAAATTTAGTCCAAAGTAAGTCCTACTTATAACAAAAAGAAACGATTTCTTGGTAAAATTCATTACCTTTGCCAACAAATTCGACGACAATGGAACAGAAATTCAACAATAATCGATTGGATTTGCAGGTGCTACGGGAGTTTTGCGAGCGCGAGGGCAAGGAGGTGACTTACCGTAAGGGCGACCAACTGGAGCGTGAGGGCGACCCCGCACGATGGTTCGGCTTCGTCACCGAGGGGTGCTTCAAGTATGTAACGTATGGCATCAGCGACGATAGGGAGCATATCACATGGTTCTCGTTCGAGGGCGAGTTTGCTGGCGACTATCCCGCCTGCCTCGACGGTCGTCCATCGCAGACTACGATCAAGGCGATGATGCCCAGCCGCTTGCTCCGTGTGAGCGGCGAGCAGCTGATGGACTTTTTCCGTCAAGATGCTGAGAAGATGGAGTTGCGCAGTGTCATAGCTGAGCACTTACTCTGTCAGGCCCGCGCCTGCTACCTCGACCTCCACCGTGCCACAGCCCGCGAACGCTATGAGTTACTGCTGAAGCGTTGTCCCGGCA
>CACYYG010000032.1 GCA_902778535.1 uncultured Prevotellaceae bacterium
GATAATGACAGCCATCACCAGAATGACCAGAATCCAGATATGTTTTGACTTTAGGCTACTCATGTCTGTTGATTCATAACGTTGCAGTTGTAAGTATGTGCTGAAAATGTCTCATCTGATTCTGTAATAATAATAATCTCTTCTAAATAAATTTGAAACGCTTTTATCAAGAACCATTCTCCTTCCATCAGGGTTCACTCTTCAATCCGATTCATACAATTTATATTCATAATAAACAGTTATACGTCTTTCATTTTCTTTTATATGATATTTTCTGTATTTCATTCTGGATAAGAAATCTTCTTTGATTTCATTTCTGACAGACATAGGAAGGGGACATCCTTTCCATGGCTTGTCAAAATTGTTGTTTACTGTGTTCTTTTTTGAGAATCTCTCTGCCCTGTGATTCCTTCTCATAACAATCATATCGGTTATTGAAACAGAGTCAACAATTTGGGAAATTTCTGTTTGACCTACCTTATTAAGATCAACATACCCCCATAATATAACGCGAAAATGAGATGTTGTGTCGTACTTTATATCGTATGCGATTTGAGGCTCATCATAAGTTCCGAATTCTCTGTAATCATAGTCAACATATTCTGTCTTGTATAAAACGTTATGCATTGGCAATTCCTTTATTTTGTCTACGGGAGACGTAGAGAAATAATCATTACAAGAAAATACTATACCAGAACACTCAAGCAATGTGTTAACAAAAAAGAAAAGAAATCTTGTAATCATTTTAATTATCTTTAATTGGCAAAAAATGTTTAATTAATGGATGGGAACTAATATTCCCATGCTTGTAATTAAGGTCATCTTTATATTTCTCTCCAGAATACGACCCGGAAAAGAAGCAATTAACAGCACCTCGATAATGTTTATCATCATATCCGCGAAAAAGAAGATTAGACATATAATGACTATAAGGAGAGCTGGCTTTACCAGATATTTTCTTCAACCAATCACCATTATCCCATTCCGATATTTCACAATTCATTTTAGCACTAAATAGTTTCGCCTCTACCTCATTCTCCACGGTCTTACCTCCTCGGGTTCCCACTCTTAGTTTCTCCACATTCATACATTACACCGCCACCCCCGTGCGCATCACCTCGCGGTAGATGGGCGTATCCTCGCCGCTTTCCAAGAGAATAGGCTCGATGTAGAGACTCACTTTGTTGACATCGCGGCAGAGACTTGACGATGTGTCCCACCATGTGCCTTCCTCAATCTTAGGAACAATAACAGCTACGTCAATGTCGCTCCACTCGTTGGGGCAGTCTTTGGCGTAGGAACCGAACATCATCACCTTCGTCATCGGGTCGAAACGCGGGGCGATGACTTCCTTGTAACGGCGTACCAGCTCTAAGGCAAACTCCTTGGGCAGGATGCCTTGTATGGTGAGCGGTGTGAAATTCACCGGGTCGATGACTTTTCCTGTAGTTTTTCGAGAATCCATGACTGCATCTGTTTGGTTTGTTCTAATATCTCGGCTGTTTTTTCACGGTTGAGTGAGCGAGCCACCTCGTCCTTGACTTCTTGATAACGTGCCTCGATGTTCATTGGCTTTATGAAATCGAGAAATTTTAACTGTTCCGCGCTCATCTTCGTAAAGAGGCCGCAGCCCTGAGCAATCTTCTTGTGGTCATGAAGATAGGGCGGGTCGTCGTCGCGGCACACGCACCAGTAGGCTTTCAAGGTCTTTTCGATGACCTGATGACACATGAAACCCGCGTAGAGCCAGTGACCGTTGTTGAACAGCAGATCAGCCACGCTCAGGTCCTCGGCCACAATGTCGAGCCACTTGTCTGCTCTTTCTTTGTTTGCCATAATTGCGTCGTTTTATGTTCTACGGGTGCAAATTTACAACTATTTTCCGATATTCTATTCACTTTTGTACAAAAACTGCAAAAACATAGGCGGGAAGCCGCGCCGACATCCCGCTTATCTGTCCACCGAAGATTCCCCATAGCTTGTCTGGCGAAACGACCTCAGCCCTTCCCTCAAAAGCCTCCTTCATTGCCAACGCTGGCAGACACTGTTCGCTGGCCAAGAATCCATGCAGAAAACAGAAAGAAGGACATGCCCGCACTCACGTCCTTACCAAAGCATGGAGTGGTATGACCACAGGGCAATACAAACGCTACAAAGGTCTTACGAAGGAGAACCTGCACGACAATATGACCAACATGGAACTGGCTCTCAACACACTTGCCGAAGTGGCAACAACAGAATACTCTCGCCAGTCGAATCCCCAGGCGATGGCCGAAAGCCAGCGCATAGCACAAGAGGGCGGTAGCATTGCCAGACAGTTATAAAATCGTGTAAAGAAAAATTACCTTGAAAACAGGTACGTGAAAAATGTGAATCTAGACCGGAATGAGGCCGTTTTTGCTGCCTTAGAAACGAAAGAGGGGTGTCTGAAGGCTGCACACTTTTTGCGAATCGTGCAGCTTTTCAGCTTCGGACGGCTGTTTTTCAGAGCCAAAACCCACTTTTGCAACTTCACCGGGATGCGACTTTTTTTCAAAAAGGTGCTCCGCGTGAAAAAAACGATCGATAGATTTTTTTGCGCGCCACCTCGCCACAGTTAAAAACATGACGAAAAAAGTGCTATTCTTCTGATTCACAGAAAGATAGTGCAACTTGAAAAATACGGCGTTTTTTCGAACCAAAATTTTCTTGGCTCAGAATTTTCAAAATATGAGGGTAGTAAACCGGCTTTTTTGTAAATATTTTCTACCAATCTGACGTCAGTATTTCAATCATTTTCTTTGTATTCTTTTCCACGCCTTGCGAATTCAGGTGGTAGCCAGAGTCAAAGGCGAGGCTGTCGGGCAGTGTCATTGACTGAGGCGGTGCTGCATAAGGGTATCCTATTGCCTGAAGCGCATGGGCAATGGCATTGCGATAGTGGCCCTTGAAATAAGAGTCCACACAGGCAGGCGGCAGCATCACGAGTTTGATGCCGCGCTGCTCCATGTCGTGCAGGACGCTACGCAGCCAACCGATGAATTCCTCACGTACAGGGCGTGTCTCCTTATAGGAAGAGGGCGCGTATGAGCCGGGAAAACGCAGATGACTAACCTCGTCACCGTAGGCATTGAAGCCGCAGGCGGTATAGTCGAAGTGGTCTTTGGGCACCGGTGTGTCAAGGCTTTTCCTGAACGGATAGAGCAGCAGGCGCTTCAGGTGACTCAACGCCAGCATTGGCATCCCTGTGATGACGGCCTTCCACTCTGCTGCCGTCAGGCGTGTGGCCCCCCGCCAACGGGTGGCCACCATCAGCTTGGGCATGGTCTCCGCATTGCAGGTCTCTTCAAAAAAGTTGGCATACTCTGCCTGCAGCACCACAATGTCGCCAGCCCTAAGACAGGGCAACGCCTCGGTCAGGGGAAAATGCAGGCCGATGCCGCCATGCAGCCCGTAGTTGACAACGTGCAGCCCCAGCGAGTCCTCCACCATGCGGGAGTCGATGCCGAAAGCGGTGTTGCTGCCGCCTATGAAGACTATTCTTGGCGACGGGGTGTCGGCAAGCAGCTGCAGTTTCCGGTTGAAGGCGTTGAGATACTGGTTGCGGTCGGCAGGGATGGCAAGCACAAGCAGCAGATGAACGCCGACGAACAGCAACAAAAGAAACGACAGTCTGCACAAGAATCTTTTCATGACTCGATCAGTTTATTGTTAAACATCGAAAAACACGAATATAACGAATAATTATTCGTATGTTTCGAGTTTTTCGATGTGATTAAATAAGACATGTGAAGGTCAGAATTGGAAATAGATGAATTCCGACTGCGACCCTGCAAATGCTATGGTGAGCATCGCCATGACGATATAGAAAGCATAGCGCAGGGAGGTGTAGCGCCCGAGTAAACCATTGTCTAACGACTGTAAGGCATGCTGGTTGTGCCGGCTCCGCCATTCGCCGACAGTCATCAAGGCGATGCCGGCGACGGCTGTGCCCGCTGCCGGCTGCAAGGCCATGAGCTGCGGCAGCCATTGGCCGACATTCAGTTCCGACAGGCTCAGCATGCATGACAGGTAGCTGACAGCATCGTTTAGCGTTGGTGCACGGAAAATGACCCAGCCGATGACGACAAAGAGAAACGTGACGCTGACGGACAACAGCCTGCCTGCGGATTTGATGCTGACCCGGCGGCAGACCGCCAACAGCAGCGCATGATAGATTCCCCAGCACACAAACGTCCAGTTGGCCCCATGCCATAGTCCGCTAATGCCCCACACCACGAAGATATTCCTCAGCGTATGGCCGTTCCTGCTGCCTCCCAATGGGATGTAGACATAGTCGCGAAGCCATGTCATCAGCGAGATGTGCCAGCGTCGCCAGAAGTCGGCAATGCTGCGAGAGAAGTACGGGTAGTTGAAGTTGCGCTTCAGACGTATGCCAAACAGGCGGGCACAGCCGATGGCGATGTCGGAATAGCCGGAAAAGTCGCAGTAAATCTGAAATGTGAAAAGCACAGCGCCAGCCATCAGCACCACTGACGGCCTGCTCTCATAGTCTGTCCAAACGGCATTGACCACCGTGGCGCAGTTGTCGGCAACGACCATCTTCTTGAAAAAGCCCCACAGCATCTGTCGGCAACCGTCCACGGCATCGGCATAGCAGAAGCGGCGTTCCTGCCTGAACTGGGGCAGCAGGTGGCTCGCCCGTTCAATGGGGCCTGCCACAAGCTGGGGGAAAAAGCTGATATAGGCAAAGAACTCAACAACATCACGGCTTGCCCTCACCTGGCCGCGATAGACGTCGATGGTGTAGCTCAGGGCCTGAAACGTATAGAAGCTGATGCCTACGGGCAGCACCACGTTCAGCGTGCTCCAGCCGGCCTGACATCCTATGAGTGCGCAGAAGCTGTCGGCAAAGAAGTTGAAATACTTGAAAAGGCCTAATATCAGCAAGTTCACAATGATGCAGACCGTGCAAACCGCCCGCTGCAGCCGGCGCTGTCCGTTGTAGTGCTCGGTCAAGAGTCCACCGGCATAACTCAGCAGGGAAGTAAAGGCGATGAGACCAAGGAATCGCCAGTCCCACCAACCGTAGAACACGTAGCTGGCCACAACCACCAGCCCGTTTTGCCAGCGGCGGAATCTGAACACCTGCCAGTAGAGCAGGAACACTATTGGCAGGAAAAAGATAAAAGCAAGCGAGTTGAATGACATGGTTAACTTAAAGATACCCGGTTTCCCCCATGACTGCATAGCACAAGAATAATTAACGCACCCTGTTAAACAATTATAAAAATCAGCGGGCCATGCAGTCTTTTCCTCTTTTTTTGTAACTTTACAATGTGAAAACAATGCGACATCTACACTTATTGGCTTTACTCTGCTGCGCAGTGGTTGTCCATGCAGAGACATACGCCGTCATCATCAGTGGTGGACGCAGCAAAATGTTCAACCATGAGCGCTACTGGAACGACTGCGCCTTCCTCTACCGCACGTTGCGTCACGACTATCATATTTCCAAGGGACAAATCTATCTGCTGATGGCCGATGGCGACAATCCCGCCAACGACATGCTTTGCTACGGTGCCACAGGCTTTGCCTCGTCGCCAACCGACCTCGACGGCGACGGCCAGCCCGATGTCACCCTTGCCGCCACACGTCAGAACGTCAGCGATGCCTTCCGCCAGCTGTCTGTCCGTCTGGACTCCAACGACCACCTATTTATATTTATCACCGACCATGGCGAGCGCGATGCCGATGGCGGCGTGCATCTGTGGCTGTGGGGCAACGAACAGCTTATGCCCGACGAGTTGGCCGCGATGGTCAACCAGTGCCATCCTGCTACGATGAGCATCCTCTTGGGCCAGTGCTATGCCGGGGCATTCGTCGCCTCGCTGCAGGCTGAGGGTCGCGTCATCACCGCCGCCTGCGCCGCCGACCAGATGTCGTGGTCGTGCAAGGACCGCCCTTACGACGAGTTCGTCTATCACTGGACCTGCGCCGTCGCACAGCACGACGAGCAGGGACAGCCCGTCCATTCTGATACCGACGGCGACGGCCGTATCAGCATGGCCGAGGCTTTCGACTACGCCTGTCAGCACGACTGCCGCCCCGAGACGCCCTGCTTCACCGCCCGGCCCGTCGTCCTCACTGCGCGGTGGTCGTTCAGCGGGGTGCAGGACATGGTGGGCATCACGCCCTATAACCGTGAAACAACCAATAACCGTTACTACGACCTGCAAGGCCGCAGAATAAAGTAATTAAAGTGGGCTCAATAAAGTAAATCACACAATATGAAGAAGTTTTTCCTTTCCATCGTCATCCTGCTGCTGGCCGTTACGGCCAGTGCGGCCGCCGACAACGGCTCTTTGCTGTCGTGCGACTCCCTTGTGATTCGGGGCAACAATATTGCGCAGCTCACCCAGAACATTGTCGTCTATTTACGCAACAACACTGACAGCGACTTCAGTGGGCGGCTCTTTCTTCTGGCCGACAATCACACCGATGGCAGCCACACGGTCTTTGTCGACACGCTGGTCAGCGTGGAGCCACAGTTTTTAAGTATTCTCGACTTGTATGTCACCCTGCCCGAGGGCAACCTGACGCTCAGTATGGCCACTGACGCCGAGGGTGAGCAGGTGTTGGCCTCCATCGACGTCAGCGTCTCTCCGTTCAGAAAACTGGATTTCAGTGCCTCCTTCTCGCTCGACATGCTCACCGAGCGCGACGGCGAGAATGTGCTCTATGGCAGCCATATACATGGGTGGACCCGTGTGAAGAACAACGATGTGGACTACTACAGCGACCATCACGGAACGGGTGATGAGGGCATCGTGCTCTTCTTAGAGGACCACGACACCGGCGAGCGGCTGTTCACCCAGCGTGTGAACTATATGCTGTGGAGTGGGGGCAAGAGAGACGCCAATTTCGCCTATGACGCCGTGTTTCGCGACGGCGCCCGCTATGCGCTGAAGGCCGCATACAGCACGGCGCACGGCCTGGAGCTGATCGACTCTCTCTGCTTCACCACGCTGAGCGGCACGAACATGTATTGGACGGCCGACGGAACGGTGCTGCCGCTGCCTGAGAGCGACGACCGGCAGCTAACGGTGCCCGGGGAGGCCGTCGCCGTCGATTTGCGCGGCCAGCACCTGTTCAACACCGTCTTCTCCATCGACGCGTCGCAGGCCAATCCCAACTGCCTCTACTATCTCGACCTGCTCGACAACGTGCCCGCAGGCTTGGACGACAGTCGTAACATCGTGCGTGGCCTGGAGGCCGGCAACATCAGGCTGAAGGAGAACCACGACTACTACTGTCCGCTGGCCTTCCATACGCAGTTCATCAGCTACATCATGACGCCATCCTACGACAATGCAGACGACGAGCTGCGCGGACGAGGCTATTCCGAGACCATCGTCCTGCCGTTCAGCCCCACTTCAGTCAGCTTATACGACATCAACGGCGCAACAGAGATGCTTCACCCCGACATGCTGAAGGTGCTGCGCTATCATGGCAATATGGGCGACTCGCTCTGCATAGAGGAGGTGAGCCTGCAGCAGATGTTGAGCTACGAGCCCTATCTCCTCGGCGTCTATATAGGCTCCAGCCTGCTCTTCATCGGCGAGAACTTGAAGGTGCCCATGACGGGTGAGGCCATTGTGCGAGGCTCCGGCATCGACTTCGTGGGTACCACCATAGCCCTGCAGCTATCGCCCGACGCCTACCTCTTCAACGCAGGCAGCAACAGCTTCCTGCAGGGCGGTGCCGAAAACATCGTCGCTCCCTTCCACGCCTACATGCTGTCCATTGATGGCGTCGACCATCGCCTGGGCATCTCCGACAGCGTTTGGGGCAGCAGCGGCAAACCTGGCGATGCTACGGCCATTGGTGCTGCGCTAACAAACAATAAACAAGGTATAACGGACAACGAAGTCTGCGATCTGCAGGGACGTAAAGTCACCTCTCGCCACTCACCGCTCACCACTCACCTCAAGAAGGGCATCTACATCGTGGCGGGGCGCAAGGTCGTAGTAAAGTAAAACAGTTCTTTGCAGGGCAAAGCGGCCAAGCCCGGCGGTCCTTGTTGTCTCTGTTGTCTAAAATATAAAGCATCGATGCAGTTGCAGCAAATAGCAGAACGCTGTCAGCAGGGCGACCATGAGGCTTTTGCCCTGCTATACACTGCTACTCGCGAACAGCTGCGCAGTGTCTGTCTGCGCTATGTTCACGATGAAACGGTGGCTGACGATTTGCTGCACGATGCTTTTCTTCTAATCATCAATAAGATGGGCGAGCTGAAGGACACAGCGCGCGTCAGTGCCTGGCTTAACGCCGTCACGCGCAATGTCGCCCTCCTCTACCTGCGCCAGCAGAAACAACGGCAGGAAGTTTCCTTGTCCTCCTGTACAGCAGGATCGTTGCAGCCGCCTACTGAAAAAAATCGGGCCGAGACGACATTGGCCATGCAGGAGATAATGGCTGCCGTCGACGCGCTGCCCGACGGTTACCGGCGTGTGTTCCGGCTGTCGGTCATTGAGGGACTGAGTCATCAGGAGATTGCCAGTCTGTTGCGTATCGAGCCTCACAGCTCGTCGTCGCAGCTCTTCCATGCCAAGAATCTGCTGCGTCACTGGCTGAGGCCTCTGCTGCTACTGTTGTTGGCTGTTGTTTTGCCCTTTGGGCTGTGGTGGAAGTTTCATAGCTCGTTGGAGACAGGAGAAATACAGACCCCACCCCTGACCTCTCCTCTTGAGGGGCGGGGAATGGCCGCGCCCGAGCCGGCGTCTACTCTTGAGGGGCATGAAATGGCTGCGCAGGCGGTTGTGGAAAATGAATATGCCGGCGCAGCCACACCCAGCCCCTCAAGGGAAGTGGTCAGTGGTGGTGGGACCTGTAATCTCCCCCTTGATGATGAGCAGGAAACGAATGACATGGCTGAGGCTGAAATAGAGACCCCACCCCTAACTCCTCTCTTCTTGCGTCCCTTCGGTAGCAAGCGGCAGAGCCGAGCGGAGGAGCGGGGAATGGAGGCACCCGACATTTCCCTTAATCGGGAAATCACGGATAAGCCTGACCATTCCTGGACTATAGAAATGGCTTACAGCGCCATAGGTGACAATGACGGCAGCATGCTGCTGCCTTTCGCTGATGCAGACACAAACCCGGTGGTCTGCGACTCATTCGCCACTCATCACTTCCCGCTCACTGTCAGTCTTTCTGTGGAACGTCGCATCGGGCAGCACTGGCAAGTGGGTACAGGCCTGAGTTATTCGCGTATGAAGAGCGATTTCAGCATCGGCAACAGCTACATAAGCCAGCGGCAGCATCAGACGGTGCAATACCTCGGTCTGCCTTTCAGCGCTTCTTACCACTGGCAGCTGGCTAAGCGCTTGCAGTTCTATGCTAAGGCCAGTTTCACGCTGCATCTGCCGCTGCGTTCCACACGCGACAGCTATTATTTCATGCCCGACGGCCACAAGGAAGAATACACCATTGAGCGCCTGCATCCGGGATTCCAAATGTCGGCGGGCATGGGAGTCGGACTGCAGTATCAGCTTGCGCCACACGTCAGCCTTTTCGCTGAACCCGGCGTCCAGCATTTCTTCTCCAGTGGCAATAGCGTCAGCACCTGGAATACTGAGCATCCTTTTGCTCCGAGTGTCCCCTTCGGCCTGAAGATAAGCTTCTGATTCCTCACTTCTATCCGTTAAAACCTTTTAAGGTGCGTTAATTAAGTGTTAACTGATTGCGACGCTCTGCCTTCGTCCTTACCTTTGCAACCGTGAATCGCAGGGCGCGCCTCCGACTACCACACACACATTGTTTAACTATTAATCCTTTTTTTACTATTATGCTTAAGATCAATTTCTACAAGGACAAGCGTCAGGGTAACGTGAACTACGGTAAGGTCTACGGACGTGCAGAGAATGCCGCTCCCATCAACATCGAGAAGCTGGCTGAGCACATGGCTCAGCACAACACTCCTTTCTCTGCCGGGACCATTAAGGGTATTCTCACCGACATGGTGGGTTGCATCAAGGAGCTCATCCTTCTGGGTCAGCCCGTGAAACTCGACAATCTTGCCATCTTCAAGGCCAGCGTTGTCAGCACCCCTGCTGACGATGTTGAGTCATTCGAACTCGACAGCAACGTGAAGAGCCTCAAACTGTTGGCCATCGCTACCGGCCGCCTCACCCGCAAGATGCTCACTCAGGATGCACTGCTGGGCTATACCTCGCTGGCCGAGCGCGTGAGAAAGGGAGAGATTGCCCTCTCGGACAAGAAGGGAGAGTATATTGCCACCGAAGATACTGGCAACGCCCCCGTGGTCAATCCTTAATCTTCATTCCAGCAACAGCTACGTGTCATGAAGATGAATCGCAACACTTGGAAGTTTATCTTCCAAACGGCATTGGCCATCCTCTCGGCCATTGCCACCAGTCTGGGCGTTAGCTCCTGTATGGCCATCCTCTGATTTTTTTAATAGCAGGGACACCAACAGTGCCTCCTGCTATTTTTCGGTTAAATTTCTTACAGGAAAAGACGGAAAAAGAAAAAAAAAGCATACCTTTGCAAGCACAATCATCAACAAATAACAGACAAACACATGGAAGAGCAAAAACGTTATGGTCATTTTGACGACCAACATCGCGAGTATGTCATTACAGACCCGAAAACGCCCTGGCCCTGGATTAACTATCTGGGCAACGAGGATTTCTTCTCACTCATCTCTAATACTGCTGGTGGCTACAGCTTCTACAAGGATGCCAAGTTCCGCCGCATCACACGCTATCGCTACAATAACGTGCCGATGGACAATGGCGGGCGCTATTTCTATATCAAGGACGGCGACATCGTGTGGAACCCAGGGTGGAAGCCATGCAAGACGCCGCTTGACTTCTATGAGTGCCGTCACGGCATGAGCTATACACGCATTACTGGCCGTAAGAATGGTGTTGAGGCCAGCGTGCTGTTCTTTGTACCGCTGAAGAAGTGGGCGGAGGTGCAGAAACTGACGCTGACTAACCAGACTGAGGAGGTGAAGAGGCTGAAGCTTTTCTCCTTCGAGGAGTGGTGTCTGTGGAATGCTGCTACCGATATGGAGAATTTCCAGCGCAACTTCTCTACCGGAGAGGTAGAGATTGAGGGCTCTACCATCTATCATAAGACTGAGTATCGCGAGCGTCGCAACCACTATGCTTTCTATCATGTGAACACAGAGATTCAAGGCTTTGACACCGACCGCGAGAGCTTCGTCGGCCTCTACAACGAGTTTGCCAATCCCGACGCCGTGATGGAGGGCAAGCCACGCAACAGCCACGCCCACGGCTGGAGCCCCATCGCATCCCACTATATCGAGGTAACACTACAGCCGGGCGAGAGCCGTGACTTTGTCTTTATCCTCGGCTATATCGAAAATGAACAGGAGCGAAAATTTGTTGCGCCGCAGGTCATCAACAAGGAGAAGGCACACGCACTCATTGACAGCCTCAACACCACCGAGAAAGTGGATCAGGCGTTCAGCGAGCTGTGCCAATACTGGGACAAGCTGTTGAATATTTATAATGTGAAGACGGGCAACGACAAGCTCGACCGAATGGTGAACATCTGGAACCAATACCAATGCATGGTGACGTTCAATTTCTCGCGCTCGGCTTCGTTCTTCGAAAGCGGCATCGGGCGTGGCATGGGCTTTCGCGACTCTAATCAGGACCTTGTGGGCTTTGTCCACCAGATTCCGAGCCGTGCCCGCCAGCGCATCATCGACATCGCCTCGACGCAGTTCCCCGACGGCGGATGCTATCACCAGTATCAGCCGTTGACGAAGCGTGGCAACAACGACATCGGCGGCGGATTCAACGACGACCCTTGCTGGCTTATCTTCGGCACCGTGGCTTATATCAAGGAGACGGGCGACTTCTCCATTCTCGACAAGATGGTGCCCTTCGACAACCAGCCGGGCTCTGAGGTGACGCTCTTCGACCATCTGAAGATTTCGATGGATCACGTCATCAACAACCTCGGTCCGCACATGCTGCCGCTTATCGGGCGTGCCGACTGGAACGACTGCCTGAACCTGAACTGCTTCTCGTGGGATCCCAACGAGAGCTTCCAGACCACCGAGAATGTCTCTGAGGGCACCAAGGCCGAGTCGTTGATGATTGCCGGACTTTTCGTTGTGACAGGAAAAGATTATGTCGCCCTTTGCAAGAAAATCGGTAAGGCCGACGAGGCTGACCGTATGCAGCAGGCCATCGACGCCATGATTGAGGCTGTGAAGAAGCACGGCTGGGACGGTGAGTGGTATCTGCGCGCCTATGACTTCTATGGCCGCAAGATTGGCTCTAACGAGTGCGAAGAAGCAAAAATCTTCATCGAATCGCAGGGCTGGTGCACGATGGCAGAGATTGGCGCCGACGAGGGTATGGTGGCCAAGAGCCTCGACTCCTGCAAGAAATACTTAGAGTGTGAGCACGGTATGGTATTGAATAATCCTGCCTTTACCAAGTATATCTACGAATACGGTGAGATTTCTTCTTATCCAGAGGGCTACAAGGAGAATGCCGGCATCTTCTGCCACAACAATCCTTGGGTCATCATCGGCGAATGTATCGCAGGACGAGGCAACGATGCCTGGAGCCACTACGCCAAGATTCTGCCTTCTTATGTTGAAGAGAAATACCAGACGCTGCACAAGGTGGAGCCTTACGTGAATTGCCAGATGGTAGCAGGTAAGGATGCCTACAAACCCGGCGAGGGCAAGAACTCGTGGCTCACAGGTACTGCTGCATGGATGTGGTACACCGTTTCAGAATTCATCCTCGGCATCAAGCCCGATTACGATGGCATCCGCATCGATCCCTGTCTGCCAGAGACTGCTACCGATTACACCGTACAGCGTAAGTTCCGCGAGGCAGAATACACTATCACCATCCATCCTAACGGCTCTCAGAAAGGCGTGAAGCAGATTGTGCTCGACGGTTCTTCCGTCGAGGGCTCCGTTGTTCCCTATTCATCAGGCAAGCACACCGTCGAAGTGACGATGTGATAGAAGACAACGGATTAAAACGGATTGAATTGTAACAATGGAAGAGACCACCAATAATATTCCGCAGGAGTTTAATTCCTTCTACCTGAAGGACGTGTCGTTTGCGCACCTGATGACGCGCCGCATATTCAACGTGCTCATCGTGGCCAATCCCTACGATGCCTTCATGCTTGAGGACGACGGCCGTGTGGACGAGAAGATTTTCGACGAGTACACCGAACTGGGAATGCGCTATCCGCCGTCGTTCACGCAGGTCTCTACCACCGAGGAGGCGCAGGGCGTGTTGGAGAACACCGACATCGACTTGGTCATCTGTATGCCTGGCAACGCCGACAACGATGCCTTCGCCGTAGCCCGCGAAGTGAAGGCGCTGAAGCACGACGTGCCCTGCGTGGTGCTCACGCCGTTCAGCCACGGCATCACACGCCGCATGCAGGACGAGGATATGACAATCTTCGACTATGTGTTCTGCTGGTTGGGCAACACCAACCTCATCCTATCCATCATCAAGCTGATAGAGGATCGCATGAACATCGACCACGACATCGAGGAGGCCGGTGTACAGATGATCATGCTCGTAGAGGACAACATCCGCTTCTACAGCTCCGTCCTTCCCAATCTCTACAATTACATCCTCCAGCAGTCGAAGAACTTCTCTACTGAGGCCCTCAACCCTCACGCCGCCGCTCAGCGCAAGCGAGGCCGCCCGAAGGTGGTCTTAGCCACAAACTATGAGGAAGCCTGGGCATTGTGGCAGAAATACCACGACAATACCTTGGGCATCATCAGCGATACGCGCTTCCCGATGAAGACGCCCGTAGGCCGCCTCAGCCACGTGGAAGAGGGCGACCCCGAGGCAGGCCTGAAGCTGCTGAAGGAAATCAGGAAGCAGGACGAGTACGTGCCGCTCATCATGGAGAGCTCAGAGGTAATCAACCGCGAAAAGGCAGAGGCCGAAGGCTTCCATTTCGTCGACAAGAACTCGAAGAAGATGAATGTCGACCTGCGCCATCTCCTTGAGGAGCACATGGGCTTCGGCGACTTCATCTTCCGCGACCCGGTGACGAAGCAGGAGGTGATGCGCATCTCGACGCTGAAGGAGTTGCAGGACAACATCTTCACCATTCCGCACGACTCGCTGATGCGCCACATTCGCCGCAACCACATGAGCCGCTGGCTTACGGCACGCGCCATCTTCCCCGTCAGTCAGTTCCTGAAACACGTCACCTGGCACAAGCTGCAGGACGTCGACGCGCACCGCAAGATTATCTTCGATGCCATCGTGCAGTACCGCCACATGAAGAACATCGGCGTGGTGGCTGTCTTCGACCGTCTGAAGTTCGACCGCTATGCCCACTTTGCCCGCATCGGCGAGGGCTCGCTGGGTGGCAAGGGTCGTGGCCTGGCTTTTCTCGACGCCATCCTCAAGCGCCATCCTGAGCTCAACCAGTTCCCCAACGCTACGGTACAGATTCCCAAGACTGTCGTCCTCTGTACCGACTTCTTTGATCGCTTCATGGACGACAACAACCTGTGGACCATCGCCCTCTCCGATGCTCCCGATGAGGTCATCCTGCAGCATTTCCTGCGGGCACAGCTGCCTGACGACCTCATTGCCGACTTCTTCACGTTCTTCGAGGCCATCAAGGCACCGATAGCCGTGCGCTCCAGCTCCCTTTTGGAAGACAGCCACTATCAGCCCTTCGCCGGCATCTACGCCACCTACATGATTCCCTTCCTCGACGACAAGTACGAGATGCTGCGCATGTTGGCCTGTGCCATCAAGAGCGTCTACGCCTCCGTGTACTACAAGGATTCGAAGGCCTACATGACCGCTACGCAGAATGTCATCGACCAGGAGAAGATGGCCGTCATCCTGCAGGAGGTGGTAGGGCAGCGCTATGGCGACCTCTACTATCCCACGTTCTCAGGCGTCTTGCGCTCTTTGAACTACTATCCTATTGGCGACGAGACGGCCGAGGAGGGCATCGCCTCATTGGCGCTGGGCCTTGGCAAGTATATCGTCGACGGCGGTCAGACGCTGCGCGTGTCGCCCTACCACCCCAGTCAGGTGTTGCAGACGAGCGAGATGGATACGGCCCTCACCGAGACGCAGACGCGATTCTACGCCCTCGACATGAGCCATGTGGGTGATGACTTCAAGGTCGACGACGGCTTCAACATCCAGAACCTGCGTGTGAAACAGGCCGATAAGGACGGCTCCCTGCAGTATATTGCCTCCACCTACGACCCTGTCGACCAGATTATCCGCGACGGCATCTACGAGGGAGGCCGCAAGATTATCTCCTTCGCCGGCGTCCTGCAGCACGGCGTCTTCCCATTGCCCGAATTGTTGCAAATGAGCCAGAAACTGGGTGCCGACGAGATGCGTCGCCCCGTAGAGATAGAGTTTGCCTGCAATCTGGGACCCAATGCACAGGGTGCTTTCTACCTCCTTCAGATTCGTCCCATCGTCGACTCCAAGCAAGTATTGGAAGAAGACTTGAACAAGATTCCCGATGCCGACTGTCTGCTGCGCAGCCATAACTCATTGGGACATGGCATCAGCGAGGATGTCGTAGACGTGGTGTACGTGAAGACCGACGATAGCTTCACCGCGTCCAACAATCCGACGATAGCCATGGAGATTGAGCAGATCAACCGCAAGTTCCTGAATGAGGGAAAGAACTATGTCCTTATCGGCCCAGGCCGTTGGGGCTCGAGCGACTACTGGTTGGGCATACCCGTAAAGTGGCCGCATATCTCGGCAGCACGTGTCATCGTGGAAACAGGCCTGAAGAACTACCACGTAGACCCTTCGCAGGGCACGCACTTTTTCCAGAATCTCACCAGCTTCGGCGTGGGCTATTTCACCATCAACGCCTACACGGGCGACGGCATCTTCCAGAAGGATGTCCTCGACCAGATGCCCGCCATCGCAGAGACCACCTACGTGCGCCACGTGCGTTTCGAGCGCCCCTTGAAGGTGATGATGGACGGCAAGAAGCAGGAGGGCGTGGTGTTGCTGCCCTGAACTCCAATGCGCAGCCATTCCCCGCTGACGTTGGGGATGTTGAGGGATATGACTTTAGCTCCGCAGCTGGCAGGAGAAGTGGTAGATGACGATGCCGGCTGTGACCGAGACGTTCATGGAGTGCTTTACACCCAGCTGGGGAATCTCCAGACAGCCGTCGGAGGCGTCGATGACCTCCTGATGCACACCCTTTACCTCATTGCCTAAAATAATGGCATAACGCTTTCCCCGCTCCGCCTGGAACGAGGGAAGCATGGTTGAATCTGTAGCCTGCTCGACGCTGAACACGGTGATGCCTTGTGCCTTTAGCTGCTGTACGGCCTCGAGCGCTGTGTCGCAATAGCGCCACGACACGCAGTCTTCGGCACCCAGCGCTGTCTTGTGAATCTCGGGATGTGGCGGTGTGCCCGTGATGCCGCAGAGCACCACCTCTTCCAGTCGGAAGGCGTCGGCCGTGCGCAATACAGACCCTACGTTGTGCATCGACCGCACATCGTCGAGCACCACCGTCAGTGGCAGCTTCTCTGCCTTCTGAAACTCCTCAGGCGTGAGCCGCTGCATCTCTATCGTCCGCAGTTTTCTCATCACGTTACCTGTGCTTACGGTTGGCACGTTGCTCGCGGTATTTGGCTTTCTGCTTGGCCGAGCCGCTGCCGTGAGCGCCCGTGATGTACTGTTTCTTCTTTGCCTTGGTTTTCACCTTGCCCTCGTTGGGGTCGCGACGCTCGCCGCCGCGTCCGAAAGAGATGCCGTTCTCAAGTATCTGCTGAAAATCATCCATTAGCATGAAGCATTGTATTAGTGGTGGAACAGGCGCACGCCGGTGAAGGCCATGGCGATGCCGTACTTGTCGCAAGTCATGATGACATGGTCGTCGCGCACGGAGCCACCGGCCTGGGCGATGTACTGCACGCCGCTCTTGTGGGCACGCTCGATATTGTCGCCGAAGGGGAAGAAGGCATCGCTGCCCAGGCTGACGGCTGTGTTCTTGGCTATCCACTCCTTCTTTTCTGCCAGCGTCAGTACCTCGGGCTGACGGGTGAAGAACTGCTGCCAGGCTCCGTCGCGCAGCACATCGTCGTGCTCGTCCTCTGAGATGTAGACGTCGATGGTGTTGTCGCGGTCGGCACGGCGGATGTTGGGCAGGAAGGGCAGATTGAGCACCTTCGGATGCTGGCGCAGCCACCAGATGTCGGCCTTCTGTCCGGCCAGGCGCGTGCAATGGATGCGGCTCTGCTGGCCGGCGCCGATGCCGATGGCCTGCCCGTCCTTCACGTAGCACACCGAGTTCGACTGCGTGTACTTCAGCGTGATGAGGGCAATCATCAGGTCGCGCAGGGCTTCCTTGGAGAAACTTTTGTTCTGCGTAGGAATGTTCTCGAAAAGCTTCGGATCGTCGAGGCGTATCTCGTTGCGGCCCTGTTCGAAGGTCACGCCGAACACCTGCTTGCGCTCGATGGGGTCGGGCTTGTAGGCGGGGTCAATCTTGATGACATTGTACGTACCCTTGCGCTTCTCTTTCAAAATGGTCAGCGCCTCGTCGGTGTAGTCGGGGGCGATGACGCCGTCGCTGACCTCGCGCTTGATGATGAGGGCCGTCGTCTTGTCGCAGGTGTCGCTCAGAGCGATGAAGTCGCCGTAGCTCGACATGCGGTCGGCACCGCGGGCACGGGCATAGGCACAGGCAATGGGTGAGTAGTCCAGCCCTTCAATGTCGTCTACGAAATAAATGTGTTTCAGCGTAGGGCTGAGCTTCAGACCAACGGCAGCGCCGGCAGGCGACACGTGCTTGAATGAGGCGGCGGCAGCCATGCCGGTAGCCTCGCGCAGCTCTTTCACCAGCTGCCATGAGTTCAGCGCGTCGAGCAGGTTGATGTAGCCGGGACGGCCGTTCAGCACTTCGATGGGTAGCTCACTACCGTCGGCCATGAACACACGCGACGGCTTCTGATTCGGATTGCATCCGTACTTCAGTTCCATTTCTTTCATGTTGCTTTACTTTTCAATATGTTGTTTATTATTTCGCAGATGATTAGTGGCGTCGCAGCCAGAGCACTTGTCCATTGTGGAGGCCGGTGCGGAGGAAGGAGCCACCGGCTTTCAGCTTCTTCTGCAGCAGGGTGATGCGACCTGTGGAGGCTTCGATGCTGAAAAGGTCGTAGGTGCCAGGAGTGACGTTGAGGCTGACGGTGTCGCCTTGGGCATAGAGCAGATAGCCGTCGGTAGTGCTGCCAAGGGCGATGCTGCCGTCGGCTTCAACATGTTTCATCTGAGGGATGGCGCGCAGCAGCTCGTCGTGATATGGGTTGTCGGCACCTGCCTGTAGTGGCACGTTGGGTAGTGAGCCGCCTGCCATGAGGATGGCCCAGCCGTACTGCGGATATTGCTGAGAGAAGAACGTCACGGCCTTGTCAGGATACTTCTCACGCATCTCCAAAACAGCATCGTAGGCCTCCTTGAAGCCAGTCTTGCCAACACGCTCCTTTCTCATCCACTGTCGTGGCGCCATATTGCGGCCTGCACGTGGAGCCCAGAGACCGTCGGTGTTGTAGTGCCAGTAGCGGATGTCGATGATGTCGACCACGCGGCTGAGTACAGGATCGGCCATGATGCTGTCCTGGGCATCGCGCGTACAGCTGAGGGCTATCAACGGATGACGGCCCGTCTCCTCTTCCCACTCGGCAATGGTTTGCAGCCAGAAGCGGGTGAAATGCAGCGGACCGGTGTATTCGGCGCTGATGAGGTGGACGACGTTGGGCTCGTCCTTCAGCTCATCTAAGCACATGCGGATATACTGTCGGTGCAAGGGGCGGAGCGTGCTGTCCGTCTCGTCATAGAATTGCTCGGCCAGGAAGATGCGTTTGTCGCCTGCGAAGGGGACGGGCTCGGGGAAGGTTGTGCCGTTGATATTATTCACCGGTCGCCACGGGCAGTCTACCCAGTGGGCGCCGGCTTCAAGGATGTTGTGCTGGAAATAGTGGTGGTGGAAGAGCAGGATATTCTGCTTGGCAGCCTTGTCGGCAAACTCTCGCAGACGGCTCCAGTACCATTGGTTGGGACGTGTAAGGTCATATTTCGAGAGACCGTCCCAGGCCGTTCCTTCGCCACTGCGACTGAAGGGCTGTTCATAGAACGGTGCCCATACATCGCCGTCGGCACGTCGCACACGCTCATGGTCGGTGCGGCGCAGGTCGTACCACAGGCCGTAGTTATGTGATAGGGAGCTGAAATGATTGTCAGCCAGGAAGGCGACAACGCTGTCGATGCGGTCTGTCCAGCCCCTTCCCTCGCGGCCGGGCACAAAACGGGTGACGGCAGGCTTGGCATCTTTCTGCACAAAATTATCCTTCACGCGTCCGCTCCACCAAGGAATGTTATATTGGTCGCCTGTGATGAGAAGGCCGTCGGAAGTGAGGCATGACTTAGAAATACCTACAGAACCTACTGCACCTACCGCACCTACCAAACCTACCGATGTTGTAGGTTTGGTAGGTGCGGTAGGTGCAGTAGGTGCGGTAAATGTTACGCTGTCAATCCACATTTCCATTGTGAGGCGTGGCGTGGTCAGCGACTCACGTGCCATCTGCATGGCCTGTTCCTCGGTGGGCGAGGAGGTGGCGTTGGTGTTCATTGGCAGCAGCCAGGCCTTTGGCGCGCCGTCGCCAACGCGTGCCGCCAGCTGGGCATAGAACAGCGAGCGCGGCTGCACGTGGTCGTTGCTGCTCGTCCACTCGGCGTTGCCTGTCAGCGTGCCCCAGCAGCCGTGGCCGCTGCAGCGGTTGTCGGCATCGGGCGAATAGCACCAGATGGTGCTGGCGGTGCATTGCCAGCACATGGAATTGGCCGTGTTCCAGCCCGTGCCAAATTGGAATTGCTCCAGGTTCTTAAAGCAGAGGTCGTGACCGTCGATGTTGACGATATCGAAGAGCAGTCCTGCTGCCCACGAGCCGATGCTGCCGCTGAACCCCAACGACCGCTCGCTTTCGCATTGCACAAAGGCATTAGGACCGGCGGCACAGAAGCCGGCGGCGAAATCGTGGATGCCCTCACGCGAGACACAGCGCTGAAACAGCGTCTGCTGTCCACGGGTAAGGAAGACCTGCCGGCGCCAGCCGCCAATTTCCGACACAGGCTCCTGTGCGATGCAGTCCTCTACAGTAATACGACTGGTATGCAGTTGCAAGTTGACGGCGGAACCGGCAAAGTGGCGGAAGTTGACACGGCGTACCCAACAGTCGCGTGTCTGCTCCATGAAGATGGCGTCCCAACAATGGTCTTCATCCTTCGGATTCCAGTCATTAATGGCCGATTCCATCGTGAGATTCTCCACGCCACACTCTGTCAGCTCGCCCTCATGGCGGCTCATAAGGATGTAAGCACCGCCAAATTCTTGGTTGATGGACGTTGTGAGGGGTGCATCAAGAATCAGGGAGTCGTTGCGAACGTCAACAATCGTACGATCCCAGCGCAACTCAATGTCAGTAGGCTTCCACCCCGTATAATCCAGGCCGCCGCCGAAGTCGTGCATACCCAGATGGTCAATCCACTCCCATGTGCAGGGACGGACGATGGTGATTCTGAGGCGCGAGGTGAGAGGTGTGAGGTGAGAGGTGAGAGATTTCTGACTGATGGCGGTGCTGCCTGCAGGGATGTTGTCGGAAATGAAGCAGAGGGTATCGCCTGGCACCTCCGACTTGCCCTCGATGTAAAGCAGGGCTCCGCGGTCGGTGCCGTGTTTGACAAGGACGGTCTCGGCTCTGCCCACGCCACGCAGCACCACGCCTGAGGCCGTGATGCGCAGCGGACTGTCGAGCCTGTAACGGCCGGCACCGAGGAGCACAGCACCGCGACGCCCCTGTGCATCGGGCTTGCGGCTACTTACCGCGTCGATGGCCTGCTGGATGAGTGGCGCACAGTCGCCCTCCTGCCACGCCACTACAGTTGCCACGCCCACATCGGGCAACGCCTCGTTGCTGGCGCGGTAGCCGCAGGCGGAGTAGTCCATCGGAATGAACACCTCCTTCTTCGCCTTTGGTGCAGCGTCGATGAAACCGCAGAAAATCAGACCGAGTAGCGTGGCGAGCAGCAGGCTCCTCATTATCCTCATTTTACGCATACAAACGAATCAATGCTGCAAAGGTACGAAGAAGGAGGCGGAAAACAAAGGAAAAGGTGGTTTTTTTTCAGAGAGAAGCAGAATACTCCGTCCTGGCGTCGAAGCATGGACAGGCCTTGGCGGCAAAGTCGCGGTGACCGTAGACCTGCGCTTCGGGGAACTGCTGGCGCAAACGGGCGATGAGCCGACGCAGGGCTAGGCGCTGAGCCTCGGTGCGGGTATCCTTAGGACGCATCTGATGGTCAAGGCCGCCGACGTAGCAAACGCCGATGGAATGGGCATTATGCTCTGTGCAGTGGGCACCGCAGCGCCACAGCGGACGCCCTTCGCAGACGGTGCCGTCGAGCAAGACCAGATAGTGATAGCCAATGCCGAAGAAGCCGCGCTGCCGGTGCCAGCTGTCTACATCGGCCAGGGTGTGCCAGCGCCCTTCGGGTGTGGCCGTGCAATGTACGATGATTTCAGTGATTCGTCTCATAATGGAAAAGTTCAGGAGTTCAGGAGTTCACACATTTCACACACTCACGGGCACGGACGAGGAAGAAACGCATGTCGGCGCTGTCGAGACGGTCGCCCAGATGGGCAATGAGTCGCTCGGAGTCTTCGCGGCTCAGCCAGCTGTAGACGAGCAGCTGCCAGCGTGGACGGTCGTAGCCTTTATGCCTCACGCCGTCGAAAGCGGCAGGCAGCACCACGATTTGCAGGGCGCTGCGGTCAGTGAGTTCGTGGGTGACAGGCTGTAGGACGGCCAGTCGGGTGCTGCGCATGCAGCCGGAGGAGGCGTTCACGGCCAGATAATGCTGCTGGCCCTCGTTGTGCAGCCAGTTCAGACAGATGTTGGCGATGTTGTTCTTCTTCTGACAGGCCTTGGTGAAGGCGTTGCCAGTCTCTTCTTGGTTCTTTTTCATGGTTGGATGATTTTTGAAGGATGAGCGAGCCGCCGGTGCAGGGGCGCCTTCCTGCCGACGTGCTTTTCGCTTTTCGTGTGCAAAGGTATGACAGAAAAACACGGACATCGGGGAAAAAAGCAAAAAGGACAGAATAATAGGCGTGGCAGCGTAATAATCGGTGAAACAACGGTGAGACCAACAGAAAAAAGCCGTTTTATGTTCGAAAACTGCCGATGTGTGAAATGCTGGAAGCCATACAGCTTCAAAAACATTTCGTACACGCTTTGTACAGATGACGTGTACTAAAAATACACGCCGTGTGTATTTTTAGTACACACGGTGTGTACGAAATGAAAATCCTATCGCCACGTTTCCAGCATAAACCGATGGCCGCACCCGATGAAGATTTTTAGGAAAAACGGTGAAAACTATGAAAAAAAGCCGCTTCCGAGAAAAAATCAGGACAAAATCTTGGCGGAAACGCAAAAAAGCAGTACCTTTGCACCCGCTTTTCGGAAACCCCGAACCATTCGACGCCGTGAAGCAGCTGCGATTAAAGGCTGTGAACGACTGAAGGATGTAATGAGCAACAATTTATTTAATCACACATCACAATGTATTTAGATCAAGCTAAGAAGCAGGAGATTTTCTCGCAGTTCGGCCAGTCGGCCACTGACACTGGTTCGGCAGAGAGCCAGATTGCTCTGTTCACCTATCGCATCAAGCACCTGACTGAGCATCTGAAGCAGAACCACAAGGACTACGGCACTGCCCGTTCGCTGACGAAGCTCGTCGGCCGTCGCCGCAAGATGCTGAAGTACCTCTACAACACCGACATCACGCGCTATCGTGCGCTGATCAAGGCTCTCGGTCTGCGTAAGTAATCGTCTGACAACAAGCAAGCGCCTCCCGGAATCTTTCTGGGAGGCGTTTTTTATGTGAGCACTTCGTGCAAGGGGATGGTGACGAAGGGCCGCTCGTCGATGTGCGGGTGTGGAATGGTGAGCGTGGGTGTGTGGATGGTGATGTCGTCGTAGAGCAGGATGTCGATGTCGATGGGGCGGTCGTGGTAGACGTCGGCCTGTCCTGCTGTGCGCTGTGTAGCGTGCCGGCTGTCCTTGCCCATCTGGCGTTCAATGCGCTGTGTTGTGCGCAGCAGGCGTTGTGGCGTCAGCGTGGTATGGATGCAGACGACGGCGTTGACAAAGGCGTTGTCAGAGTCGAAGCCCCACGGCTCGGAATAGAAGAGAGCAGACTGTCGCACTACGGTGCCAGCCTGCTCTGCTATCAATGCTATTGCGCGGCTGATGTTGGCCTCCCTGTCGCCCAGGTTCGACCCCAGCCCCAAATAGGCTACATGAAAATGTTCAATCTCCAATTTTCCGTTTTTCTGTTTTCAGTCGTCGAGGATGAGCATGGCGTCGCCGTAGCATCCGAACTTGAAGTCGTTCTTCAGTGCCTCTTCGTAGGCCTCGATGCAGAGGTCATAGCCAGCGAAGGCTGCCGTGCTCATCATCATTGTTGACTCCGAGTGGTAGAAGTTGACGACCATTGCATCGGCCAGTCCGAACTCATAAGGGGGGAAGATGAAGCGGTTGGTCCAGCCGTCGTATTCTTTCAGCAGTCCGTCTGTGCCGACGGCGCTCTCTGTGGCGCGTGCCGTGCTTGCGCCGACCACGCACACCCTGTTGCCGGCGAGTTTGGTCTGGTTGACGATTTTGCAGGCCTCGGGTCCAATGAACATCTGTTCGCTGTTCATCTTGTGCTTTGTCAGGTCTTCCACCTCGATGGTGTCGAAAGCGCCCAGTGAGCAGTGCAGGGTGATGAAGGCAGTGTTCAGGCCGCGAATCTCCATCATCTTCATCAGCTCGCGGCTGAAGTGCAGGCCAGTCGACGGTGCTGTGACGGCTCCTTCATTGCGGGCGTAGATGGTCTGGAAGTTTTCCGCATCGTCAGCGTCGGCAGGTCGGCGCTCCACGATGTATCGCGGTAGCGGTGCGGAGCCCAGAGAGAAGAGCTCGCGTTTGAACTCGTCGTGCGGACAGTCGTAGAGGAAGCGCAGGGTACGTCCGCGGCTGGTGGTGTTGTCGATGACTTCGGCCACCATGGGTCCGTCACCGTCGAAGAACAGCTTGTTGCCGATGCGTATCTTTCGAGCCGGCTCCACCAGCACGTCCCACAGGCGCAGCTCCTCGTTCAGTTCGCGCAGCAGGAACACCTCTATCTGTGCGTCGGTCTTTTCCTTTGTGCCGAAGAGGCGTGCCGGAAAAACCTTCGTGTCGTTGAAGACGAAGGTGTCGCCCTCGCTGAAATAGTTCACGATGTCGCGGAACACGATGGGTTCCGTGGTGTCCTTGCCGTTGGCGTCCTTCTTCCAGAGGTCGATGGTCTGGCTCTTGCGGTGTACCACCATCAGGCGACAGCGGTCGCGCTGGTAGACGCGTTCCACGGTGCCGTCCTCGTTCTCAAAGGCGCGGTGCGGCGGGTAGAGGGCAATCTGCTCGTCGGGCAGCTTGAATCTGAATTGCGATAGTTTCATATCTTGTTATGCTTAATTCTCAATTCCTAATTGACTGAGCCAGTGAGGAAACTCATCGAAAGTGAGACACTGCTCTATTCTCAAATCGCCTACACGGGTGCGGCAGAGAGCGGTGAGGAATGCGCCGGAGCCCAGCGCACGGCCTATGTCGCGTGCCAGGGCACGGATGTAGGTGCCTTTTCCGCATGCCACGCGGATGCTCATCTGCATGGTTTGCGGGTCGAAGGCGGTCAGCTCAATCTCGTCGATGCGGATGGTCTTGGCTGCCAGTTCCACGCTGTCGCCGCGGCGTGCCAGCTTATAGGCGCGGTCGCCGCCGATATTGCACGCGCTGTATACGGGAGGAACCTGCTGAATCTCGCCAACAAATCTGGCGAGCACTGTGGTAATCAGTTCGCGGGTGATGTGGCGCGTAGGGTAGGTCATGTTCACTGTGTGCTCGCGGTCGTAGCTGGCCGTCGTGGCACCCAACTGCAGCGTGGCGGTGTATTCCTTTGTGTCCTGCTGCAACTGCTCTATGCGCTTTGTGGCTTTTCCGGTGCATAGGATGAGCACGCCCGTGGCCAGAGGGTCGAGCGTGCCGGCATGACCCGTCTTCAGGCGCTTCACGTGGAGCGCCTTCGACAGTCGGGTGCGCACGTAAGCCAGTGCGCCGAATGACGACATGCCGTAGGGCTTGTTGATGCCGATGATTTCTCCTTCCTGGAAATCCATGTTCTGACTTTAGATTTTGTCTGCAGGCTATAGACTGTAGAACTCAGATGAGGCTGTAGACGATGGCTATGAAGCCAACGATAGCGCAGTAGATACCGAAGTAGACAAGCTTGCCTCGCTTCACGATGTTAATCATCCACTTACAGGCAAAACATCCGCTAATGAAGGCGGCGGCAAAGCCTATGAGCATGGGCATGGCACTAATGCCGCCAAAAGTCTCCTCGCCGCTAACGAAATCCTTCACGCTGAGGAGCGCCTGCCCCAGGATGGGCGGGATGACCATGAGGAAGGAGAACTGTGCCAGCCGCTCTTTCTTGTTGCCAAGCAGAAGCCCCGTGGCAATAGTACTTCCCGAGCGCGAGATGCCCGGCAGCACTGCCACAGCCTGGGCGATGCCCATGATGAAGGCATCGCGTGGCGAGAGCCGCTCCTTCTTCCGCGGGCGCGCAAAGTAGGTAAAGATGAGGAGGGCGGCGGTGACCATGAGGCAGCAGCCCACCAGGAGGATGTTGCCCGTGAAGAGTGCCTCAACCTTGTCCTTGAACAGGAACCCCACGATGGCCACTGGAATCATCGACACGATGATGTTGAGCACATAGCGCGTTTCCTCGTTCAGCTGCCATTTGAAAAGACCCTTCAGAATCCAGTCTATCTCACGCCACAGGATGACCAGCGTCGACAACACTGTGGCCACATGGAGCATGACGTCGAAGGTGAGGTTCTCTTCCATCTCCACGCCGAGGATGGCGTTACCCAGCTCTAGGTGTCCGCTGCTGCTTACGGGAAGGTATTCCGTCAGCCCCTGGATGATGCCCAGTATGAGTGCTTCAAGCCAGTCCATCGCCTATTTCTTTTCAACGTTGGTGTCAGTGCGCTTCTGCCAAGGGAAAGGCTTGTCGGGGTTGTGCACCACGGCGTAGATCATCGACACAAAGCCGAGGAAGCACACCACGGGAGCCACCTTGATGCGGCGTGCGCTGAAAATGTCGGGGTTGTAAGCGTCGGGCGTTGTCGAGTCGCCGCTCATCAGAATGAAGCCGATAATGACCACGAGCATCCCAACGCCGAGGAGGATGAAGTTCATCCGTCCGAAAGCAAAATCTTTCTTATCCATTCTTTTATTCTTTTATTTTTTCAATTTTCAATCTTCAATTTTTCAATTTTTGTATAGCTCCCCTGCCGTCATGCGCAGGAACCTGTTCACCGAGAGCAGTGTGCAGAACAGCATGATGGCAAAGCCGAAGACGAAGACGGCGGCGATGGTGATGGCCACGTCGGTCCACGTCATCAGCTGAGCGAGACTGTTCTGATAGCGGTAGAGTGAATAGCCGATGGCCACGAGCACAATAGTGGCCAGCAGCGATGAGATAAGCCCGATGATAATGCTACGCACAAGGAAGGGCCGGCGGATGAACGACCAGCGGGCACCCACCAGTTTCATGGTGTGGATGGTGAAGCGCCGGGCATAGACGCCCAGCTGCACGGAATTGCTGATGAGCGTGTAGCAGATGAAAATGAGCAGTGCCGAGATGACCAGGAGAACCAGTCCGACAAAGTTCAGATTGTGGTCGGCAGCGTTTATCTCGTCCTGGGCATAGTACACGTCGGTGACGAGCGAGTCGGTCTTCAGCGTCTGCGACAGCCGGGCCAGTGAGTCAGTGTTGGCATAGTCGGCGTTCAGCAGTATCTTTATCTCGGCCAGGAAAGGGTTTACGCCGGCAAACTCCACAGGGTCGGCGCCCAGTTCCACAGTCATAATGGCGAGCGCCTCTTCAGCACTGATATATTGCACCTGACGGGCGAAGGGCCGCTGCTGCAGCTGCGTAGCCAACTGTTGGCCGTCGCCGACGCTCACCGTGTCGCCAAGCACGACGTTCACCGACATGTTCTCTCTGACGGAGGTGGAGAGATTGCGTGCCGAGAGCATAAAAGCCACCACCAATCCCAGCAGTATGAGTACCATTGTGGTACTAATACACAATGATACGGCCTGCATACCAATGTGGCGGCCGGTCAGTCTTTTTCTTTTCTTCATTTTGAAACGGGCATAATCTGCCAATTACGCTGCAAAGGTAGTCATTTCTCTGAAGTTTGGCGATTTTTGTATGACTTTGTCACATTGCGTTAGGTTTATTTAACATTACTGGGTGCGCGAATGTCGGCACCGATATAATATAAATATGTATTGCGCGCGCATGAGGATAAGGGCGATGATGCCAGAATGCTTCAAAACATCGGTAACATCGAGGGTTACTGACAGTAACCACGTGGGTTACTGTCAGTAACCACCGTGGTTACAGTTAGTAACCCACGTGGTTACAAAAAGGACACACTTTGCGCTTTGGCTGCAGCAATGTTGCAGCATAGCAGACAGCTTTGGCTAATGCCGAAGGTACTTTCGCTCGGAAAAGCATATACTTTCAAGATAGAAGTGCAATTTCTTGGAGTAGAAAATAGACATCCCTCTCTGTAGGACTCAGACGTTCTCGGAGCGTAGCGACGAGGTTGTCT
>CACYYG010000033.1 GCA_902778535.1 uncultured Prevotellaceae bacterium
AAGCTTTTGTGCCCATAGGCCATAAACCATGCAGTAAATGAAGCTGAAACGCTATGCTGAATTCAAAAAACTTATCATAACACATCGTAATCCGGCACATCCCTGTCGCGTGAGGCTAATGCCATAAATAAAAAGCTACAACTCAGAGATGAGAAAACCTCTATGAATTATATAGGTTAAATGAATAAATGATGTGTCTCTCTATTGATATAGTTCGTTGAACTTTGAAAAGACTGCATGAGAAGGGGTAAATATTCTACCTTCTACGGTTGATTCGTCGTGTCGGCGAGCCAATTCTTTCATTAATAGCTTGATTATCAACGTAAAAGATGATCTTCTCTTTGCAGGCGAACTTCTTTTGTGACAATTAGGACAATTAGACAGCCGTTTTTTGCACGCTCAGGAGATGAGATGGTTAATTATAATGTATAATTATTGAATAATTATTATATATATTGTATATATATTCACTTATATATACTCTCTCTTTTTCTGAGAAGAAAAAAAAGCGCTGTCCTTTGTCCCAATTGTCACGCTTGAAAATTTTCAACCGTTCGAAAGACTTCATCTATGTTCCTTTGATTTTACCAATAATCTCGTATACGTCTCTCACTTCTTTGAAACTGGTGGATAATTGATTTCCTAAGCCTTCTACGGCATTGATGAAATTAGTGATTTCATTGAAATAACCTTGCATGTAAATTTGATTGTTGATGAGTATGGGCGTGAAAGAATTGCATTGATAGAGGTATTCGACGGTGCTATTCTTCGTACGCATTTTTTCTATGGGGATGCCGAGAAAGGTGGTGGAATTGGGCGTAAAGGCCAACGATTCCATTTGCGTCAGGTCATAAACTCCGGAACGGGTGCATACTTTCAAGGACTCTTTGGCGGTTGTCCATGTATAGGCGGTGGAGAGTTCGAGAGTACCTACGATGTGAGGATGCTGGAGCATGAGGATGTAAGAATCTTTGGTAACTTGGCGGCAAACGAGTATTTCTGGCTGTCCGAATAGATGGCAAACGAGGCCGAGGGGATGGATATAGAGGTCGAGCAAGGCGTTGCCTTCGGGATAGGCTCCTGTGAGATAATGCAGGTCGTAGCTGATAAGACGCTCTTTGCGGAGACTTTGCTTTAGGAGTTGTACGGCAGGGGCGTAGTGTTTCTGCAGTCCTACCATGGTGATTGGTGAACAGTAAAGCCTCTGTAGGTCTATCAGCTGGTCGAGTTCTTCCAATGTCTGGCAGGGCGGTTTTTCAATGAAGAGCGACTTGCCACTTTTTAGGACTTGCGAGGCGATAGAGAAATGGGCTGATGGTGAGGCAGAGACAAACACGCCTTTTATTGACTCGTCCTTCAGAACTTCATCAAGTGAGGTCGTGGCTTTCACACCGACAAACTTCTGTTCTATCAGTTGAGCTTTCCGTTCTGACGTGACGCAGATGTATTTCAAGGATATTCCAAGGTAGTGCAACACAGGGTAGAGGTTCGTTAACGAATGCTGTCCCATGCCCACGAAGGCATATTGATATTGGTACGTTTGGCGAAGGAACCGCTCTGTGCGCATTCGCTTGTATCGGTTGATAAGTTCTTGTATCATTGTATTGCTTTTAGATGTTTACGATAGGTCTGCTTATGATTTGCCGTCCACTGATACGACCCGTAGAACTTTTCGATGAGCCATTTGGGCAGCAAGCGCTCGAAGTTACGCACAAGGATGATGTCGTATTTACGGTGGAAGTTAATCCAACAGTCATTGCAATGACGGGAGTAGTGACATTGTGTCTGACAGGACGGTATGCCATTGAAAATTTCGTCAAGCACTTGCTCGTGGATATTCCCTAATACTACGTCGAGGTTCTGACAGAGTGGTACGTCACCGTTGCTATGTACCACGAGACAACTCATGATGCTCTGGCAACGCAGCCGAAGATGCCCGTTGCGCCATTCATCATAGAGCGCTACGAAGTCGTAGTCCTCCTGCGTGTCGTGGATACTTGGGGGAATCTGCTTTACAAAGTCTTGTGCCGTCAGCAATTCACTCGTCGTGTCGAAGAACGCCATCGTTCCGTAGATGCCAATGCGCACGTCAACGCTATATTGTTTCGCAACATCAATCACGAACGCCATATCATCGAAGGAGTTCCACGGCGACAAGCAGAACATCAGCGATAGTGGAACTTCATCTTTGAGTGCTTCCACGACCTCAATCACCCGGTTATAGCCGTCGCATCCTCGCATTTTCAGATAGGTCTCGCGGTTTCCGTCGAGAGAGACATACAGATGTCGCGGATGATAGCGGCGGACGGCATCTATGACACGATGGGGCGTGAGACAGTTTGACAGTAGCGTGTAGTTCGGATGATTCGCCTGAAACCACGCCATAATCTCCTCAGCCTGCGGATGCAGGATAAACTCACCGCCCTCTAGTCCTACAGTAGTTCTCCGCGTAACACATCGGCTCTGCATAATCTGCTTAATATCGTCGAGCGAAAGATGCTCCACGGGACGTTTCTGCCAGATGTTGCAATGTTTGCAGCGCGACTGGCACGCCGTTGTCGAGTAAATCATCAGTTGCGAGAGCACCTTGTGCCTTGGCCTCATGATGTTGTTCAGATAGAGTAGCCCGTTATAGGCATAATCGTAAATACTATACATACTATTCGTTGCATTTTTGTTAGACAGCATCCTGCCTTTTCCTGCCTCGGCATTGCCCAAGCAAGCTTGGTCTCTGCTTCAGGCTTCAGAAAAGATCTCTGCTTATAAAGTCCAAAAATGCAACGAATGACTGCACGGCTACCAAGTAAACCTGATGCCCAATGGCAAGGAGAAGGTGAACGGATGCTCCGTGCGGTAGGTCTCGATACTGCTGCCCGTCGGGATGTAGTAATGCAGGCTTGGCTCCACGAAGAAACCGACGTTGGGCGTGAGGTTGTACTGCACACCGAGACCTGTGCCGACGGACAACTGCCACGGGGCACGGAGCAACGTCTTGTCGGTAGCTTCCAATGCACCATGTAGGTAATAGTTTGTGTTGAGTGGCGAGTAAACGGGAATTTCTGTCGTCACGCCGAGGCTACCGTAGAGGTTCCATGCCTTGCCGGTGTACATGTTGTAGATGCCCTTTACAGGGATGCCGAGGTAGTGGATGGTCTGCTGTTCGTTGATGGTATTACCGTTTGAGCCCATCTCAAACTCAGACCTCAAAAGGCTGTAACCCACTCCAGTTTCCAGGCTGAAGCGACTGTTCAGTCTATACTTCAATGTTAACGAGAAACTGATTGACATGTAGTGGTGGCTCTTGCGCACAATCTTGTCTGTTTCTGTACCAGCGGCATTACTAGCATTATTCAATGCAATATTCATGATGACGCTGCGGCTGTGACTCTTGCCGTCGTCGGGATTTTCTGCCAGGAAGGCAGCATAGTCGCTCCAGTTCTCGAAGGTGACGGGCGATTGCGGCTCACCACTAATCGCCAATGTCGGCATTTCTGTGAAACCGTATGGACGGTTATAGTTCTGCTCACCAAAACCTCCGATGTATGCGAGGTCTAGCGACCATTTGTTCTGATGGCTGGTGCTAATGACAGGTCTGCTGGGGAACAAGTCGGCTATGTCATAATGCGGTATCTCCATCTTGTGTATAGCCTTTGTTGTGTCGGTCGCTATCGTGTCAGTTGCTATTTGCTCCTGGGCAATTATATTTGATAAAGTATCAGGCGTGACGGATTCAACAACCTGTGCGATGACCGATTGCAGGGTGTCTGTGGTAATGACGGTTGTATGATGCACGGGATCCTGCGGCAGGCTGGTCGGAGATTCCTTTGGCATGTCCTGCTGTTTGGCTACAACGGGCTTTTCATCTATGACATCAATAGCTCCTTTCCTGAGAAGCAGGAACGAAATGGGGATGAACAGCAGCAGAAGTATGGCTGCCCAATATTGCTGCATCATCTTGCGCAGCATCTTCTTCGCCCGTGCCAGTTGCGACGATGACGAATGTGGCTCAATGCCCAGCATGTCAGCTATCTCCTTGTGCGTCTTACCTTCGAATACCGACAGCCGGAACACCTGTCCATAGCCTTCAGGCAAACGGTCAACAATTTGCAAAACTTCCTCAAACGGTATGCCTCTCACTTCGCTCTCGCCTTCAGACATCTGCAAATGCTCTGCTTCATCTAGTGGCACAAAGGTTGTCTTCGTCAGATGGTCTTTATATTTCGATGCCACATTCCTCGTTATCGACATCATCCACGCCTCTGCCTTCCTGTCATCGCGAAGCTTGTCGAAAGAGGTGAAGATAATAACGAAAGCGTCGTGTAATACATCATTGATGGCTTGTTCATCGCTGATATACCGTCGGCATACGCCTTTCATTCTTTGCGCGTATGCCTTGTACAGTTCGCCAAGCGCCTCTGCATTGCCTTGCCTGCACCGTTCTATCAGTCGTGTTGTCTCCACCGTGAGCATAATGTCTCTATCTATATAGTCCAGCACTCATGGAAAGGACTGCACGGGATTACCGTTTTTTTTCTCTGTCATTAGGCATAGAACTCGTATACCAGGCTTCGGTAGCCGAGCTGCTTAAGCATGTCATACCGCAGACGGTAGTTCGCCTTGTTGTGCTTGCCTGTGGCGACATAGCGCAGGCAGGACTGCAGGTAGCGGTCAATTTCCTTCAGGCCTTCAGTCTGGTTGATGATGGGGAAGAACCATCTTGCCCAGGTCAGCGCCGAGGGATCGTCGCCCTCGAAGAACTTCTTGTTGAAATGCCGGATGAGCGCTTTCATCGCCTTCTCGTCGGCTATGTCGTTCTTGCTGCGCCATCGCTGCAGCGCACGGGCTTTGCGCCTGATTTTGTCTTTCATCTTCTGCCGCGTGGCATCGGAAATGTCGATGTGATGCCCCTTGCACTTAAACCCGAGGAAATCGAAGGCCTCATCAGGACGGTAGATCCTCACCTTGTCGGGGTTCACATCCAATCGGTATTTCTCAAGAAAAGCGTTCAACTCGCCTATGTGGCGGTCGAGCGTCTGCCTGTCAGGAGCGAAAAGGATGATGTCGTCAGAATAGCGGGCGTAAAGCACCCCGGCATCAGCAAAAAAGCGGTCTACCTCGCGCAGATAGATGTTGGCAAGAAATGGTGAGATGGGTGTACCGGCCATCACGCCACGCTCCTCATAAACAATGTCCCCGTTTGATAATGCATGGCCGTCGGTAAGCAGCCGTTCAAAGAAGGCGTATAGGGGCAGGTCATCGGCCAGCATTTTGCGAAGGATGGGCAACAGCAACGGCACAGAAATGGAATTGAAATAGTTATGGATGTCGAGTTTGTAAGCCCACATCGGTCGGTTGTCGATGCTGCGCACCAAATGATGTATGGCATCGTGAGCAGTCAGTCCGCGACGGAACGAGTAGCAGTTGGACGCAAGCTGTGCGTCGTAGCGGTAGAGCAGGAAGGCCATTGCCTTCATGACAATCATCTCTTCAGGAGGGAAGCTGTAGACCACCCGTTTCTTCCCGCTGCCCATTTTGTTGACCAGATGGCGGGTAGGCACCGACAAGGACTCGCCGCCCTGCAGCCTTGTCACTACATCGCGGTATTGCTTCTCAGAGACATAGGTGTCGGCCTCGTTGAACTCATACCAGTTGAAACGGCCTTTCAACAGACGATAGGTCAGAAACTCCTCCCACGTCTGCTGTTCGGAAAGAAGGTCCAGGATACTCTCCATAATGGGGGAAAGAAAAGGGGAAAGGGGAGTTAGTTTGAATGGAAAACGTTTTCCATCACCGGACGGTACGGAACCCGGCCGCCTGCAAGACCGTCATTCTGTGGGCACCGCTTCGTCCTTCGCAGGCGCAATTAGATGCATCCCCTTTCCCCTGAGAAGTCAAAGTCTCATAAACTCTCTGATGCGCTTGACGACGTATGCCCTTTCATTCGGGAACTGCGTGTAAAAGTTGATGTAGGGAAGCCCCATCTTCTTGGCATACATCCTTGAAATAAGGTATTTCACGTTCTTACTGTGGCTACTGCCTTCGCCCAGCATCACGATACCCACAGGCGCTCCGCCCTGATAGAGGACGAAACTGTAGGGGATACCCCATTCTGCTTTGTACGACTGTAGCGGTCGCGACTCGTAGAGTTTGAACTCATCGTTGGCAAAACCGGCAAGTTCAGTCACGGGCACATTGCGCTTAGTGCTGTACTGCGGGAACTCCGTGTTCAGAATCTCTGCAAAATAGGCAGAGTAATCGGTAATAGTCTCTCTTGCGGGCTCGGGTCTACGCGAAGCGGCAGCCGGCCTGGCTGGTCGCTCGTCCCGCTGGTTTATGCTCTCAGCGGTAGTCTTGAGCACCATGTTCAAAATAGATTTTAGAAGACTCATAGTTACTAGTGCTTTGGTGGTGTCGCAAATATACAAATAATATCTATATTACAGCGAGTTACCCATCAAAAACCTTTCATTGTTAATAAAATTTAACAATAAAATCCCTGAACTGCTGAGGCAATTCAGGGATTGAAGTAAATGTTTTTCCTCTTTTGGCAATTGGCCTTAAGAGGGATGGTTGCTTATGCCAGGAGCTTCTTCACCTGCTCGTAGACGTTCTGGCCGGTGAAGCCGAGCTTCTCATCGAGCACTTTGTAGGGAGCACTGAAGCCGAAGCTCTCGAGACCCCATACGCAGCCGTCGGCACCTACGAGACCCTCGAGGTTGACGGGCAGACCGGCGGTGAGGCCGAACTTCTTCTTGCCAGCGGGCAGGACGCTCTGCTGGTACTCCTTCGGCTGACTGCGGAACAGGCCCTCGGAAGGCACGCTGACCACACGCGTCTTGATGTCGTCAGCAGCAAGCAGCTTGGCACCAGCCTCAAGCGTTGAAACCTCAGAGCCGGAGGCGAGCAGGATGACATCGTAGTCGTCGGCACTGCCGGCGACGACATAGGCACCCTTGGTGGCCTGTGTGTAGTCGTTGCCCTCGGGCAGCATCTCGATGTTCTGACGCGAGAAGATGAGGGCTGTCGGCGTGTTGACGTTCTCCATAGCCATGCGCCAGCAGACGGTGGTCTCCTCGGCATCGGCGGGACGGACAACGAGGACGCTGTTCTTGCCGTGGTGGTTCTTCAGCTTCTCCATCAGGCGGATCTGTGCCTCCTGCTCAACGGGCTCATGGGTAGGACCGTCCTCGCCTACGCGGAAGGCGTCGTGTGTCCAGATGAATTTCACGGGCAGCTCCATGAGGGCAGCCATGCGGACGGCGGGCTTCATGTAGTCGGAGAATACGAAGAAGGTGCCGCAGGCAGGGATGACACCACCGTGCAGGGCCATGCCGATGCAGCAGCAAGCCATCGTGAGCTCGGCCACGCCAGCCTGGAAGAATGCGCCAGTGAAGTCGCCCTTGACGATGTCGTGGGTCTTCTTCAGGAAACCGTCGGTCTTGTCAGAGTTGGACAGGTCGGCAGAAGCGCAGATCATGTTGGGCACCTGCTCAGCCAGGACGCTGAGCACCGTGGCACTGGCACCGCGTGTGGCAGCGCCGGCCTTCTGCTCCACCTTCGTCCAGTCGATGACGGGAGCCTTGCCGCTGAACCACTCCTCAAGCTGCTTGGCCTGCACGGGGTGTCCCTTGGCCCACTCAGCCTTCTCGGCATAACGCTCAGCCACAATCTTCTTCAGCTCTTCACGACGCTTGGCATACAGCTCCTGCACCTCGGGGAAGATCTGGAATGGATTCTCGGGGTCGGCGCCGAGGTTCTTCATGGTCTGCACGAAGTTGTCGCCGCCAAGAGGAGCACCGTGGGTTGCGCAGTTGCTCTCGTAGCTGCTGCCGTCGGCCTTGCGGGCTCCCTTGCCCATGATGCAGTGGCCGATGATGAGGCTGGGACGCTCCTTCTCAGCCTGTGCCTTCTTGATGGCCTCGCGAATCTGGTCGACGTCGTTGCCGTCGATTTTCTGCACGTACCAGCCCCAAGCCTCGTATTTCTTGGCGGTGTCCTCGCTGGTCACTACCTCGGTGCGGGTAGAGAGCTGGATGTCGTTGGCGTCGTAGAACATGATGAGGTTGTCGAGACCGAGGTTGCCGGCTATACGGCCTGCGCCCTGTGAAATCTCCTCCTGCACGCCACCGTCGGAAATGTAGGCGTAGATGGTCTGATTCATCACATTGCCTAAACGGGCCTTCAGGAACTTGGCAGCGATGGCAGCACCGACGGCAAAGGTGTGGCCTTGTCCGAGGGGACCGGAGGTGTTCTCAATGCCACGCTCAATCTCACGCTCGGGGTGGCCAGGAGTGACCGAGCCCCACTGGCGCAGGTTCTTCAGGTCTTCCAGCGTGTACTTACCGATGAGGCAGAGCTGGCTGTAGAGCATTGGAGCCATGTGACCGGGATCAAGGAAGAAACGGTCGCGGCCCTCCCATGCAGGATTCTCGGGGTCGTAGACCAGGAACTCTGAGTAGAGTGTGTTAATGAAATCAGCGCCGCCCATAGCTCCGCCGGGGTGACCACTTTTTGCTTTTTCAACCATAGCAGCAGCCAGGATTCTGATATTGTCGGCTGCGCGATTCATCACTTTGTTGTCATTCATAAAACTACAGTTTTTTTATTATGAAAATAGGGTTAATATCTTTGTCTTTATTCTACTACGATGTCAGGAATCTCCTGCCTGTCGCCTTGTCCGCTGAGCGACAGAGTATAAGTCTGGTCGGGCTGATCCTGCTGATAGACCACCACAGTGCAGTCTACTGGGCCTACGGCTTCGGGACCGTAGCAAACAACGCTGGCCTTGTAAGTGCCTCTCGGAGATCTAGGCCATACGGCGTTCTCTCCGATGTTGTCGGGATCGTTGATGCCGGGTTGCCAGTCAACGTCGAGGCTACCGCCTGTAGACCGATCCCGCATGTGTCCTTCGGTTCCGCCCTCATAGTAAATCTCATAACCGTTGGGCTCAATGACGTGCAGGTCGAGGTCTGCGCTGGGGTCGTCCCACATCAGCGTAATCTTCAGTTGGCCGCTGGCTCCTATCTGTTGTCCGCGGTCAGACATGTCCTGTTTCTTCATGGTGATGACGAGGTCGTCGTCTTCAAATTTCGACAGGTCGTAGTCTTCTATCTCTACGGGTTCATAGCCCGACTTGGTCGCTCTGAGAATCGAGATTACGGCTTCGCTGTCGATATAGGTGAAAGTGCACTCGCCATTCTCGTCGGTGGTGAGTTTGAATTCAGGGCACGTGTCGTCGGTGGTCTTGATTTTCAGTTTCACGCCCTCAATGGGCTCTTCGGTTTCTTCGTCAATCACCACAATCTTGGCATCCATCTCTTCCGGCTCGGCAGGCTTCTTGGGCTGCAGGAGGAGGAGGGCTGCGATGAGGCCTCCGTAGATGGCGAAAAGGATAAAACTTAATACTTTCATAATATAGATGCTTTATTGTTTGTTATCTTTATTCGGGGCAGTTCACACGGTATTTCCATATTGAGGAAACAGTGCTGTTGGCTGCAGGGTTGTCGACAACCACAAAAAGGTTAGGTCCCATGATGGGCAGCACCGCAGTGTGCATGGTGTGTGTGGTGTCGTTGAATTCGAAGATTAGCTTAGCTCTGTTGAATGCGATGTCCTCGGCTGTTCCGTTATAGATGCGGATATGGTCAGCAGCGTAGTCGGTGGTGTAGTCGAAGTGGAACTCGATGCCGTCGCTCTCTTCATAATCTCCCATGTAGAACTCCTGCCAGTCGTGGTTGCTCTTTCCTCTGTAGTCGACTTCCGTTCCGCAGGGCTGAAGCCTTTGCAGCGGAATGACAACGATGTCGTCTTCCTGGTCAAGGTATGACGTGTTATAGATGAAGCATGAGTAACATTGCTTAAATGCGAACAAGGACTCCAGGTCGTCCTGGCCCTCGGCACAGAGGAAGCTGCACATGCCGTCTTCGTCAGTAGTGAGGGTGACGTCGCCAGGGTAGGGCGAGCCTTTCACCTTGACGGTGGCGTCAGGAAGCGGGGTGCCTGTCCCTTCCTCCATCACCTTGATTTGTACCTTCTTCAGCTTCTTTAGCGGGATGATGAGGATGTCGTCCTCAAACTGTGAAAGGTCGTAGTCTTCCACAGTAGCCTTCTCATAGCCTTCGGCACTGGCGGTGGCTTGTAGCGTGGCCTCCTTGTCGCGATACTTGAAAGTGCACAAACCGTCCTCGTCGGTGGTCAGTGAAATGTCGCCTAGATATTTATCTGTGCTTTCTATGTCGACACTGGCGTCCTCGATGGGTTTTTCCGTGTCGGCATCGACCACCTGTATCTGAGCTTTCTTAGGCTGGCACATCATCACCACTAGAAGGATGATGAGGGCTGCGAAGATGAGTCCCAGGATGATTCGTAGTGATTTCATAGTTTTAGCGGGCTATTTTGACTTTGAAATAGACGATGGCGGCTATCTGGATGACAGCCAGTAGAGGTACGATAATCTTGAATGACATGTGGCGCGTCTTGTGGCGGAAGAAAATCATGCCGCAGAGTCCACCGAAGGCTCCGTAGAGGAAACAGAGCAGGAACAGCACTGCCTCAGGCACGCGGCTGCGGTGATAGTGGGCGAGATGCTTGTCCCAGCCAAAGAGCAGGAATGTGATGATGCAAGGCGTGGCCAGCAGATATAACATGTTCTCGGTGAGGAACTTGATGGTTTGCGTATCCATAGGTCAGAAAAAGTTTTTGTTGATGATTTTGGTTAATTCTTCCGTGCCGGGCTTCAGGCCGAAGATGATGGCGGCGGCGATGGCGGCCAAGATGAGGAGGAACACCAGGAGGCTCATCAGGTTCAAGTCGCTCTTCGGGGCTTTCTCCTCCAGTACATAGTCCTTTTCGTTCTCTTCGAGTGTGAATTCGATGGGCTCTATTTGGCGCTGGTCTTCAGTGGTGATGTTCACTTTCAGGGGCTGCTCGATAGAGTAGCCGTCCTTGACGAACTGCGCTGTTCCCAGCTCGTCGAGCTGTCCCTCCAGTTCCTGCTCGCCCTGCTTCAGGCAGAACCGTGCATTCTTCATGGGCTGCCCCTGTGCATTGAGCACGGTGAGCGTGGCTATAACAGGCTCCTTTACTGGTTCTTCCTCCTTGACCGGTTCCTCTACTACAGGTGGTGGTGTGGTGAAGTCGAAGGTGATGATGGTGGCGGCATTGCCGCTGAGGGGCTCGCTGCGCTGTTCGTTACGCAGGGTGGCTGTGCAGGCAATGCCGCTCTTGAATGACAGGGAGGGCAGGGTAGCCTCGCCGTTGGTTAGCTCCACGTCGTAATGATGTCCGTCATAGTCGATGCCCACAGTCTCGCCTGACAGCGGTTCGCCGTCGAGGGTGGCTCGTACGGTGACCGACGTCTTGGTGGTGATGTCGAACTCCAGCTCGGTGTCCTTGTCTTCGGTGGTGAAAGTGAACTGGCGCTGCGTGGCGTCATCGATAACGGTGATGGTCACTCCGGCATACTCCTTGTAGGTACGGACGCCTTGCTCGTCGGTGATGTCGGGTTTCTGCATCTTCGGCGTGACGATGCTGAAAGGACGCTGAGGCTGTCGCTCTCCGTCGATGACGAAGGCAATGGTGGTGTTGTGCATGACGGGACGTGGCGGCCATGTCTCGACGAAGGGACCGGCTTTTTTGAAATTATGGAAGCCCCAGCCAGTGATGACCACGTCGATGGTGCCGTCGTCATTATCTTTATAGAAAATGTACTCCTCGTAGTTAGGCACCTGGCAGATCTTGCTGGCCAGGCTGTCATCGCCAGGCAGCTTGTTGAACACTTCCTGGCGAATTTGCTCGGTTTTTTCCATGATGGTGCCCTTCTCGCTGTCGGGGGCCATGCCCATAGGACGCCACTTGCCTACGGTGTCTACCATCCAGTTGTAGGTGGCATTGCCCACCTTCAGCTGGGCGAAATACTTGCTTGTCTCGCCAATCTTGTCCTTCAGACGCTTGTTGGCTTCTTGAGATGCGTTCCAGCCGATTGACCAGTGAATCTCATTGACTCTGACATTTTTTATTTCCATATGTTCTGATTTTATTTATAGTCCGGTGCTGATTTCTTGTATTTCCCTGATGGCGCGGCGTGTGGCTTCAGAAGGCTTGAGCGGGTTGGGCTCGCTGACGAAGGTCTCGTAGCGCTGGCGCAGCCAGGGGATGAGAAGTATGTAGTCGGCCACGTTGCCCTGTGGGCTGATGCGGCGCGACACGTAGCTCATCTGTCGGGTGTCCTCTTCGCTGATGATTTTCTGCCGTGTGTCTACGCTCAGCACCACATCGGTGCGGTTTGTGGCGTTCAGACCGTCTCTGGCGTACTGGTCGCTGCATCTTTTCATCACGTCCTGCAGCCATTTGACACCTGGCTTATAGCGTGAGAAGAATACGTCAATGGTATCGGTTTCGGCCCACTGTGTCCTGCTCATGGCCAACTCGTCCCATTTGTCCTTCTTGGCCAGCTTGCGCAGTACGAGCAGCGAGTCACGCGCTGCCTGGATAACGCTGGCATCGAAGGGCTGGGTCAGCAGGGCCGTCATGTGGTCGAATTGCAGTTTGTGTCTCAGACATGCCTCGGCTCTTGCCTGTAGGGCCGGAGCATCGGTGTCGGTGTCGGCATAACCGGCGGCAAATGCATTGATATCTGCAATCTTGTCGAGAGAGACGACTGAGAAAGGCATGTCAAGATAGGTCATATACTCATGATAAAGATTCTGGCGGCACAGCTCGAAGTAGGCTCCCTGCTGACGGCGTGCCTCCTCGTTGGCCAGCATGTCTGCCTGGCGGATGCTGTCCTGCTGGCGCAGGGCTTCGTATTCGCCTTGCAGCTGGCGGTGTTGTTTCTGCAGCAGGTCGTATTGCTTCTGCAGTTCCTTCAGTGCTTTCTTGGCATCTTCTTTCTTTGGCTTGCGCTCTTTCTCTGTGTTGTCGTCGGTCTGAGCAGCTACGCTGCAGGTTATGCCGAGCAGCAGTATGGATATGAACAGTCTATTCATTGCTCTTTAGTCGTTAGAGGTGATGGGCAGCGAGCGGATGTAAGCCTCGATGCGGCTGTTGGTCTTGGGCTGGAATTCATCATTGAATTTCTTGCGTATGCTGATGAAGCGGCTGCGATGCTGGCTCAGGCTGTCGCTACTGAGCTGCTGCGGTTTCTCTTTCTCATAGGCGTCGACGATGGCCTTTGCCAGCTTCGCCATAAAGGCGTCTTCTGCCTGGTCCAGACGGGTGGGCACGCTACCCAGTCCCTGCTTCACCTCCTTGATGTTACTGATGTTGCTGAAGTATTCGTTGTTGCGGATTTCGTTGACGGCTTTCAGCTGGTTTTTCCTGTAGTTGCGGAACGATGGCGAGAAGCTGTTGGTACTCATGTTGAAGGATGGTATGGGATTGAAGTTGAGCTTAGCCAGTGCCAGCGCCTCGGTGTAGAGTGAGTAGGTGGCCTGCATTTCCTTCACCAGCTTGTCCTTGTCGTATCCGCGCGCTTTCTGCAGGAAGCGGTTCATGTCGCTCATGTAGGGGTCGATGTCGGCTTGTGTACATGACGGCTGCTCATAGGCGTTCTTTAGGTCCTTGTAGAGGGCGCGGTTGCCGATGCTGTTCAGCTGGTCGGTGAGCGAGGTGTAGTATTGCCTGCCCAGCTCGTCCTTCTGCTTGTTGAGCATGATGTGGTCGTCGTTGAACTGAGCCAGGCTCCAGTTGCCGTCGCTCCAGTGCTTGTCAATCTTTTTCTTGAGTTTGCTGTAGAGCTCTTCCTGCTCGGGGGTGGCTTTTTCTTCGCTCTCTCCTCCCAGGCTGAGCAGCATCAGCCCTGTCAGGGCGCCGGCCATGACGAGGGCTATGATGATGAGTTTCAGTGCTTTCATACTTTCCGCTTGCTGATTCTTTTGTTATCTGTCATCGAAGCTACTTGGATTAGCGTTGGAGTTTTCGCTGGAGATGACGTGATTGCTCTTTTCGTCGATGACAATCTGGTGGTTGCTGGGGCGTGCTCCGGGTGCAGCGGTTGTTTCTGCCTGTTCTGCAACGGGCTGTGTCTGCCTGCCCAGTGCCTCGTCGTAAATCTTCTTGAAGGAGTTGTATTGCCCCTTCTTGTCACGCTTGTAAAGGAACGACTTGAAGACATCCAGCTTGTCGGGGTTGTCGTTGCCCCATCCGATACCGTTGAGGCATCCCGGCTCGTCAAAACATGGCTTCGGCACCATGTAGGCGGCCCGCAGGTAGTGGTAGTGGATTTCGTTCAGGTAGCCTGTGGAATAGAGGGAGTCGAGTGTGGTGCTGAACAGTACTTTCTGCTCCTTGGTGTATTTCCATGTGCCGTTGTATTCCTGCTTGACGCACATATTGCGCAGGGTGTCGTATACCATAATTTGCTGTCTCAGGTCATCAAACTTGACCAATGTGCTACTGCTAATGTTGTCTCTGTTGACAGGCTCGTTGGCCCATGCCGTGAGGATGATGATGTCGTTGAAGGTCAGCATCGAGTCGGACAGCAGACGCTGGTTAGCCTTGATGTCCTTGAGCAGTTGCTTCTCTTCAGCACTGAGTTCCTCGTCCTCTGACTCCTCGGCAGTGATGGGCTCAGATTCTTCAGTAATATCATGCTTCGACGTCTTATGGCAGGATGAGGGCCATAGTAGGAAGGTGGCTCCGCCAATGAGCAGCAGGGCGCACAGGGCAATGATGATATTCCGCTTGTTGAGTATAGAGGAATGACTCTTCGAAAAATCCAAGCTGTTTTTTGAAAAATCTACGCTAGATTTTTCAGTCTTCTGCACGGGTATCGTAACTGTATCGCTTATAGTATCTTGCGAATCTTCAGTTTTGGGGGCTTCCTCAAGCACTTTTGTGTCCGTTGCGACCACACCGTTGAACTGCATCTTATAAACGGAGGCATTGCCCTTGTTGGCTACGACAATGCGCCTGTATGGCGTGAACTCGGGATACTGCGGAGCGATGAAGAGTTGTGCGATGGCATTGTCATCGAGCAGTATCACAGCGTCCTCAGTGCCTGTCATGGGCAGCTGGGGCTGTGTGCAGGGTACGAGCTGATAAGCATCGACGATGCTGGAAAACTCATCGGGGTTGGCCAGCTTCTCCTTGAAGTTGTAGGCTTCGGCATGGGCATCACGCAGTGTCATGCAGGTGTCGATGAATTTTTGACGTACCTCGAGCAACACCTGCATTGGGCTGACGCCGTTGCCGATGCAATAGCCTTTTGGGAGGGTGATGGCCATTTTTAGCACTCCAGAACGCACCGACATGTAGCTGCTCACTCGGTTGTGGATGAGTGTGTACTGGGTGTGGGTAGGCAGCACTTGCAGTGTGAAGAAGAAGGGGTTTTCATCCATGCCTGGTGGCACGATGTTCTCCAGTTGCTGAGGCGGGTCGTTAATCCAGTAGAGAGGCTGGAAACCGCTGTTGCTGTTCTGGTTGCCGAAGATGGCGAGTGATATCTTGATATTATCCATGTGTCAGTTGCCTGCGGATGGCGCAGGTGTGCTGTCAGTGTCTTAGTTGAAGATTTCTTTGAACTTGCCGCCGAAGTTGCCTTTCTTGGTAATCTCGGTGTATCCTTTCAGCACCTCGATGAGCTTGTTGGCATCGGTGGGGTCGTACTGGTAGACGCCGCCCACGTAGAATCGGCCCAAACTGAAGGTGTAGAGCATCGGCTGGCCGTTGGTGGCGGCGTTGATGCCGTTCTCACGACAGAGGTCGACCAGCGGACCGATGATGTTCTTGTGCTGATCAAGGAAGCGTCGGTAGGCCTCGTCCTCGCGCTCCTGATCGTTGCCCAGAAGGTCGGCCTTGGTGATGACGATACTGATGGAGTCGACGTTCTTCAGTATCTTCTTGTTCTCGGGCTGGGCCAGCAGGTCGACCAAGCGCTTGAGGATGATTTTTTGGTTCACGTTCTTGCGTACCAGGAAGGTGCGCACGTTGCCCTCATCGTCAGTCTCGTTCACCAAGTGATTGAAGGCCACGCGCTTAGCCGTTGGATCGACGATGATGAAGAACACCTTCTTGTTGTTGTTGCACAACAGGTTGGTGGCGCCTACTCCGATGTCTTCGAAGGACACGATGCCGTTTTCGTTGTCGGCAATCTTGAAGGCGAAATCCTCGCCGGCCATCTCTACCAGGTTGAGCAGATGCTTGTCCTTGCCATCTTGTATCTCAGCCTCGATGGTAGCCACGAAGTCTTTTGGCGTCTGTCCGATGGTGAGGCCTGCATCGAGGAACTGCTCTAGTACGCAGGCGTATGGTCCGCCGGCACGCACGGTGTTGATGTTGATGTTGGGTGAGCCGATGAGGCCCATCAGGATACAGGTCTTGCCGGTGGAGGGGATGCCGAAGAGGAAGACGTCGGTGTGGTCCTCGGCACATTCCTTGCGGCATTTGGCTATCTCGACGTTAATGTCGGGCAGCGATTCAATGATTTCGTCGCGATTGCGGAGAATGTCGAGTGATTCTTTTGTGGCCAGCCCTGCGTTTAACAGTTCGCCCTCGGTGATGATTCCTTTTTCCAAGAGGTAGAAGACACGGTCGGGTGAATAGGCCGACAGCTGTTCGCGCATTGTGAGCATCTCCTTCTCTTTCAGCTCCATGAAGTGCTGGTAGGCCACGTCGTAGTTGGCATCGTAGGGGTTGGCGGCCAACCAGTCCCAGGTGTCCACCAGGTTGAGCGAGCGGATGGACGATGGCATGGGCGTAATGGGAGGCGTTACTATTGGACTTGAATTTCTGATGGTGTCATTTTCTGGGGCAGGTTGGCCGCCTCCGCCAGCAGGTGCACTGCTGCTCGCTGATGGAGGCACGATGATATTCTTAGCTTCCTGCTCGTACATGCCGTTGGGCAGCAACTGGAGGTAGAGGCGTGCAGCGGCCTTACACTGCATTTCGTCGGTATTGCATTCCACCGTAGCCCACAGATAGTTGTCTATCTCGGGCTGATGGCTGGTCTGGGGATACTTTCGCAGGAAGGCAGCCAAAGCCTTGGCGCTGTTCTTGTCCAACTCGTCCCATTCCTTCACTTCCTTGATGGCATTGATCTCGGCAATGGCTGCACGCGCTTCATCAATGTGATGGCCCAGCGGCATGGTGCCCTCCCAGTGGCTGATATAAGCAGTCAGCAGAGCCAGCAGGGCATCGTCTTTCTGGGAGAGATGTGGTGTAATGGCGCTCCATTCCTGCTGCTCGGCTGGTACGGGCTTTGGTGCTTTGATGATAGCCAGCAGTTGGGAACGGCGCTCAGAGTTCATGGAGGTGAGCTGGTTGAGCACGTCTTCGGTGATGGTGCCGTCTTTGGCATAGCCGATGAGACGCTGAATTGGCAGCTTGTTGGCAACCTTGTTCAGGTCTTCTATTTGTTTTTGAGTAAGGAGCATTTTTAATTATTGTCGATGTTTAACATACGGCCGCCGTGAATGGCGGTGGCGTTTGATTTGTGGTTACGAATCTTGTTGCTACGGTGGGTGACCAGATAGTTGAACAGGATGAGCAGGTGGATGAGGACACAGATAACGTAACCCCAGGGAGACGACTTCAGGCTTTTCACCTTCGATGGCGTCTCTACCTCGGTCATATAGGTGTCGGCAGCCTGCTGCTCGGCATGATAGACATGCTCGTCGGTGTTGTCGTGGACGGCATAGTGGGGAAGGGTCTCGGACAGTTCGGTCAGCTTCTCACTGACGTCGGTGGCCAAGTCGCTGACTCGCTCTAAAAGACGGGGCATACGCAGAATGTTCCAGCTGCTGATTTCCTTTTCGCAGGTGCTGAGCTTCTCGTCCCATCCGTTGGCCTCGCTCACTCCGGCGATGGTCTCGCTATAAGGTTCGTTGATGTTGTTATCGATGCTTCTGACACTCACATCGTCGAGGTTGGGGGTGTTAAGCAGCTCACAGAGCAACTGTTCGACAGAGGAATCCATGCGGTGGTCGGTCAAAGCATTGGTGAGGTTGGTGGACAGCTCCATAATCTTGGTGCGCTCATTGCTTTTGAAGTTGTCGATGGTCGTGTTGATGGCCTCGATGTCCTTGTTGAAAGACTCTTTGATGTCTTTCTTGGCCACATAGACATTGATGAACTGGGTCATCCAACCGCAGCTCACTACGGCAAGGGCCAGATAGATGGCCAAGGCAACGTATTCAGTGACCATCCATTTGCCTTTGTCCTCCAGGCTGGTCTTCGATTTCGCCTTGATCATGAACCAAAGGAGAAGGGCAAAGAAGCAGCCCAGCCCTACACCCTTCAGGATGCTGATGCCTAGCGTGTCGCCGGTGTAGAGGAATCCTAAGAGGAGCAGGCCCATGAGCAGCACGATGCCAAACACTGCCATGATGTTGGCAATGGTTATCTTGTCGTTGGTATTTTTGTTTATTGCCATAAATCAGTAGATAAACTCAAATAGTTGGTGTTGATATGAATGCAGTGACTTGTCGGCTTGCTAATCCTGCCTATGGGTTACTTTGCGCAGATAGATGGTAGTGCTGACGCCGTTGGGATCGGTGGCAACACATTTCATCTGGTGGGCCGTGTCGGGCGAGCAGACCAGCGTCAGGGGAACAAAGCTGTAGGTGTTGTCCGTGCGGTTGGTCTTGTTGCCGGCCTCCTTCATCACAATCTCACTGGGCTTCCATTCGATGGACAGCGTCGTGCTGTAGTCCTTCTGCGTGTCAGTGGCATAGATGAACGAGGAGCCTCCCTCTGTGCTGGTGATGTCGTAGTAGCAGCGGCACTTCTTGCCTGTCGACTGGCCGTTGTTGGTAATCTCCAGCAGGGTTGTGCTGCGCCACAGGCCTACGAACTTCTCGTGGTCGTTCATGATGTCGTCGAAATTGGCGATGTTGTCCTTCACCATCATCAGTGCGTCCTTGATCTGAAGAAGCTTGCCGATGGTGGCATCGCCTTCGATGGGCTTGCCGGTCTCACGGAGTATTTCAATGATTTCAGCCGTTGAGAGCGTGGGGTCGATGCTCTTCATCAATGCCACAGCGCCGGTCACGATAGGTGCGGCGAAGCTGGTGCCAGGGCCAATGTCGTAGGTGTTGTATGGCTTGGCGCCGATGATGTCGATGCCAGGAGCAGAGATGGTCGCCTCCTGCAGGCCATACTCTTCGATGTTGCCGAAGTTGCTGAATTCAGCCTTGTGCAGGTTGTGGTCTACAGCCGACACCTTGATAGTGGCGTCGCCACGTTTGCAGGCGTCAAGGGCGGTGAACACGTTCTCGTTGCCAGCAGCCCAGACGATGGTGACGTTGCGCTCGCGGGCCATTTCGGCCACATAGTCCCACACGGCCTGCTCTTGTAAGCTCATGATCTTGCTCAGCTCGATCTGTTCATCCACGCTGAGGCGTCTGACTTCATCGGTGTAGATGTCGCCAACGGAGAGATTGACCACGCTGGCGCCCTGATAGATGGCATAGAGCAGTCCTTGCAGGACGGTGATGGAGGTCATCTGGTGCCCCAGGCTGATAGGCATGAACTTACAGCCAGGGGCTATGCCGGCCGTGCCTCGCTGGTTGTCCATGTTGCCTAAGGCCTGAGAGGCTACCATCGAGCCGTGCAGGAATGATGTCTCGTCGCAGTTGCTGGCGGGCTTCACATCGCTCGTACGTCTGACCACACTGTAAGGCTTCACGATGCGGTCGCTGTTCAGGTCGTCGTGGTTCAGGTCAAAGTAGCTGTCACAGATGGCCACGATGACATCGGGACTTCCCTTGGTGATTTCCCAGGCTTCATAGGCCTGGATGGGCTCGAAATACCAAGATGTCTCAGGATAATTGAAGACGAGATCGTTAGGCATGTAGCCTAGATTGCCCATCAGCCCTTCGGGGAATACGTAGAAGGAGATATCGGTAATCTGCGTGGGCAATGCCTGCATGATCTGGTCACGCTCGTCTTGAGGTATCTGCACCTGCAGCAGCTGGGTCATCCTGTCGTAGTACACTACCTTATAGTCATCGCCAGGGTAGAGTGCCTTGAACTCATCAGCCCATTTGTTGAAGGTTTGGTCGTCGGCTGCATCAAGGATGACATTCAGACGGTCGCCGACAATCTGCCGCCCCTCGTCGTCGGTGATGTCATCATCGTCGTAGGGCGGAATGTTGTTGTCACCGGGCTGCGGAAGATTGCGGCCCGGGTTCTGAATGTCATGCGGAAAATTTACGTCACCAGGGAGTGGCACTCTGCCAGGATCGGGTGTGTCAGGTTCGATAATGTCCTCGGGCACTTCGGCCTCAGCTGTTTCATTGTGCCTGGAACTCTTGAAGAGGTTCAGCAACAGGCCAAGGATAAATAACAGGACGAGGAATCCCAGGAGGCGCAACAGCCAGCCTCCAAACCCCCACGGCTTCCAGAACGGTTCGTTGCCGCCTGAGGGAGCCTCACTTGAGCCAAAATAAACTTTTTTCATTTTAATTTATTCAATGTTGTTGATGATTTCCGTTAACTCACGGTTCGCTTCCTTGTCATAGTCGGGAACGTCGAGATGGGCGATGAACGATACGTACATATACTCAAGCCAGGAGTAATAGTTGTCTTCGAAGGAAACGGTCATTGCCTTCGGGTTGTCGGTGAGCTCGTCGAAGAGAGCGGTGAGCTCTTCCTCCTCGAAATGCGATGTGTGCTGTTTCTCAATGTAGTCGAAGATGGACAGCTGATACTGTGTTGCCACCCTGCGGGCGTTGCTGCGGTCGTCGGCCGTCAGAAGCTCGTAGCCCAAATCGATGACGAACCGGTTGATAGTGCTCGAGAGAATGTCGGCCACGAGGCTCTCGTTGATTTTGAAGATGAAGATGACGTTCACGTATTCAGCAATGGCATCAGCCATCAGCTCGTTCAACTTCAGATAGTTACTGGTATCGATGATGTTATCAATCAACGTAGACATAACAACGCTGTCGAAATGCTGATTGGCCAAAACCTGATTGGTGAACTCCACCGACTTGATGGTTTTCTTCCAAACATCGTAAACGCAATCGGCAAGAACGCATGAGTTTGTCTTTTTCTTGAATGTGCCAGAGAAAAGCAGGTGATAGTCAATTTTACGCGTAGCCAGATATTTTTCGGCTTCATCTTTGTCATCGAAAGAATATACGGTCATGAACTGTTCCCAGCACTCGTCGAAGTTCTTGCAGCCGCGGAAGGCGGCGCAACGCTTAAGGATAATCTCGTAGTCCTTGAAATTGTTGTTGGCTTGTCCCAAATCGCCACTTTGAATCATGTCGTGTACTTTCTGCAGACAGCGTGTCTCGGTGATTTGCAGCGCCTGTAAGAGATGGCCGAAGAAATAGTTGTCCTCGTTGCAGGTGAAGTCCATCTCGCGGATGATAGCATTGGCCTTGCGAATGTTGTCACGCAGAATCTCATCAATGTTCTCGGATACGTGGAACTCTTCCATGATGCTTCTGACACGGTTCGCGTTCTTTCTCATGATGTCTTCGAACTGCTGCTCTCTGGCTTTGTCCATACGTTTGGCTACCTTTTCGAGGTTCTGCATTACCCAAAGGGCACCATCGTTGTTCATAGATGCTACCACATCCCACGAAAGAGCTGGGTCAGCAAAGTACTGCTTGACATATTCATCTTCAATGAATGTCTTTCGCATCATCTGGTAGTAGTCATCGCTCATGATGAGGCTGGTTTCGCGACCAGTCTCCTCGAATCCTTTGTATAATCCGGCCTTGGTGCCTGAGAACTTGTAGTCGCGCAACATGTAGCTGTTCTGGAAATATTCGCCTTCGCGTGTCCAGTTCTTTAGCCACTGCACGGCGTCGAGATTGAAGCACTGCTTGTTCATGACGGTCTCAAAGCGTCCTTTCCAGCGCTGGTGGATGCTCTGCTCTGTGGGAGTTGCCTTCTCAACGCCCAGTTGCATGTCAAGATTGAACATCGTACCGATATAAAAGAGCGGTGACACTTCAGTAGCCTCCAGTTTCTTGCGACGTTCTTCGGGCGTTGCACCAACGTAGTTGTTCACCCATTCTTCCACAAGCTTGTAGAGATAGGTCACATCGTTGTCCTTGTTGTGATGGCTGTAGAGTAATATGTTGATACCCATCTCCTCGTTAAATTTGTTGAAGAGATAAGCCACCTTGCCGCGCAGGAAGCAGTTGAGTATGATGCCTTTATCGCTCAGAGTGTCCTCTTTCAGTTCCAAGCGTGAGCGGGCTCCGGGGAAGTCCAGCAAGTCGTTATCGCGAAGCATTTCCATCTCAATGTTTTCGTGCGTTAGGCGCATGGCCACGTCGTTGCCTATGTGGGAGAAGTCATATTGACTTTTACTTGACAGGAAACTTTCTTCTATTTTGAAGATGACCTCTGAGCAGATAGCGCATACCGCACTCTTCGAGAAGTTGGTAGCACGTTTGTTGAACTGTCCGTTCTCCTGCACGTAGACATCAGTGGTATAAATGGGGTTGTCTTCAAACAATTGGTTCAGACACTGCACACTCATAATGGTGTTTTCCTTAATCTGTTGATGCAGCACGGACTCGATGGGTAGATAGATGTTGCGAGCGAAGTTGAATGTGCGCAAAACGGTAAAGATAATATTGTAGAGCTGCGTGATGTACGGGTTCTTATACCATAGATTGGAGAAAATGTTGACATATTCCGAAAAGGGAACGCGGTCGATGATGAGCGCCACCTTGTCGAAGAAGGCCGAGCGATTGATGGACTGTGCCTCGGTGTTGTGCTTCTTAAAGTAGTCCTTCATGTAGAGTACATCGTCAGCACCTATGACAGGATTGTCGACAAGCGACATGCTTCGGTATTTCTCGGTAATGCTGTCGCACAGTTCTTCCAGTTCTTTGTCACTGTGAGAGGAGCGTTCCTTGATGTCATTATAATAGCTGTCTGCCAAAATCATGATGACATCGGTCAGCGAGAAGGTATTCACCATCACGGGAAGCTGATTACTGTATTCTTCAGGACGGCGCTTGAACGACGAGAAACGGCTTACCACGCCCGTTGACTCGCGGCCGCCGCCTTCCTCGCTGGGCGGGTTGATATCCTTCACAAAATTATATTGTTCATTGCCGGCCTTGACCATGAACGGCTTGCCATTATCCTGCAACAGGCAACTAATGAGGTAGCTTTTGCCTACCTGGCTTTTTCCGAAGGCTGCGATGCCAGGATTGTTGATGGCAGCGGCCTTTATCTTTTTTAGTTCCTTACGACATTCTATCAATGAGATGAACCGTTGTTCATAGTGCTCGGGCTTGTGTTTCTTAATCCAGGCCAGTGAGTCGTTGATGGCACTTATCTGTTTATTTATCTTCTGTATCATGGTTCTTCGTCTTTTCGGGTAATATGTTTATTATTTGATGGCCAGTTCAAATTCGCCTTTGTCCAGCCAGTATTTGCCGTCGTCGGTGATTGACTGAAGCACCAGATCGACAGATGACTTCGGCAGGGTGTTGCCCTGCTCGTCCATCACTTCCTCCACCTCCAGGTCTTCACGGCTCTCATGGTAGTTGCGTGTCAGTGTGATGCGTAAAGCATGGTGGTTGGTGTTGTTGTAGATGGCATAGAGCGGACGTGCCTGATAGAGTGGGGAGTTGAACTGCTTGCAGCCGATGAACGACGGAAATACCACGAACTGCACTGTGGCAGAGCCGTGGCCAGGTGTCAGGTAGCTGGTGGGAACCTGCTGACGGCGCGAGTTGAAGTCGCCGATGTAGCAGGCTGTGCTCTTCATTGTCTTGATCATGCGGCTGAAGTCGATGCTCAGACCGTTGAAGCCCAGACTGGAGGCCAAGTGGCCCACCATGCCGCCAACAGCAACTACCGATTTTTGGTCGTAGAAATAGCCCTGACCGTCGGCAAAGGGGAACCATGTGCCCACACGGTATTCGTTCAGGCGGATAAGACGGTCGGGGGAGATGGGAATGTACTTGATAAACAACTCGGTGATGGGGTCAAGCGACGACGGGCGACCAGCAAGAATCAGCACGTCGCAGTGGTAGGCGTAGAGCACCACCGACAGCTGACGCATCAGCGGCTCCATCGTGTCCTTCACGATGTTGGCTACCTCTTGCGGGTCGAAGCGCCACGACAGCTCCTTGAAGCTGAAGCCAAAGTGGTGCTCGAAATAATCCAGCAGGTAGTCGGCGGGCTCCAGCGTGTTGAAGATTTCCTCGTAGGTGTAGATGCGCGGCGGGCGCTTCAGCCGCAGCAACTCCAGATACATCTGGGCGATGGGCACGGAAATCTGCGTGTTGAAGTCCACACGGCAGCGGCGGTCGCGATAGCTCATCATGGAGCTGTCAAAACCGAAGAAGTCGCGAAGCAGGTTGGAGGCAAAGGCTTTGACAAGGGCTGTGCGCCGCTCGTCGCTGTTCTCGTTCAAAATGTCGTACATCTTGCCCTGATAAACCTGGTTGTCTTTTAGACAAGGCAGCTTCTGAAGTTCCTCGTTGGTCATGTTTTTCATGCGGGCATACATCGCGCTGAAGATGTTGCCTTGGTCGGGCAAGCCCACGTCCTTGCCCTCGATGACCAGATTCTGGATGAGGTTGTGCAGTATCTCATCGCCCGCCAAATAGAAACTGTCCCAGAAGAGTGGGATGGGGGTGAGCAGGCTGCGGCCCTGTCCCTTGCACTGGTAGGAGCAGATCATCACGTCGGTCGTGCCGGCGCCAATGTCGATAGAGCCGATGGTCAGCGACTTGCCTTCATATCCTTCCTCTTTTTCCTCGGGTCTTACGTGGCCTTTCAGTTCGAAGAATTTGTGTATCTCGCCGCTGTAGCGCTGAGCTATCTCGGCATAAAGGTAGACCAGCTGGCAGCAGGAGGCCTCGTCGAAGCTCCACATGCGCTTGCCCTCATTGTCGTCGTCGTCCTTCACGCGTAGCGACTGCGATGTGGGAATGACCACTGGCTCGCCAAAAGAGGGATTGCCCTGCTTCAGCGCGTTGATGGCATCCTCGGCACATTGGCGCAGCTTGATCTGTTCCTTCACAGGCATGGCCGTGGGGCAAGTCAGGATGATGTTACGCAGTTGGCGGCGGCAGTCCATGTTACCGTGTTTCGTGCGGAACTTGATGCTGTTAATCTGGGCCTGAGCCTGCTGCAATATCTCAATGAGCACAAAGGTCATTAGGGAAGAGCGCGAGTAGTTGTTGCCGCTGCTCTCTACAATATTGTCGGGGCCCACATAGTTGCCCGTCTTGTCAAACAGGTCTGACAGCCCAGGCACGTAGATGTTGTCGGACAGGCGGATATTGTACGGGTCGTCAACTGTGGTCAAAAACTCCCACTGCCCATCATAGGGCTTCCAGTCCCAAAGATAGCGCTTCGGGCTGCTATAGTTCGTCGTGCGCTCGCTCAGACCGTCTTCTTCCAGCGAACGGTACACCAGACGCTTGGCCTCCTCGCCCACACGCACCAGTGAGTGCCACTCGAAGGCGTCGTCGTCAAGCACGATGTCGTTGCCGAAGTCGGCCTTGCGGAATGCAAAACGCATGTCAAAGGACTTCTCGTAGGTTTTCGACGGGTCGCTCATATCGCGTATCTCCAGCATCATCGCCTTTGTGAAGTCGCCCTCCTCGAACAATACGCCGCAAGTGCGCGAGTTGCCGATGTCCATCACCAGGTCGACGTCTATCTGCCGACGGTTGTTGTTGTGAAGGGTAACCTCGGGAGCAGCACCCATCACGCGGATGAAGTTCACAAGATAAATGTAGTAGCCGATGTACTTGCGCGACTGAGTACGGTCAAGCTGGCCCAGCAAAGATGAAATATAGTCGGAGAAAGCAAAGAAATACTGGCTCGTCGACATAAAGTCCATCAGCTGGTCAGCGCGGTTGCAGAGGCAGTATTCCTTAGTCTCGCCTTCATCGTCATAGAAGTAGGGACGCTTATAGTGTGTGATAGCTTTTTCATCGTCTCCGAAAATAATCATGTTGTTGTGCTCGACTAGTGGGTCGTTGTCGCCTAGCATCGTGTCGAAGGCCCATAGGAAACGGTAACGGTCGGTATCCCTTCTGCTGCCCTCGCCAACACGCTCAATCTTCACGCGGCACCATGTGAACGGGTCATTGGTCGTCGTACCGTCAATGTCCTTCTCAAACATCGGCATAGGGAGCCATTTGCCAAGCAGCAGCTCAAAGGCGGGCTGCACGCTGCCGTCGAAGCGCGACCTGACACGGTAGCCGGCCAGAGAGTTGATGTTGAAAATTTCGGCATCACCGTCCTTGTAGGCAGAGAACGTCGTCGTCGATTCGCCCTTCTTCATCTTTAGCAAGCCTGCCTCGTCCAGCTCCTCATGGCCGTTGGGGCGGAGTTCCACCTTCTCACTCTGGCGCAACTCGCCAAGGGGAATGTAAATGGCCTCCTGACTATGATAATAAAGCAGGTCAAACATGAGCTCACCCGACAGAAAGTCGGTCGTCTCGCAGAAGGAATACTTCAAGGTGCGTCCGTTTGAGAATGTCAGCTGCTCGGAAGGGTTAAACTCCTTTTCCGTGCTAATAAACTGAATTCCACTGTTGGCAATAAGGTGTTCCATTGTTTATCAGTTGTTTGGTATGAATAATCTGTAAGTTATTATTATCAGCGTGCAAATTTAATGAATTTTGCGTAATATGACAAATTTTTAAGATATTTTTTTTAAGGTGTGTTGAAGCCAGTTCCTTCCCATTTGTCGCTTCTAAAATAATGTTGGTGTGTTTTTAAATGATTATTCGCAATAATGTCACCTAACGATTATTCATATCCCCCGAATTCTACAGTAAAAAAAGCATTTGGTACACATTTCGTACACACCGTGTGTACTAAAAATACACACCGTGTGTATTTTTAGTACATACCGTGTGTATTTTTTTTGTACAAGGTGCGCATGAAGTAAAACAGCTTCCAGTTTTCAGCGTGCATGATGGTGGCATTGCTGATGTCTATTTTTTCTAAAAACAGAATAAGACAATTGGTATGTAATTTCCTTGAAAAAAGCAAGCTCTATAATATAATAATAATGTATATGCCATTGTAAATATTTAAGAAAAAGAATATGGGTAAACGAAAAAAGTTGCAAAAATATTTGGTAGGTGTTGGAAAAGTTCGTACCTTTGCATCCGCAAACAAGGGAACGCCCCTTTTTTCGAGGGGCCTAGTCTTTGTCCGCGCAATGATTGAGATCTTTGAAAGGCTTACATAGACAGAATGAAGTAGTACAAGAAGCATCGGCCTGTTCCGGATTCTGGTTTTC
>CACYYG010000034.1 GCA_902778535.1 uncultured Prevotellaceae bacterium
AAGATAAGTGAATTCTTCGACATGGCAAAATCCTGGGCAACTTTTTGTTGCTCAGGTACTTAAAAAGTTATATTTGTAATAGTGTTGCGGAATTAAGGTAAATAAAGAAAACAACATGAAATTCATCAGTTGGAACGTGAATGGCCTGCGCGCCTGCGAGGGCAAGGGCTTCAGAGAGACTTTCAAGAGTTTGGACGCTGATTTCTTCTGCCTGCAGGAGACGAAGATGCAGCCCGACCAGCTCGACATCCAGTTTGAGGGCTACGACTCCTATTGGAACTCAGCCGAGAAGAAGGGCTACTCAGGCACCGCTGTGTTCACCAAGCACAAGCCGCTGAATGTCACCTATGGCATTGGTATCGACCTGCACGACCATGAGGGCCGCGTCATCACTTTAGAGATGGACGAATTCTTCCTTGTCTGCTGCTACACGCCCAACTCGCAGGACGGTCTGAAGCGTCTCGACTACCGCATGTCGTGGGAGGATGACTTCCGCAAATATCTGAAGAAGCTTGATGCCACGAAGCCTGTCATCCTCTGCGGCGACCTGAACGTGGCGCACGAGGAGATTGACTTGAAGAACCCCAAGAGCAACCGCCGCAATGCCGGCTTCACCGACGAAGAGCGTGAGCAGTTCACCAATTTGCTGAACAGCGGCTTTACCGACACATTCCGCTGGAAATATCCCGAACAGGTAACCTATTCGTGGTGGAGCTACCGCTTTCAGGCACGTCAGAAGAACGCAGGCTGGCGCATCGACTATTTCGTCGTCAGCGACCGGCTGCGTCAGCATGTCCTTGATGCAGTCATACATACCGACATCCTCGGTTCCGACCACTGCCCGGTAGAATTAGACATCGACTGAGCAGATTCTCATCAGAGAATTAGTAATACAACTTCTACAAGCTGTTCAATCAACAACTGCGGAAACTTGGTTTAACAATTCAGCTTTCCGCAGCGATTTGTTAACAAAAGAAAATTTTAGTAACCCACGTGGTTACTGTCAGTAACCCGCGTGGTTACAGGCAGTAACCCACGTGGTTACTGTTTTATCACGCCTGCAGCGTCAATCAACGGCACTGCCCGGCTAGTCCGTCATCTGTTGGCAGGAAAACTTTGTGCTTTCGTGTCGTTGTGTTCAATTAACAACTACAGAAACCTGAATGAAGTAATACGCCAAAAATTGACCCGGCAAGACAGACGTCTTTCTAAAAACAGTAACCACGTGGGTTACTGACAGTAACTCGGGTGGTTACAGTCAGTAACCCACGTGGTTACCGAATGTTTGACGATGTTTCTTTTAGTCGAAGAATCCTGGCTGCTTGTAGGGCAGTCCCAGTTCGCGGTCGACGGTGGCCAGGATGCCCTGCACCTGTCCGAGGGCGAACATGCGGCCCAGGAGTGTGTAGCCGGCGTTGTGGCCGTGGCTCGACTCGTCCATGATGCCTCCGGGCTGGTCGGTGAAGGTCATGCCATGGTCGACGCGCATGGGCAGCTGCGGGTTTTCTTTCTCAAAAATCCTGCAGAGCTCGATGATGTCGGCGCGACCTCCTAAGTGGGAAGCCTCGGTGAAGTCGCCGTTGGGGAAGATGTGGCATGAGCGCAAATGGACGAAGTGGGTGCGCGAGGCAAACTTCCTGGCCAGGTCCACCACGTTGTTGTAAGCTCCGGCAGAGAGCGATCCGGCACAGAAGGTGAGACCGTTGTGCTTGTTGGGCACAGCATTGAGGAACCACTGGATGTCCTCCTCGGTGCGCACGATGCGCGGCAGGCCCAGGATTTCGATGGGCGGGTCGTCGGGGTGCACGCACATGTTCATGCCGCACTCTTCGCACGTCGGCATGATGGCCTCGAGGAAATACTTCATGTTGGCACGCAGCTGTGCCTTGTCGATGCCTTTGTAGAGGTCGAGGAACTCGCGGAACTTCTGCACGGGCGCCTCGTCGTTTTCGCTGAAGTTGCCTGAGACGAAGCCCTGCGTCTTGATGACGATGTTCTCCACCAGCTTGTGGTCTTTCTCGGGTGTCATGGTCTTGGCCAGCTCGTCGCACTCTTGCAGCACGTTGCGGCCCTCGCCCCAGCCCTCGGGAAACTTAAAGGCCGCCCACTCCTCGCGGGCACCCGGGCGCTTCAGGATGTAGATGTCGAAGTAGGCAAACTCGGCGTAGTTGAAATAGAGGTTCGTAGCGCCGTTGGGATTGTTGTGGAAGAGGTCGGTGCGAGCCCAGTCGAGCACGGGCATGAAGTTGTAGCAGATGCAGTGGATGCCCTCTGCCGAGAGGTTTCTCAACGACTCTTTGTACACCTCTATCTGCTCGTCGCGGTCGGGGCCACCGTACTTGATGGTTTCCACCACAGGCAGGCTCTCGACGACGCTCCAGCGCATGCCGTAGCTCTCGATGTATTCGCGCAGGTCGCGAATTTTCTCACGCGTCCACACCTGGCCTAAGGGTACATCGTGCAATGCGGTGACGATGCCTTCCACTCCGATTTGTCTCAGCATGGCAAGGGTAATCTTGTCTTTCTTGCCAAACCATCTCCATGTTCTTTCCATTTTGTTGAGTGTTTATTGTTTATTGATGTGTGTCTTTTGTTGAGTGATGAAAATATGGGGCAAAGATACTGTTTTTTTACGACAAAAGCATTAGGAGTGTTCATTTTTTTTGTGAAAAACTTGTCTGTTTAGGAAAAAAACGCTATCTTTGCGACATAACTCAACAAGAGTCACACATCAATAAACAACAAACACTCAACAGATATGAATAAGGAGGAGAATTTCATCATCACCATCAGCCGTCAGTTTGGAACAGGCGGACATGAGATTGGTGCCGAGCTGGCCCGCCGTCTGGGCGTGAAGCTGCTCGACAAGCAGATAATAAACGAAGTGGCGCGTCGCTTCGGCGGCGTGGAGGAGGCTATGGAGAAGATTGAAGCCCGCAACCCGCTGTGGCGCGACGACTTTACCAGTTTCTACCGCCAGTATATGGCTGGTGCCGAGTATAACGGACAGGAACACGACCAGACGTCGCATCAGCTCTTCGAGGCACAGGCCGACGCCATTCGCAGCATCGCCGCTCAGGAGTCGTGCGTGATCATCGGGCGTTGCGGATTCCACATCTTCCGCGATTATCCCAATTCGCTGAAGATTTTCATACATGCCGACGATGCCTGCCGCAAGCGCCGCATTGCCGAGAAGTATGACATTTCGGAAGTGGATGCTGCAGCGATGATTGTTGACAACGACTACTCGCGCGAGCTCTACACAAAGACCTACACCGGCAGCGACTGGCAGGATGCACGCAACTACGACGTCACGCTCAACGTGCGCAAGTTCGGCGTCAACGGTGCTGTCGACTTCCTGATGAACGTCATCGGCTGAACGCCATTAACCAATAACCGTTAATGGGACTGGGAAAATGGATAGGCGGCTCGCTGGGCTGGATCGTCTTGGGACCGCTGGGTGGCATTCTGGGCTTCATCATCGGGGCATTGATCGACTCGTCGACAGATGTGCCAGCCGACAGAGCACAGGGTTCATCGGGAAGAACTAATGACACACAGGGCGACCGCAACAGCTTCCTGCTGACGATGCTGGTGCTTGCGGCTTATATCATCAGGGCCGACGGGCGCGTCATGCACTCTGAGATGGAGCTGGTGCGCAACTTCCTGCGACAGAACTTCGGCGAATTGGCCGTGAAGCAGGGCAACGACATCCTGCTGCGGATTTTCGACGAGGAGAAGCGGCAGGGGCGCAATGGCTTCCGTAGTACCATACGCCAGGCGTGTTCCGAAGCCGTGCTGCATCTCGACTATAGCGGACGCCTGCAGCTGCTGAACTTCCTCGTGATGATTGCCCAGGCCGATGGCCACGTGGACAACGTTGAGATAGCGGCACTGAAAGAAGTAGCCGGCTGGATGCAAATGTCAGCGTCGGAGGTGGATTCGATGCTGCATCTGGGCGGACAGACCATCGACGACGACTACAAGGTGTTAGGTGTCACCCCGCAGGCCACTGACGAGGAGCTGAAGAAAGCCTACCGCAAGCTGGCGCTGGAGCACCATCCCGACCGCGTGGCGAAGCTGGGCGACGATGTGCGGCGTGCTGCCGAGAAAAAGTTCCAGGAAATCAATGCTGCCAAGGAGCGCATTTGGAAAGCAAGAGGCCTGTAGCATCCCCATTTTTAGGTATTAAGCATTATTTCTGCGCTTTTTCTTTTTGCCGTGTTGCATTTATTGACTACCTTTGCATGTTGATGAAAAGGTAAGGTACTTACTATGAGACTATCAGAACTGAGGACTGGCGAGCAGGGTGTCATCGTGAAGGTGTACGGTCACGGCGGATTCCGCAAGCGCATTGTCGAGATGGGCTTCATCAAGGGAAAAACCGTGGAAGTCTTGCTGAACGCCCCGTTGCAGGATCCTGTCAAGTACAAGGTGATGGGCTACGAGGTGAGCCTTCGCCGCCATGAGGCAGAGCTGATAGAAATCGCCACCTCCAGCCTCCCCACGACAGGGGAGGGAATCCCCTCTAACTCTCTCACCGAAGGGGAGACTTTTTCCGCTGATGTCTCAGGCACAGCCTACCATCATGCTCTCCGCCAGCGCCGCACCATCAATGTGGCACTCATCGGCAATCCCAACTGCGGCAAGACGTCGCTCTTCAACTTCGCCAGCGGTGCCCACGCACGAGTGGGTAACTACAGCGGTGTGACTGTCGACGCCTCCGAGGCTCATGCCTCAATGTTCGGCTATGAGTTCAATCTCATCGACCTGCCCGGCACTTATTCTCTCTCCTGCTATTCTCCCGAGGAGCTTTACGTCCGCAAATACCTGCAGGAACAGATGCCCGACGTGGTCATCAATGTCATCGATTCCAGCAATCTTGAGCGCAACCTTTATCTCACCACGCAGCTCCTCGACATGGACTTGCGCGTGGTGGGCGCGCTGAATATGTACGACGAGTTCGAGCGTCGCGGCGACCATCTTGACGTGAAAACGCTCGGCACGCTCTTCGGCATGCCGATGGTTCCGACGTCGTTCAAGAGCGGCGAGGGGGTGAAGGAACTCTTCCGTGCCGTCATTCAGGTCTATGAGGGCCGCAGCCATGAGGCTCGTCACCTGCACATCAACTACGGCCATGAGTTGGAAGACGGTATCAAGGACATTCAGAAATGGCTGAAAGGCAGCCAGCTTCCTCCCTCTCTGAGCACACGCCATTTGGCTATCAAACTCTTGGAAGGCGACAGCGACGTTGAGAAGCTGGTGTCGCAATACCTTCTACCCTCTTCCTTCAATCATATTGATCAGGCCCGTCTGCGTGCCTCACTGCGTGTGCAGGAAGAGACGGGCGACGACACCGAGACGGCCATCATGGACGCAAAGTACGGCTTCATCAACGGCGCCCTGACGGAGGCAGGCTATCTGACGGGCACGAAGGAGGACACCTATCACATGACACACCTCATCGACGGCGTTCTGTCGAACAAATATGTGGGTTTCCCCATCTTCTTCGCCATTCTCTTTGTCATGTTCCAGACCACCTTTGCCATCGGTCAGTATCCAATGGACTGGATAGATGCGGGCGTCGGCATGCTGGGCGAGTGGATAGAGGGTGTCATGCCCGACGGACCGCTGCGCTCGATGGTGGTCGACGGCATCATCGGCGGCGTAGGAGCAGTCATTATATTCCTGCCGCAGATACTGATATTGTACCTCTTCATATCTTTTATGGAGGATTCGGGCTACATGGCCCGTGCCGCGTTCATCATGGACCGGCTGATGCACAAGATGGGGCTGCACGGCAAGTCGTTCATTCCCCTCATCATGGGCTTCGGCTGCAACGTGCCTGCCGTGATGGCTACACGAACTGTGGAGAGCCGGCGCTCGCGTCTCATCACCATGCTGGTGCTGCCGTTCATGTCGTGCTCGGCGCGCCTGCCCATCTATATTATGATTACGGGGCTGTTCTTCGCTCCACAATGGCGCTCGTGGGTGATGATCTCGCTCTATGCCATTGGCATCGCAATGGCCGTCATCGTCAGTAAGCTATTGTCGAAATTCGTCTTCAAGGGCGAGGACACGCCGTTTGTGATGGAGCTGCCGCCCTACCGCTGGCCTACGGCGAAGGCCTGCGCCCGCCATACGTGGGAGAAAGGTAAGGAATATCTGAAGAAGATGGGCGGCGTCATCCTTGTGGCCAGCATTATCGTATGGGCTTTGGGCTATTTCGGCACGATGGGCGTGGCACCGTCGATGGAGGACAGCTTCATTGGCACGATGGGGCGCTTGGTGGAGCCGCTGTTTGCCCTGCAGGGCTTCGACTGGCAGCTTGACGTCAGCCTCATTGCCGGCGTGGGTGCCAAGGAAATCGTAGCCTCAACCATCGGCGTCCTTGGCGGATTAGAAGGCATCACGCCGCTTGTGGCCTACAGTTTCCTGCTCTTCGTCCTCCTCTATTTCCCCTGTATCGCCACCATCGCCGCCATCAAGCATGAGACGGGTTCGTGGCGCTGGGCCCTCACAGCGGCCGGCTACACCACTGCCATTGCATGGGTCGTCTCGGCTGCCGTCACCCAGATAGGATTATTGCTGTAAAGGCTGGGGTCTAACAGCCTTTCGAGGTCATTATCTTCAGCACCATTTCATCAGTAGGCCCCATACCGTTGGCACCAATGGCAGTGAGGTTGTGGATGCTCTTGTCCACGCAGTCGTCGACAATGCCTTCCTGCGAACTGACGCATTTGCCTTCCATCGAAAGCAGGGCAGAAAGGACAGCGGTGCTGACGCCGCTGGTGATTTTCAGTGAGCACGACGGCTTAGCACCGTCGCAAATCATGCCCGTCAGGTTGGCCACCATATTCTTCACCGAAGCACAGATGCGTTCGTAGTTGCCACCCATCAGATAAGTGATGCCCACGCTGGAACCTATCGAGGCCATGACGCATCCGCAGAGCGCCGACAGCGTGCCCAGCGACTGCTTGATGTAAATGGCGGTGAGGTGGCTGAGCATCAGCGCGCGAATGAGTTCTTCCTCCGTGTTCTCGTTTTCTTTGGCATAGACGCAGACGGGGTTAGTGGCACAGATGCCCTGGTTGCCACTGCCCGAGTTGCTCATCACGGGAATCATTGCACCGCCCATACGCGCATCGCAAGCCGAGGCCGTGCGGGCAATGATGTGACAGAAGATGCTATTGCCGAAGATGCCTTTCGAGAGCGGCCTGTCAATGGTCTTGCCCAGATTGTGGCCATAATTGCCTTTCAAAGCCTCGCGCGCCGCATTCATGTTGTAGGTGCGCGTCTCCTCGATGAAGCGAATTTCCTCAAGGGGTGCCGTGGTGGCAAAATCGTAGACAAGACGAAGATTAAGAGGTAAGAGATTACATGAAGCAGCGGATTCGCCGTCAGACAATTCTCTCACATCTTGCCCCTCACTTCTCACCTCTATGAAATGTGTATGGCTTCCCGCAATGATGGCTGTCTCACTCTGTCCGTTGGCTTCTGCGATGATTTCCACATACAGTTTTTCCGCGATTCCCTCCTTCAGCCCGATGTCGATACGGCCCTCGCTGACAAAGCGCTTACCCTCTTCCAGCATCTCGGGCGTCAGGTCTTTCAACACCTCCAACTGATACTCACTCTTGCCGATGAGGGCACCCAAGGCAATGGCGATAGGCAGACCCGTCATTCCCGTTCCCGGAATGCCCACACCCATCGCATTCTTCAGGATATTGGCACTCAGCAGGGCGGTAATCTTCTCCGGTCTCTGCCCTAATTGCTCCGTGGCTTTAGCCGTGCACAACGCTACGCACATTGGCTCAGTACAGCCGATGGCAGGCACCACCTCCTTATGCACCAGGGCGATGATTCGTTCGCGTGTTTCCTTGTCTACCATAGCCAGCTATTTGTCGTTTGCGGAAAAGTTTTTCAGGCCTTTCTCGAGAAAATCGATATAGGCAGCGATGTCCTCGTCGTAGGATCGCAGACCATTCAACGGCTTACCTGTGGCAGGGTCGAGGAGCACGTAGAACGGCTGGGTGTTGGCACCAATCTTCAAGCGCTCTAAATAGCTCCACTTGTCGCCCACGGTACGCAGCTTGCGTGTGGTGCCGTCGACGTCGGCCACTTCGACGGGTTCGGGCAGCGGCGTCTTGTCGTCGACATAAAGGGAGATGAGCACATACTTGTCGTTGAGAATGTCGCGCACTGTCTGGTCGGTCCACACGGCGGCCTCCATCTTGCGGCAGTTCACGCAGCCAAAGCCGGTGAAGTCTACCATCACAGGCTTGCCTTGGGCGCGCGCGGCAGCCATGCCTAAATCGTAGTCAGTGTACTTGGCCTCCACACTGCCCTCGTAAAGGTTGAAATCCTGCGTGTTCATAGGCGGCGAGAAGGCGCTGATGGCCTTCAGCGGAGCGCCCCACAAGCCAGGCACCATATAGACGGCGAAAGCCAGCGACACCCATCCGAGGAAGAACTGCGGCACGTTGGTCTTGCGACTGTCGTCGTCGTGCGGGAATTTCAGCCATCCAAGCAGATAGGCGCCCAACAGGGCAAAGAGCACAATCCAGAGTGCGAGGAACGTCTCACGGTCGAGCAGATGCCAGCCATAGGCCAGGTCGGCCACGCTCAGGAACTTCAGGGCGAAGGCCAGCTCGATGAAGCCCAGCACCACCTTCACCGTATTCATCCATCCGCCCGACTTCGGGGCCTGCTTCAGCAACGAGGGGAAGAGGGCGAAGAGCGTAAACGGGATGGCCAGTGCGATGGCAAAGCCCAACATGCCAATGGTGGGTGCGACAATGTCGCCCTGCGTCGAGACGGCTACCAGCAGGAAGCCCACGATGGGACCCGTGCATGAGAAGGAGACCAGGACGAGGGTAAAGGCCATGAAGAAAATGGAGAGCAAGCCTGTTGTCTTTTCTGATTTCTCATCCATCTTGTTCGACCAAGAAGATGGCAGCGTCAGCTCAAACGCTCCGAAGAACGAGGCAGCAAAGACAATGAGCAACAGGGCGAAAATGATGTTGAAAACAGCGTTGGTGCTGAGTGCGTTCAGTGCCGAGGCTCCGAAGAGCAGCGTCACCAGCAGACCCAGCAACACATAGATGACCACGATGCTGAGTCCATAGATAATGGCCTCGCGAATGGCTTTCTTCCTATCCTTGTTTCTTTTCAGGAAGAACGAGACCGTCATCGGAATGATAGGCCAGACACAGGGTGTGAGGATAGCGAGGAAACCTGCCAGCAGGCCCTCCAGGAAAATCATCCACCACGACAGGCTCATGTCGCCGTCGCCCGCCGTCGAGCCAAAGGCGTTCAGCTCGTCGGTGATGGGCGCCCAAAGAGAGCTGACACCCGCTTCCTCTCCAAGGGAAGGAAGGCTGATTAGACTATCCGATTCTAAAGGCTGCTGGGGAGTGTCTACTACAGAGCTATCTGATTCTGCGGATTGAGGAGCAGCAGCATCTGTGCTTGAACCATCCAAGCCCTCCTCCTCGGGGGAGGGGCTGGCGATGGGCGCCTCGCCGCTCTTGCTGAACTCCACCGTTGTGGGCGGCATACACATCTCGTCGTTGCAGGCACCGTACTCCAGGTAGCAGCTGATGTTGTACTTCGGCTTGGTGAAACGGATTTTCTGCACAAAGGCCCCGCGATTCTCAAAGAACCGCAGCGTGGCGCCGAACATTTCGTCGAACTGTTCCTTCACCTGACCACGCGGCTGCAGCTTGCCCACCAGTTCAACGCCTTCCAGCTTGTCGGCATTGAAGGTGGCGCGGGTGGGACCATCGTCGCTGATGTCGGTGGAATAAACGTGCCAGCCGGGGTCGATGGTGGCACTGAAAACGATTTCCGCATTGTTTCCCTCCAGCATTTTCATCTCGCTGCTGAAGTGCACGGGCTCAGCCATCTGTGCTCTGCCTAAAATGGCCAGCATCAGCATAGCTATGAGAAAAGCACATTTCTTCATATTCCTTTACTCCCTCACTCCTTTACTCCTATACTCCTAAACATCCTTACTCCTTTACCTCATAGCGACTGCCAGTCTGGCGGATAAGCTCGCGGGCGAAGCGCTGCGGATAGCCGGGACGCTTCACAGTGGCACCGAGGCCGTTGGGCGTGCGCAGGAAGCGTCCATGCTCGTCCTCGGGCTTTGAGGTCATGTCGTTGTACTTCACGATGAGGTACGTGGCCAGCTGCTTCCAGCGCGCCAGCATCTGCTCGGCTTTCTCGGCGGTATAGGCGGTGAGATAGGCCACGCGTGCGTCGCCGTTGAGCGACAGTGCCTTGTCCTCCACCTCCTTCTGCAGACGGAAGTAGCTGTTGTCGAGCGAGTCGCGCACCTGTTCCAGACTTGGGAACATCATTGCATAGCGAGGATAAACCATGTTGCTGACCCAGTTCTGCACCCAGAAGGCATTGTCCATTGAGAACGTCAGGTCGTCGGCACCCGGTGTGTTATAAGGCTTTGGCGACTCGGTAGCGCAGCAGTACACAGGCGTGAAAGGCACCATGTTGCCGTCGTCGTTGGCAAACCAGAAGCAGCCGCCCACTTCACGCGGCAGCCACGAGCGCATCTGACTGACATAGACGAAGCCTGCCTGCTGCGTGCTGACAGGGCGCTCGTTGAAATATTTCTTTCCATCGACCTCGAAGTACAGCGGCGTTGGTCTGTAGGGCATCTCCCAGATGCCGCCGCCAATGTCCGAGCCCTTGGCATCACTTGCCACACTGAAGGGTGTGCCCTCGTAGTGGTCGCGCATGGCAGCCTCGACGTCGGCCACGCAGAGCAGACGGTTGGGCTTCACCCACAGCGGCAGCACCTCAGCGTTGGGGTCGTGGCCCTCAGCCCAGGGGATATAGCGGTCCATACCGTCGGCATAGCGGTTGAAGAACTGCCACACGCGGGCATCGCAGATGCGGCGCCCTGAGAAATCGGGTGCTGCGTAGGCTGCATTGTAGCTGAAGTCCTGGTCGCGCTTGCCGTCATACCATCCCATGATGCGGGCATAGCTGACAACGTTTTTCGACCACAGCACGGTCTCCTTGCCTTTTTCCTCTTTCTTGGCAGGCATGAAGGTGGTGATGCGGCTCTGGTTGGCGTGACCGCAAATCATGTCGTCGGGTATGCGCATGGCCACCCACACGGTGCGCCCCAGCTGCTTCTTGGCGGCAGGCTTCAGGGTGGACATGACAGAGTCGTTGACAAAGGCGCCCATCATCTCCATGATCCAAGCCTCGTTGGGGTCGCATATCGTAAACGTCTCGCCCTCAGAGCAATAGCCGTACTGCTCCACCAGCGAAGTCATCACGCTGATGGCCTCGCGGGCCGTCTTCGAGCGCTGCAGGGCGATGTAGATGAGCGAGCCGTAGTCGATGATGCCGGTTGTATCGACCATCTCCTCACGTCCGCCGAAGGTCGTCTCGCCGATGGTGACCTGCCACTCGTTGATGTTGCCGATGACGTTGTAAGTCTCCTCAGCCTCGGCTATCTGGCCTAAGTATTTGTTGGTATCCCAGTCACGCACATCGCGCATCGTGCCCTTGGGGTGACGGGCGGCGGGATAATGCACCAGTCCCTGGAACATGCCGTAGCTGTCGGCAGAGTAGGAGCAGATGACGGAGCCGTCCTTCGATGCCTTCTTGCCTACGATGAAGTTTGTACACGCCAGGGCGCCTGCTGCGGCCAGGGCGAACACAGATAAAATCAACAGTCGTTTCATAATCCTATATGTTTCTTTATTCAGATTCGGCTTTCAGCCTACAAAAGTACACATTATTTCTAATATGACGGCCTTTCCATTAAAAAAACTTTCTCTCGTTTCTGCAATTGCGAGCCATTTTAGCCACAGGATGCTCAAAATGTCGGTAACATCGAGGGTTACTGTTAGTAACCACGTGGGTTACTGTCAGTAACCACGCGGGTTACTGTTAGTAACCCACGTGGTTACAAAAGGGAACAAATACGTTTTTAGCGAAGTAGTGACGCGCGCTTATCTACATAGTATTCGAAGCAATCGAAACGGGTGTAGCCCAAGGCCTCAAGCTGCTGCTGACTGCGCTGGCGGTCGGCAGCGGTATTGTAGTTGGCAATAAGAGGCAGGCGGATGGTGACGTGCTCCTGCAAATGCCGACTGGCAAGCAAATGCAGGTTCTGCTGCACGAGGGCTGGTGTGCCGCCCGTGTAGCGCTGGTAGATGTCGGGACTCAAATCCTTCACATCTATATAATAATAATGTACGTAGGGAATGACGGTCTCAAGCCGCTCGGCCGGCACATTGAGCGACGACTCTAAATAGATGTGCCACTCTTTCGGACAGAGCTGGGCGAAGCGCTCGATGAAGTCGCTGTAGAGCAGCGGCTCGCCGCCGCCAAAGCAGACGCCGCCGCCAGTGGCCAAGAAGTAGAGGTTGTCCTTCATCAGCTCATCCACCAGCTCCTCAGGCGTCATCCACTGCCAAATGCCTTCCTCCTCCCAGCACTGGCGGTTGAGGCAATAGGCACAACGCAAAGGGCAGCCGTGAAAGGCCACCAGCGTGGTGACGCCGTCGCCATCGACGGTGAGCCGATGGCGGGCGATGGCTATGAGCGGGGCTTTCACTCAGCCTTGAAAGTGACAGGAAGGGAGTATTTGGTAATGACAACCTTGCCAAGCTGCTTGCCGGGATGCCATTTGGGCATGGCTTTGACCACACGAAGCGCCTCCTTATCACAAGCCGGACTGAGCGACTTGACCACCTTTGCGTCGCTGATGCTGCCGTCTTTCCCAATGCTGAAAGAAACGATGACGCGACCGACAACACATTCTTCGTCAGGCATTTGGACATTTTCTTTCAGATAGGCCTCCAAGGCTGTCTGTCCGCCAGGGAAATGAGGTTGCTCTTCCACGATGCCATCCAGCACCTTCTCGTTGGCTTTCACAGGCAGGATGCTGTCTTCGGTCATTCTCAGCGGTTTGCCCATCAGTTCTTTTTCAAGACTGTCTTTTACCATTACTGGAGGTTCAGGCGGCATCACGGGGATGCCGGCAAGGGGCGGCTGAATAAGCTTGCCTACACCGCAGCCGCTCAGGCCGACCATACCCATGGCGATGCCGGCCACGGCCACCTTCTTGCCCAGCTTTTTCCGCTTCAGGAGTTCGCTTTCCAGGTAGCGCACCTCAGCCTCACAGGCAGGACAGGTGCCGGCGCAGTCACCCTCGTGGGTACATTCCTGCGGCTCGTATTCAATCTCGTTAGCCTCTGCAATCTGCTTGCGGATGGCTTTCAGCGTGTTGCAAGTGTGGCGTCCTCTTGTCATTTCAACGGCTCTATTTGTTCAGTTTCCAGGTGACACCGTCCTTAGTGTCCTTCACCTCAAAGCCGGCGGCGGCGAGGGCGTCGCGAATCTGGTCGCTGGTGGCCCAGTCTTTGGCGGCCTTGGCCTTGGCGCGCAGGTCGAGCACCATGTCTACGACCTTTCCGAAGGCCTCCTCGCGGGCTTCAGTCTCATTGCCTTGTGAAGAAACGTTGCTTAATCCGAGGATGTCCTCGGCAAAGAGATGCATCACCTCCTTCAGCTCCTTCAGGCAGTCGGCGCAGATGGTGGCCTTGTGGTCAACAAGACGGTTGACGACGGTTGCGCCCTCGAAGAGCAGACTGATGACCTGCGGCGTGGCCAAGTCATCGTTCATGGCGTCATAGCAGCGGTTGCGCAGGGTCTTGACCACCTTTTCTGTCTCTGTGTCACATTGAGGCATCACCGCAATGCGCTCAAGGTCGGCGATGGCGTTGGTAAGTTTCTCCAAGCCTTTCTCGGCAGCCTGCAAGGCCTCGTCGCTGAAGTCAACGGTGCCGCGATAGTGAGCGGAGAGGATGAAGAAGCGGATGGTCATGGGCGAATAGGGCTTCGACAGCAATTCGTGCTTTCCGGTGAAGAACTGCTCAAGGGTGATGAAGTTGCCGAGCGACTTGCCCATTTTCTGCCCGTTGATGGTAATCATATTGTTGTGCATCCAATACTTCACAGCCTGATGGCCCATGGCGGCCTGTGCCTGGGCAATCTCGCACTCATGGTGGGGGAAGACGAGATCCATGCCGCCACCGTGGATGTCGAACTCCTCGCCGAGGTACTTGCGGCCCATTGCCGTGCACTCGCAGTGCCAGCCGGGGAATCCGTCGCTCCAGGGCGAGGGCCAGCGCATGATGTGCTCAGGCTGTGCCTTCTTCCACAGGGCGAAGTCGGCCTGGTTGCGCTTCTCGCCTACGCCGTCCAATTCGCGGCTGGCGTCCTTCACGTTCTCAAGCGAGCGTCCGCTGAGGATGCCATACTGGTATTTCTTGTTGTAGGCCTCGATGTCGAAGTAGATGCTGCCGTTGCTCTCGTAGGCAAAGCCGTTGTCGAGAATCTGCTGCACCAGTTGCTGCTGCTCAATAATATGGCCTGTGGCGCATGGCTCAATGCTGGGCCTTAAGACGCCCATCGAGTCCATAGCCTGATGGTAGCGGCGGGTGTAGTATTGCGCTATCTCCATCGGCTCCAGCTGCTCCAGCCGGGCTTTCTTGGCAATCTTGTCTTCGCCCTCGTCGGCGTCGTGCTCCAAGTGGCCCACATCAGTGATGTTACGCACATAGCGCACCTTATAGCCCAGATGCTTGAGGTAGCGGAAGAGAATATCGAAGGTGATGGCAGGACGGGCGTGACCCAGATGCGGGTCGCCATAGACGGTGGGGCCGCAGACATACATGCCCACATTAGGGGCGTGCAGCGGTTCGAAACGTTCTTTCTGTCGTGTCAGTGTATTGTAGATGACAAGTCTTGATTCCATTGTTGAGTGTTTATTGTTAAATGTTGAGTGACATTACTTTAAGCCGGCCTTCAAGCCGCGAATGACGGCAGACGTAAAACCGGCATGCTCCATCTCGTTGAGGCCTTTGATGGTCACACCGCCAGGCGTCGCCACTAAATCGATGGCCTGCTCAGGATGCATACCGCTGGCTTGGAGCAGCTCTACGGCACCCTTCATCGTCTGCATGACGATGTTCTTGGCATCGTCGGCCTTGAAACCTAATTCCACGCCACCCTCGCTGGCAGCACGGATGTAACGCATGGCGTAGGCAATGCCACAGGAGGCCAGCGTCGTGCCGGCGGCGAGGTGCTGCTCGTCGGTGATGATCACCTGCCCCATCTCTTCGAAGAGCTCCTTCACCTGTTCTGTCTGTTGCGACTGAGTCGCAGCACACGGGACGAGGAAGGTCATGGACTGTAGCTGCGCGATGGCTATGTTCGGGATGCAGAGGAACAGCGGGGGACACTGCGCTCCCAGCCACTCCTGAATCTTCTGCGATGGCACGCCGGCGGCAATCACCACCAGCGTCTGCCTGTCGGGGCGCAGCGCGTCCTTAATGCCTGAGAGCACCTGCTCCACCAGCCACGGCTTCACGACGACCATCACCACATCGGCATCAGCCACAGCCTTTGCGTTGTCGGTAGTGGTGCTGACGCCCAATGCTGCAAACTTGCTGAGCACGGCCTGCGACGGGTCGCTCACGCAGATATCTTTCCCTTCATGTCCGGCCTTCAGCAGGCCCTCGGCGGTGGCGCCGCCCATGGCGCCCGCGCCTATCATTGTTATCTTCATCTTCTTCAATTTTCAATCTTCCTCCGGTTGTACTCTGATGAGTCTTTCTATAAAGTCGTCGGCGTCGGCCTTTGTCAGACACAGCGGCGGCAGCAGGCGCAGAATGTTCTCTCCTGCAGCGCCCGTGAAGCAATGCTCGTGGCGGATGAGCGGCTTGCGCACCATCTTGTGCGGCATGTCGAGCTCGATGCCAATCATCAGGCCGCGGCCGCGCACCTCCTTGATGTGCGAGCTGCCTATGTTGCGGATGCCCTCCATGAGGTAGTCGCCGATGACACGGGCGTTCTCCACCAGTCCCTCATCTTCCATCACATCGAGCGTAGCCAAGGCAGCGGCGCATGCCAGATGGTTGCCGCCGAAAGTGGTGCCCAGCTGCCCGTAGACGGGTTCGAAGTCGGGGCTGATCATCACGGCACCCATGGGGAATCCGTTGGCGATGCCCTTAGCCATGGTGATAATGTCGGGCTTGATGCCCAGATGCTGATGTGCGAAGAACTTGCCGCTACGCCCGTAGCCGCACTGTATCTCGTCGCAGATGAGGGGCACGTGGTAACGTTTGCAGGCGTAGGCCAGCTTCTGCGCGAATTCCGGTGTGGCCATCTTCACGCCGCCCACGCCCTGAATACATTCCAGGATGACAGCTGCGATGCCACCGCGTGACAGCTCACGCACCCAAGGCTCCAGGTCGTTCAGCGGCAAGAAGCGCACGTGGTGGTTGTCGTTGATGGGCGCCACAATCTTACGGTTATGCGTCACCTCCACTGCCAGAGACGTTCTGCCGTGGAAAGCGCCCTCGCAGGAGAGCACGCGCACATTGCCCGTCTTGAATGATGCCAGCTTCAGCGCGTTCTCGTTGGCCTCGGCGCCGCTGTTGATGAGGAAGAGCTGATAGTCCTCATAGCCGCTAATCTTGCCTAACCGCTCGGCGAGTTCCACCTGCAATTTGTTCACAACTGAGTTCGAGTAGAAAGCAATCTTCTGCAACTGCTCCGTTACCTTCTCTATATAATGCGGATGCGAATGTCCGATGCTGATAACAGCATGGCCTCCGTAGAGGTCAAGATACTCCTGCCCCTTGTCATCCCAGACGCGGCAGCCTTTGCCTTTGACGATGTTTACGTCGAAGAGCGGATAAACGTCGAATAGTTTCATGTCGCTGATTGTTTTGATTTTGTGGCAAAGATACGCTAAAAATCTGACAAACCGACACTTTCGCCTATCTTTTTGCTAAAAAATACCATTTTTCTGCCTTTAACGGTCCATTGGATGGTCGGCAGGCGTGTGCCATAGTCATCACAATCATCGACCAGTCAGATTGATGGGTGTCAGGAGGATCCTCTAAAATCTGCTGCGGAGCCTCTAAAAATAGCTGCGGAGCCTCTAAAATTTACTGCGGAGCACCCCGATGGGCGGCTGCGGGTCTGGGGCGCCTTCATTTCGCTCGCTTATTCGTACCTTTGGCTGCGCCTAAAGTACTCCCGCTCGGAAATACAAAAGAAAAACTTGTTTTCCCTTTGTATTTCGCTCGCTTATTCGTACCTTTGCACCAATGAAACACTTTTTGCTATCTCTGATGCTGTTGCCCATGGCCGTTTTGGGTCAAGAGAGCAACGACAGCTTGGCACCGCACTACGAAATGGTAGAAATGGTGACAGACAGCACCGTGATTATTCCCGAGAACTATCTGGAGACGCTGTGCCTGCGCTTAGACACGCTGCTGACCGACTCACTGCTTGAGACGACGCAGCTGGGTCTGATGGTATGGGACCTCACCGACGACTCGCTGCTCTACCAGCACAATGCGCGCCAACTGCTGCGCCCTGCGTCGACAATGAAGCTGCTGACAGCCATCACCGCCCTCGACCGTCTCGGCGTCTATCACCGCTATAACACTTCTCTTTATTATAAGGGCACCATCACGCGGGGTCAGCTCAACGGCGACCTTATCTGCGTGGGCGGCATGGATCCGATGTTCGACAACGGCGACATGAAGGCGATGGCCAAGGCGGTGCGCCAGCTGGGCATTACCAGCCTGCGCGGCAAAATCGTTTGCGACTACTCGATGAAGAACCAGGACAAATGGGGCGAGGGCTGGTGCTGGGATGACAAGAATCCCACACTGTCGCCGCTGCTCATCGAAGGTTCTCCGATGTTCAGCAATGCGCTGACAAAGGAATTGCGGGCCGCTGGCGTATCGACGGCTGGCGCCACGGTGAGCTCTGGCAAACTGCCTGCCGGCGCCACGCTGGTATGTACGCGTTGGCACAGCATCGACGATGTGCTGCTGCAGATGATGAAGGAGAGCGACAACCTCTATGCCGAGGCAACCTACTATCAACTGGCGGCCAGCTGCGGCCGTCGTCCGGCTACGGCTCGCGACGCACAGAAGTATGAGGAGGAACTGCTTACACGTGTTGGCTTGCAGGGTGAGACCTATCGTCTGGCTGACGGCAGCGGCCTGTCACTCTATAACTACCTTTCTGCCGAGGCCGAGGTGATGATTCTGCGCTATGCTTGGCAGCAGCCTACCATTTACAACCATCTGCTGGCATCGCTGCCCGTGGCAGGCGTCGACGGCACGCTGAAGAAGCGCATGACCGACGACGAGGCTTGCTGCGGCAACGTCGTGGCAAAGACGGGCACCGTCACCGGCATTTCTTCATTGGCCGGCTATCTCACTGCGCCCAACGGCCATCGTCTGGCGTTTGCCATTATTAACCAGGGCGTCCGATATGTTAGCGACGGCCGCCGTTTCCAGGACCGTCTCTGCCATATACTCTGCACTTTATAGGAATCAGAAGTAGTTAGAGGTCATCTGCTATTAGCCTCTAACTACTTCAAAGCACCACTACGGTCTGACGTAGTTTTTCTTTCCGTTGACAATATAGATGCCGGGCTTAGCGGCATGTTGCAGGCGCTGGCCTTGCAGGTTGAACATCTGCCTGTGGCCTGCATCGGTGCGAACAGCTATGATGCCGTCGGAATCAGGCTTCTTGTCGGTACACAGGACATCCTTCATGTTGTACATGGCGGTCATAACAGTAACGTTGTCCATGCCCAGATTAAGCACGACCTGCGGTAGGGCGACGCTGCGGGCGTTGGTGGCCCAGATGAGGTTGCCTTCGGCGTCATAGAACTTATGTCCTGCATAGTTGGTGCCGCGGAAAGTGATGGTCTTCTTGTTGTACGAAAGTGTGTAGTAGTCATCGACCACGTCAGGAGCATCGTCGGTAAAGAGCTCGTAGTCGCCGGCCTCGCCAATGGGAAGATTCTTGTATTCAGCCACCTCGTTGTGCTGGTCCAGGTTGTTCTTCTTCTTTCCGTTGGTAGTGGCGCAGACGCCCTCGAATATGTTATCGGGATCGGCGGGCTTCATCGGCTCTAAGTGGTCGTCGATGAACATGATGTTACCCAGCTTGCGCTCATACTTCTGCATATACCTGCGGGCGGCGTCGATCTCTGCCTGCGTGGTAGTGACGTAGTAATCGGCGTAGTCGCCCACATGGATATTGTTGCCAGGAACGAACATGCCGTAAGCCTCGAAGAACTCCGAGAGGTCAGCCTGTGCCACGTCGCATATTTTCTTGGCTAAGTGCAGATAGTCTGTGCTTCCCCTTCCGCTGCTCTTGTCGATAGGATTCTTACGCATGGCGCGGAAGAGGTTGGGCAAGAACTGTTCGTCGTGTTTCTGTACGTGGAAATAGAGATAGAGCTGGAAAAACATGCTGGTGGTCTGCCAGATGTTGCGCTCTAACCAGCGAGTGCCCTTGCCCAGCTCACAGAACACATCGACGGGCAGTTGGCGGCGGCTTGTGATGATGCCCTGCTCGAAGGTGTTGATATTCGAGAACAGATTGTTCGAACTCTCTGTTGTACCGATGACGTTGATGCTGCCCTGGTGGTTGTGGCCTATCTCATGGCTGGGTCCCCAGATGCTGCCAGGCTGCGTCATCTTCTTGTAGTTCATAATGGTGGAGATGGTCGATTCGTCGTACCACGTGCCGTAAGTGGTGGAGTGCATATAGGAGCTGGCACCGCTGAAGACATTCCACACGTTGCGGTAGCGACCCTCGAAGTCCTCAACGCCCATATAGCGCTCCTCGTTCTCCACAATGCGGTCCCAGATGCGCATCAGGCCCTCCATCTCATTGGGTTCGGCCTGCTTCACCAGGTCGGCACCCATGCAGAACACCAAGTGCTGCGTCTTCAGGTTCAGCACAGGACAGGCCTTGAGCAGCTCTTTCTGCAAGAGCTTCCAGTCGGCATTGGTCATATTGCGTGTAGCATCCCAGTAGCCCTGCAGCCTTCCGCCTTCGATATGTACGGTGATGTCGGGATATGTATTGAGCATCGTCCTCGGATTGGTCACCTGATAGAAGACGTAAAGCATCTTCTGTTCAGAGTAGCGCAGCAGGTTCAGACCGGCCTTCAGTGTAGTTGTCTCGCCAGTGGGATGGTTGCCTGGCACACCGTCGGTGCTCACGGCCTCCATCATCAGCGTGGCACCCGCCTTGGGCCCTGATTCTACATAGACGTAGACAATATCGCCGGCATTAGCCACAATGCCCGTAGGATTCGACAGCCGTCCGAAGGAGTTGCTCATGGTGAAGTTGCTGGCGTTAGCCATTGTCTGGTGGTTGCTGTAAGGCTGGTAGCTGGCCAAGCGGAAGAACTTCTCATAGCCGGCAGTATAGCCAGTGGCCTCGTTGGTGAACTGCTGCCAGGCATTGTTTTTCACCTTCAGCACCATGGCCTGCATGTCGGCAGTAAGGGCAGTAAAATCTTCGTTGGCAGCAAGCGCCTCGTCGCTGAGCGTCTGAATGTCGGCCTTCAGCGTGGTGCATGCCTGGTCATCAAACAGGTTGTTCAAGTGCTGTTGGAAGGTGGCCTTGTTCTGCACTAGATTGTCATAGTCGGCCTGCATCTGGCGCATCTGCTCAAGCACAGCCTCGTCTAACTCTACCTCTTCCAGCTTCCATACACTGGCTTCGGCATTGGTGCTCCAGTAGACGACGAGATGTCCCTGCGTGGTGGCATCATGCAGTCCGCCCTGGTCAGAGCCATAGCTGATAGTCCAGTAGGTTTCCCATTTGTCGCCAGTAGCTTTGATGTTGAAGAATGTCGGTGTGGCTCCCAAATGATAGGGCGTACTGTTCTGCGTCTGACGCAGAATGTATTTCTGCGTGACGGCTGTCTGCAGGCTCCAGCCGTTATCGCCTTTGTGCAACTGCCAATACTGGCTGAAGTTGGTGTCGTCGGGCTCTTTTGTGGAGAGGTCGCTGCCCTCAGTAAGCACGCGGCTGTAGATGCTGTGAAGGCGGTAGTAGGCACCGTCCTTCAGCTCGTTGGTGAAAGGACTGAGTTCCTGCATCCGAGCCAGCACGTCGGCCTCGGTGAAGTTGGTTTCGGCCTCAATATACCAGTCGCAGCCGGCATCCATGGAATAGCTGAAAAGGGCATAGCTGCTGGAATTGGTGTTGAGGAAGTTGGAACCCGAGAAGTCGCTCTTCGACGAGATGTTCCAGAACAGGGCATTGCCCGTGGCGTTAGGACTCTTGCGGATATAGAGCCGTGTCTTGCCTGCTGCAGGGACGGCATAGTCGGCCTGCAGGTATTCGCCCGTGTTGGCACTGCGCAGGTAGTAGCCGTCGATGTATGGCTCCAGTATCCAAACCTGACTCATCTTCTGCAGGTTTTTTGCTGCGGTGGTGGCACTGCCGCTTGTCTCCGTAGAGAGATACCGCGATGTGCGCTTGCTCTTCAGGCGTATCAGACCTGTATCGAAGTCTTGAGCCAGTGCAGCCATACTGCCAAATGACAAACAACAGATGATAAATGATAATCTGAGTAGAATGTGTTTCATGTTGTAGTAATATTGGTATTGCTCTGCAAAGATAGCGAAATCCTGGCAGATGACAAAGAAACTGGCCGAAAAAAACGCAAAAAAAGAAAACAAAGCAGCTCGTGGCAATGCCCCCGAGCTGCTTTGTTTAAACAAGTTGAATACGTTGTCCTACTTCACCACCTTCTTACCATTGATGATGTAGATGCCCTTCTGGGCATTGTTCACGCGCTGGCCACCCAGCGTGTAGATGGCGTTGCTCTTCGGGCTGACATTGCTACCCACCGTCTCAATGCCGTCGACGATGCCGCTGCCATAATACAACAGGGTGAAGTTGTCGAAGATGCACCACAGGTTGGTGCTCTGCTCCAAGCGTGTGCCGATGACTATAGGCTCACCTTCAGCGATTGTAAACCTGATGGGCTCAATGGTGTAGTTACCCTCTGCAAACTCTACAGAGGCATCGCCCATGCTGTTAACGCCACTTCCGTCGTGATCAGGCAGTTCGCCCATGACAGGGAAGGAAGCCGTCTCGTCGTTAACGAAGAACACGGGGTAGTCGATGGTTGTAATCTCATCATTCACTGTGTCCTCACGATAGAAGCCCTGAGCTGTCAGCTCATAGACGCCAGCGGGTGCACCCTCAATGGTCTGGCTGATGGTGAATACGCTGTGGTAGCTCTCAGCACAGTTGTTAATGTTGTTACCACCGCTAAGATTCTTGTTCGTGCAGTCCTCGCTCACGTTCCAGAAAGCCTGATTGCGGTTGTTGCGGCCGAAGTCATGATCCTCAATGAGGAACGTGGCATCCATCGGGTCTTCTTCGGTAGCAGCGCTCAGGCCTGCCTTGGCCTGGTCGAGTGAAGCAATTATCCAAAGCGCATTCTCGCTGTCAGCAGCCAGGTTCTTGCCTAACACTGTGCTCTCACCGTCCCAGCCGAAGTAGTTGTCGCCGTTGGCAATGGTATAGGTATAGAGGGGAATTGTCTCGTCATCGTCGATATAGCCAAGGGGTTCAGCCACTTTTGTAATAGTCAGCTCAATAGCAGGCGTCTGATCCATGAAATCACCATTGAAGTACCACGAGTTTTCCTTATTGGCTACCTGTGACTCCAACCAGTACTTGCCATTGGGCATTGGTATCAGTGTCACATATTCAGGATGGGGTACCAACGTGGCCTGTGTGCCCCAGCTGTTGCCGACGCCCCAGAACGAAGGAGCGTCTTCTTCAAAAGCTGCGCTGACATTCTGAATGATGTACTTCTGCTTGCTAAGCATGTTGGCCTCGAGGAAAGCCTGCTCAGCCTGCTGCAGGGCTTCAAGGGCAGCACCCAGCTCTTCAGCAGTAGTAGCGCTGGCGAGTGCGCTGACGGCAGCAGCAATGGCATTCGAGAGGTCACTTTGTCCTTCCGTGAAAGCCTCTGTACCCAACAAAGCCTCGGCAGCTTCAATCTCGTTCTGTAAAGATGCCTTGAATGCACTTAAAGGATCTGACCAAGTCAGCGAAATGTTGTCGAAGAATATCTTTGCATTGGATCCAGAGCCACCAGAAACTGCCTGTCCACCTATTTGGAATTTGCCCTCAGTGGGTTCTGTAATATCGAAAGAAACAACATCGGTCACCCATTCTGAAGAAGCAAATGATGTTTTAGTTGACAGGAAAGCCGTTCCCTCAGTAGGAACAAAGCCTAAGAGTGACTTGAACTGCTGAGCACCTCCATTGGCATTGTAAGCATAGACTGTCAGCTCATAATGACCTACAGGCAAGGTTACTGCCTCAGCGGACTGATAATAGAAGGCATGCGACCAACCAACGGAGATGCCTAAGGCATTACCGCTATTTCCAGCATTGTCGGTTGCGGGAATAGGCGCACCATTGATCTGGCCGTCAGTTCCATAGGCAAAGACTGCTGACATTGACCATGTCTCGGCCTGCTGGTCGTACAAGAATGTCCAGCCCGCATCAGAATAGTCAACGCCAAGGCCTTCTTTCGAAGTAGCAAGATTGCCTTCAGACGGTGTGCAGGCTTCGAATCCCGGGTTGACAACGTACTGACTGGTGACGTCGGTCTGTGCCTGGGCCGTCATTCCTACTGCCATTGCGGCGGTAAGAAAGAATGTCTTGAGTAGGTTTTTCTTCATAATCAAAAAGTTTTAGTTAATAAATAAATAGAATGTAACTATTTGGTGCAAAGTTACGAACAATTTCCGAAACGTACAATTTTTTGGAGAAAAAAATCATTTCCTTTTGTTCAGATATGCGCTCAGCCAGCAGCCGGGCCGTCTACGAAAAAGCAGAAAAGCTTCAAAACATCGGTAACATGGGAGGTTACTGACAGTAACCACGTGGGTTACTGTCAGTAACCACGCGGGTTACAGTCAGTAACCCACGTGGTTACAAATAGGGAACATTTCCCCAAAGGACGACAGCAATGCCGTTTGATGCACAAAAGCGGGGTATTTGTGCACAAATTGGCGGATTTTGTGCCATTTATTTGGCTGTGTGCGCAAAAAAGCGTACCTTTGCAGCCGATTTTTAAGAAGCTAATCAAATTTACACATTATTATATTTATATGGCATTAAAAATTGTTGTGCTGGCCAAGCAAGTGCCAGACACCCGAAACGTGGGTAAGGACGCCATGACTGCCGAAGGAACGGTGAACCGTGCTGCCCTGCCCGCCATCTTCAACCCCGAAGACTTAAACGCCCTGGAGCAGGCCCTTCGCCTGAAGGAGCAGAACCCAGGCTCAACAGTTGGAATCCTCACGATGGGTCCTCCACGTGCAGGTGAGATTATCCGTCAGGGACTCTATCGCGGTGCCGACACAGGCTGGCTGCTCACCGACCGTCTGTTCGCCGGCGCCGATACGCTCGCAACCTCATACGCTCTTGCCACCGCCATCAAGAAGATTGGCGATGTTGACATCGTCATCGGCGGCCGTCAGGCCATCGACGGTGATACGGCTCAGGTAGGTCCTCAGGTGGCTCAGAAATTAGGCCTCAATCAGGTGACCTACGCCGAAGAAGTGCTCTCGGTGAAGGATGGCAAAGCCACCATCAAGCGCGTCATCGACGGTGGTGTGGAGACTGTTGAGGCTCCGCTGCCCGTGGTGATTACCGTTAACGGAAGTGCTGCGCCCTGCCGTCCCCGCAATGCGAAGTTAGTGATGAAACACAAGTGGGACCATTGCCCGCTGGAAGCCCCCCAGACTGCCCCCGAGGGGGCCTCTAATGCTTTTGTAACCCCCTCGGGGGTCGAAAGGGGGGCCATCCTGAACCAGTGGTCAGTTGCCGACGTCGATGGCGACGTTCAGCAATGCGGTCTTGCCGGTTCGCCTACCAAGGTGAAGGCTATCAAGAACATCGTGTTCCAGGCTAAGGAGTCGAAGACTTTGACGGCTTCTGATGCTGATGTCGAGGGAATGATCAAAGAATTGTTGGACGAGAAGATTATTGGATAAGAGATATGAACAACGTATTTGTATATTGCGAAATTGAAGGTACTCAAGTACAGGAAGTATCTCAGGAGTTGCTGACCAAGGGTCGCAAGCTCGCCAATACACTGGGTGTTGAGCTCCACGCCGTTGTTGCCGGTACCGACATCAAGGGCAAGGTGGAGGATCAGATTCTGCCTTACGGTGTTGACAAACTGTTTGTCTTCGACGCTAAGGATCTGTTCCCCTACACCTCGGCTCCCCACACAGACATCCTGGTGAATCTCTTCAAGGAGGAGCAGCCGCAGATTTGCCTGATGGGTGCTACCGTCATCGGCCGTGACTTAGGTCCCCGTGTGTCGTCGTCGCTGACCAGCGGTCTGACCGCCGACTGCACCGAGCTGGAGATTGGTCCGTATGACGACGCCAAGAGCGGTAAGCACTACGAGCAGCTGCTCTATCAGATTCGTCCCGCCTTCGGTGGCAACATCGTAGCTACCATCGTGAACCCCGACCACCGTCCTCAGATGGCTACTGTACGCTCTGGCGTGATGCAGAAGGCCATCTACGAGGGTGAGTGCCGCAAGGAGGTCGTCTATCCCGAGGTCTCTAAGTATGTCAGCCCCGAGGCTTTCGTCGTGAAGGTGCTCGACCACCACGTGGAGGCTGCCAAGCACAACCTGAAGGGCGCGCCTATCGTGGTGGCTGGTGGCTATGGCATGGGCTCGAAGGAGAACTTCGACATGCTGTTTCAGTTGGCTAAGGTGCTGCATGGTGAGGTGGGCGGAAGCCGCGCCGCCGTCGATGCAGGCTGGCTCGACCACGACCGTCAGATTGGTCAGACAGGTGTTACCGTTCATCCAAAGGTTTACATCGCCTGCGGTATCTCTGGACAGATTCAGCACATCGCTGGTATGCAGGACTCTGGTATCATCATCTCTATCAACAGCGATCCCGATGCTCCCATCAACAAGATTGCCGACTACGTGATTGTTGGTACCGTTGAGGAAGTGGTTCCCAAACTTATTAAGTATTACAAGCAGAACAGTAAGTAGTTTATAAACACGAATTACCACGAATTACCACGAATTATCCATTAATTGATAGCATGTTCGAACATGGATTTTAAGCAGTATAAGGATACCGTATACCAAATCATCGGAGCGGCAATGAACGTTCACGATGAATTAAGTTGGGGGTTGCTGGAGCCAGTATACAACGAAGCTCTCCATCTTGAACTGCTTGACAAGAACATCGACAACGAAAGAGAAAAGCATCTGCCTTGTTATTACAAGCACCACAAACTGGAGAAATCCTATCAAATGGATCTCGTTGTGGGTGATGTGGTAGTTGAGCTCAAGTCGGTGGACGAACTGAACTCAGCTCATCGAGCACAACTTTTCAACTATCTGCGGCTGACACGAATGCCCATAGGTTTACTTATCAATTTTGGACAGCCGTCATTACAGGGAGAGCGCTACGGATACGATGAGGATACAAACGAATGTATCCTGCTAAACAAAAACATGGAACCCGTATATGCGTAAAATTATATGGACAATTACATGGTAATTATATGTTAAACAAAAGATGAAAGCATTAGACTATCTCCTCCTTTTAGGTGCTGTGGCATTTCTTGTTGCCGGTTATTTCGTTAATTCGGCAGGCAATATAGAATTAGCCTCACTCATGTCACTTTGTGCAACAATATGTGGCTGCATTTTCGGAGGAAGATTAGGAGGAAGAATTCATAAGAAGAATCAAGAAAACAAATAAGGAATATGGCAAACTATTATAGCGATCATCCTGAGATCGGGTTCTACCTGAACCACCCCCTGATGGCTCGTATCGTTGAGCTGAAAGAAAAGGGTTTCGCTGACCTCGAGAACGGCCGTATGATCTACGCCTCTAAGACCTACGAGAACCTCGACGCCACCCGTAAGGCTGGCTTGTGGGGTGTCTCTATGCCCCGTCGTTACGGCGGTCTGAACCTGCCCAACGCTATCTTCTCCATGCTGAGTGAGATGATTTCGGCTGCTGATGCCGGATTCCAGAACATCTGGAGTCTGCAGAGTTGTATCGATACGCTCTATGAGTTCGGTTCCGAGGAGCAGCGCCAGAAGTATATCCCCCGCGTCTGTGCCGGTGAAGGTATGAGTATGGACCTCACTGAGCCTGATGCCGGTTCCGACCTGCAGCGCGTGATGCTGAAGGCCACTTTCGATGAGAAGGAGAACTGCTGGCGCCTGAACGGTGTGAAGCGTTTCATCACCAACGGCGACTCTGACATCCACCTCGTACTGGCCCGCTCTGAGGAGGGCACGAAGGACGGCCGCGGCCTGTCGATGTTCATCTACGACAAGCGTCAGGGCGGCGTCAATGTGCGCCACATCGAGCACAAGCTCGGCATCCACGGCAGCCCCACTTGTGAGCTGACTTATAAGAATGCTAAGGCTGAACTCTGCGGCTCAACCCGCCTCGGTCTTATCAAGTATGTGATGGCTCTGATGAACGGTGCCCGTCTGGGTATCGCTGCACAGAGCGTCGGTGTGGAGCAGGAGGCTTACAACGAAGGTCTGGCATACGCCAAGGAGCGTCAGCAGTTTGGCGACAAGATTATCAACTTCCCCGCTGTCTACGATATGCTCAGCCGCATGAAGGCCAAGCTCGATGCCGGTCGCAGCCTGCTCTACGAGACAGCCTGCTACGTCGATGTCTACAAGTGCCTTGAGGACATTGAGCGCGACCGCAAGCTCACGCCCGAGGAGAAGCAGGAGTGCAAGAAGTATCAGCGCCTGGCCGATGCCTTCACGCCGCTGGCTAAGGGAATGAACTCTGAGTACGCGAACCAGAATGCCTACGATGCCATCAGCATCCACGGTGGTTCGGGCTTCATCATGGAGTATAAGAGCCAGCGCCTGTTCCGCGACGCCCGTATCTTCTCTATCTACGAGGGAACGACACAGCTGCAGGTCGTCGCCGCCATCCGCTACATCACCAACGGCACGATGCTCAACAACATCAAGGACATGCTGGCAGGGCTTGAGGTGAGCGAATCTCTCGCAGGCTTGAAGGCTCGCGTTGAGAAGCTCATCCCCGTCTACGAGGAGGCTCTCGCCAACGTCAAGGCACTGGAGAATCAGGACGCACAGGACTTCCTAGCCCGTCGACTCTATGATATGACTGCCGAGCTGGTGATGAGCCTGCTCATCCTGCGCGATGCCACCAAGGCCCCCGAACTGTTCGAGAAGAGCGCCAACGTCTATGTGCGCATGGCCGAGGAAGATGTTTTCGGCAAGTCTGCCTACATCAAGGCCTTCCAGGTAACAGACCTCAAGAGCTTCAGGGCTGTAGAGCCTGAAACAGAAGCATAATTTTGCGACGTTGAAATCACTTGCACTTGATAGAGCAAAAGAAAAATGCGTTTTTCTTTTGCTCTTCTTTTGTTTTTTCGTAACTTTGCCAACAAAACAAGAGAAATGAAAAAACTGCTTTTTGTCATTACCGTTGTAATCCTCTCAACAGGTGTGTGGGCACAGGACTTCGACAACCTGCCTGACCCCACCGCTAATGAGAAAGTAGTGGACAACACGCCCGACTCGATAGCCAAGGCACTGTCGGCACGGCCTGCGCCAGGCTCTACGAGGGTTGGCGAGAATCCTGTCATGTTCCTAGTGGGCAACAGCACCATGCGCAACGGCACGCTGGGCAACGGCAACAACGGCCAGTGGGGCTGGGGTTATTTCTTTCCACAATACTTTAATGCCACGAAAATTACGGTAGAGAACCAGGCGCTGGGCGGCATGTCCACGCGTACGTTCTATACTGACCTGTGGCCTGCCGTACGTGAAGCGCTGAAGCCCGGCGACTGGGTGGTCTTATCCATCGGGCACAACGACAATGCTGACTTTTTCGACCAGCGTCGCGCCCGTGGTGTCATCTCAGGTGTGAATCCCGATACGATGGCGGTGGGTTTCAACCAGCGCACACAGCGCCAGGACACCGTCTACAGCTACGGCCAATACCTGCGCCTGTACATTAAAGAGATACGTGCTCACGGGGCCAACCCCATCCTCATGTCGTTGACGCCACGCGATGCCTACGACGAGCATACGGGACTCATTGTGCGCAAGCCGCAGACGCAGTGGGCTGCCTACGTGGCCGCCACCGAAGGCGTGCCCTTCGTCGACCTGAACGAGATCAGCGGTGCGAAACTCGACAGCTACTCGCCGTGGAAGGAGAAGTACCATTTTCTGGGCGACCACATTCACACGTCGAAATATGGTGCCGAAATGAATGCCCGCAGCGCTGCCGAAGGGCTCTTCTACAGTTCCAATCCGCTGCTGAAGCCCCTGCAGGCCATGATGCAGAACGTGGAACTGAACCAGTGGCAGGTGAAGCGTGAAGAGGGAAAGCCTGTGCTCTTCTTTACTGGTGACTCAACTGTGAAGAACAAGGACAAGGAAGATGACGGCATGTGGGGCTGGGTCTCGCAGGCTTCCACCGTGTTCGACGAGAGCAAGATAACCCTCGTCAATGCCGGTCGGGCAGGCCGCTCTACGCGCAGCTTCATCCGCGAAGGTCTGTGGGAGAAAGTCTATAACTCGCTGCAGCCCGGCGATTACGTCACCATTCAGTTCGGTCACAACGACATCTGTCCCATCACCGACCAGAAAGCACGCGGCGTCATTCCCGGCACACAGGACACGCTGCATGTCTATAAGATGTACGACGACAGCTACGAGGTGGTCTATAGCTTCGGATGGTATCTCCGTAAGATGATTGACGACTGCCGCGAAAAAGGCGCCACGCCCATCCTCGTCTCGTTGACGCCACGCAACGAATGGCCAGGCGGCAAGGTGGAGCGCCGCGACGGCACATACGGCAAGTGGTATCGTGAGGTGGTGGAGCAGACTGGCGTGGAGTTCATCGACATGCACAACATCAGTGCCGACTTCCTCGACAAGAAATTTGCCGTGAAGAAGCTGCCCGACGACGGCGAAAAAGCCAAAGCGAAGATTGCCGCCATTAAGGAGAAAGCCGGCATCTACTTTAACACTGACCACACTCACGCATCGCTCCTCGGTGCCCGCATGAACGCACAAAGCTTTGCCAAAGGCCTCAAGGCCAACGGTTCAGCGCTGGCCAAATACCTGAAGAAGTAGCGCTTATTCAATGATTCATTATCACTTTTAAACTCAATGACTCAGAATCAGAAAGAAAAGAACAAAGCCACAAAGATTGCCGAAAACGTATCAGGCATATTTTTTGTTGTAGCGACACTTGCCATCTTATGGGGATTCCCCGATTTCCCGTTTCATGCCACCGGCATTATGAAATGGGTAAAAGGCTTCTGTGTAATCATTCCTGTTCTCTTGGTCTCTACCGGCCTCTATGTTCTGATAGAGCAAGCTATCAATCGTCACTATAACGACAAGAACAAGTAACAGGAAGTATATTTTCCCCTTTCTTTTAGACATCAAACCATGATAGACAGGGCGACAGTTGACAAGATCTTGGACGCGGCGCGCATCGTTGACGTCGTGGGCGACTTTGTGACGTTGCGCAAAAGCGGCGTCAACTACAAAGGCTTGTGCCCTTTCCACGACGACCGCAACCCGTCGTTCATGGTGTCGCCTGCCAAGAACATCTGCCACTGCTTCGTCTGCGGCAAGGGTGGCACGCCGGCCGGATTCCTCATGGAGCACGAGCAGATGACCTACCCCGAGGCCCTGCGCTGGCTGGCCAGGAAATACAATATCGAGATTGTAGAAAAGGAACTGACCGACGAAGAGCGTGCCGCACAGAGCGAACGCGAGTCGATGTTCATTGTCAACGAGTGGGCCAAGGACTGGTTCCACGATTCTCTGTTGAACAGTGATGAGGGGAAGGCCATTGGTTTGCAGTATTTCAGGAGCAGAGGCATTCGTGATGACATTATACACAAATTCAATTTAGGCTACGCATTGGCCAAAAGAGATTCTCTTTGTTCCACTGCGATAGAAAAAGGGTACAAGAAAGAGTTTCTCATCAAAACGGGTTTGTGTATAGAAAATGAACGTGGAGTATATGACCGCTATTCCGGGAGAGTGATATTTCCCTGGTTTAATGTTAGTGGCAAGATTGTAGCTTTTGGCGGACGCCTGTTAGATTCGCGTACAAAAGGCGTAGCGCAGAAGTATGTCAACTCGCCCGACTCGAACATCTACCACAAGGAGCGCGAGCTCTACGGCATCTACCAGGCGAAGAAGGCCATTGTGAAGGAAGACCGCGTGTTTATGGTGGAGGGCTATACCGACGTCATCGCCATGCATCAGGCCGGCATCGAGAACGTGGTGGCCAACAGCGGCACGGCGCTCTCCGTCTTCCAAATCCACATGCTCAGACGCTTCACGCAGAACATCACACTGCTCTACGACGGTGATGAGGCCGGCATCCATGCAGCCATGCGCGGCACCGATATGCTGCTGGCCGAGGGCATGAACATCAAGGTGCTGCTGCTGCCCGACGGCGACGACCCCGATTCTTTTGCACGTAAGCACTCAACGGAAGAGCTGAAGAAATATATTGACGAGAATCAGACCGACTTCATTACCTTCAAGACACGCCTCACGGTGCAGAACATCGACGACCCCGTGAAGCGCTCGGAAGGAATCGGCGGCATTGTGCAGAGCATCAGTGTCATACCCGACCAGATTCTGCGTTCCACTTATATCAGCGACCTGTCGCGCCGCACAGGCATCAAGGAACAGACGCTCATTGCAGAGCTGAACAAGAAGGTGAGGAAGAACTGGGAGGACAGAGAGAAAGAACGCGAGCGTGATGCCCAGCGTCAGCAAGGCAACGGCATACCACAGCCTACAGCGTCTTCTACGTCTGCCGCATCTCCCGATGAGCCGCCGGTGTTTATTCCTGACGAGGGATTTGCCGAGCCAGTGAAGCCGGTTTCAAATGTCGCGCCAGCAGTGACTTCACATACACAAGCTTCGAGCCAGGTGGAATTGCTGTTGCTCCGCGAGATTGTGCGCCACGGCGAGGAAATCATCTTCGACGACGTGGAGACCGACGATGGCGGACACGCCAGCATCAGCGTGGCACAGTATATCGACCTCGACCTGAGTCAGGACGGCCTGCAGCTGTCGCAGCCGCTCTATCAGCAGATGCTCAGCGAGGCGGTGGCACACTGCGGCGAGCCGGGCTTCAAGGCAACCGACTACTTCTGCGCCCACCGCGACCCGCAGGTCAGTCAGCTGGCCATACGCCTGGCCATGGACCGCCATCAGCTGGCCGGACGCTTTATTCCCACACCCAGAGACGACAGTCTCCGACTGCGCGTACAGCACCTCGTCATGGACTATCGCCTGCATATTGCCGACCAACAGCTGAAACACATCCAGCAGCAGCTGCGACAGGCTGGCGACAACCTGCAGCTGACCATGCAGCTATTGAAAGAACATAAGGAAACCAAAGAGCTTCGCGACTTGCTGGCCAAACGGCTTGGCAGCGATCTCGTTGTTTAAAACGGAAATATGTACTACATTCAGAAGAAATTAGAAATCTCAGCCAGCCATCAGCTGACTGTCAATTACGAGAGCAAATGTTCTCAAGTACATGGCCACAACTGGGTCATCACACTTTATTGTAAGTCGAAGGAACTGGACGAGAACGGCATGGTGGTGGACTTCACGCAGGTGAAGCGCCTCATTAAACGCCGCCTCGACCACCAGCACCTCAACGACGTGCTGCCCTTCAACCCTACGGCCGAAAACATCGCCCGCTGGTGTACGGAGCAGATACCGCAGTGCTACAAGTGCACCGTGCAGGAGAGCGAGGGCAATATTGCGTGCTACGAGGAAGACTGATAGGATTGAGGTATGAAAACTTATCGTGTGAACAATATCTTCTACTCGCTGCAGGGCGAGGGCCGCAACACCGGACGTGCGGCAGTGTTCGTGCGCTTTGCCGGCTGTAACCTGCGCTGCCCTTTCTGCGACACTGAGTTCGACACCTACACCGAGATGACCGCTGAGGAAATCATCGCAAAGGCAGCCTCTCTCCACCCATCGTCCTCCACCCTACCCTCTTTCATCGTGCTTACTGGCGGCGAACCGACGCTGCAAGTGGATGAGGCCTTTGTCGACCTGTTGCACAACGCAGGCTACGAAGTAGCTATGGAGAGCAACGGCACACGTCCTGCGCCGCAGAACCTCGACTGGCTGACGGTGTCGCCTAAGGAAAGAGGAGAGAGGAGAGAGGAGAGAGGAGAGAGATTTGTGGAAAGAGGAGAGAGAATTGTGGAAAGAGGAGAGAGATTACCAGATGAGGTGAAGGTTGTCTTCGACGAGCATACTGACCCTGATGATTTTCTCTCTCCTCTCTCCTCTCTCCACAAATCTCTCTCCTCTCTCCTCTCTCCTCTCTCCTCTCCTCATTCTCCTCTATTGTATCTCCAGCCCTGCGACACGGGCGATGCCCAGCGCAATGAAGCCATCACACAAGCCTGCGTAGACTACATCAAACAGCACCCGCAATGGCGTCTGTCTCTTCAAACCCATAAACTCATCGGCATAGAGTAATCATTTATAATATATCCTATTGAGCGTCCTTGGCATACTTTACTGGCTATCGCGAATCATCGCCATCGGAGCCATCATCCACGTCGTCCTTGACAACCGTCAGCCGGCGAAGACGATGGCATGGGCGCTCGTCATCTATTTCCTGCCCATCTTCGGCGTCATAGCCTACATCTTCTTTGGTGTCAACCGGCGCAAGGAGCGCTTCATCAGCCGTCGTTCAATGGACATGCTGACAAAGCGCTCGATGCTGGAGTTTGTGGAGCAGCGCCATACCGAGCTGCCTGCGACCTACGAGAGCACCATCAACCTCTTCTCGCGCCAGAGCTACTCCATGCCGTTCATCAATCAGCGCACCGACATCCTGACCAGCGGCTACGAGTTCTTCCCCATGTTGCTCCACGACATTGCCGCCGCCAAGAGCCACATTCACATCGACATGTATATCTTCGAGGCCGACGCCCTCGGACTGCTCATCAGCGACGCACTCATAGCCAAGGCACGCCAGGGTGTGGAGGTGCGCATCATCTATGACGACGTGGGCTGTTGGAAGGTGAAGAAGCGCTTCTGGGAACGCATTCGCGACGAAGGCATCGACCTTGAGCCCTTCCTGCGCGTCCGCTTTCCCCGCTTCACCAGCCGTGTCAACTACCGCAACCATCGCAAGATTATCGTCATCGACGGCAATGTCGGCTACATAGGAGGCATGAACATCGCCCTGCGATATGTCAAGGGCAAGGGAAAGCAGGACTCATGGCGCGATACGATGCTGCGCATAGTGGGCGGCGCCGTGAACGGACTGCAGCAGACATTCCTTCTTGACTGGTACTTCGTAGACCGCACATTGCTCTCCGACCGCAAATACTATACGAAGCCGACCAGCGAGGGCGCACTCATGCAGACGGTGACCAGCGGCCCCGTGGGCAAGTATCCCGAGATTATGCAGGGCTATCTGAGCATCATCATGTCGGCACGCCGCTACATCTATTTCGAAACGCCCTACTTCCTGCCGCCCGATGCGGTGCTGCTGGCCATGAAGACGGCCGCTGCCTCGGGTGTTGACGTGCGGCTCTTGGTGCCCCGTGACAACGACGCCTACCTGGTCGACTGGGCCAGTCGCAGTTTCCTGCGTGAGGTCAGTGAGGCAGGCATCAGGGTGAGTCTCTACGAAGGAGCGTTCCTGCACTCGAAACTGATGGTTTGTGACGATGCCGTCAGCACGTGCGGCTCCACGAACTTAGACTTCCGTTCCTTTGACAACAATTTCGAGGCCAACATTTTCATTTACGATGAAGACCTGGCACGCCAAATGTGCGCCGTCTTCCTCGAAGACGAGAAACATGCCGTGCCTCTCACATCATTGCCCGACCGTGTTTCCCCGTCTTTCCTCCAGCGCGTCTGGGACTCCCTCATGCGTCTGTTCTCGCCCCTGCTGTAACCAGCCGCGGGCAATTCTCAAATTTTACTGACCAAAAATCAAATAATGCGGGTTATAGAGCGGATTTTGGAATATCTTTGCACCATCTAAGAAGAAAAACCCAACAATCAAAATGAAAAGTATCCTTGAAGGAAGGCCCGCACTACAGGCTGAGATAGACAAGACAGCCGAAGTGGCCGGCTACCTGTGGCAGAACGGATGGGCTGAGCGCAACGGCGGTAACATCACAGTGAACATCACTGAATATGCAGATGACGACATCAAGGCCATGCCCGCCATCAGCGACGTGAAGCAGATAGGCATCACCCTGCCTGCCCTGAAAGGCTGCTACTTCTATTGCAAGGGAACGGGTAAGCGCATGCGCGACCTGGCCCGCCGACCCATGCAGAACGGCAGCATCATACGCATCCTCGACGACTGCGCCTCGTATGTCATCATTGCCGACGAAGCCGTCATGCCTACGAGCGAGCTGCCCAGCCACCTCATCGTGCACGCCAAGCAGATAGAGAAGGGCACTGGCTACAAAGCCACCGTACACACCCATCCCATCGAGCTGGTGGCCATGAGCCACAAGCGCGAGTTCCTGGGCAAGGACGTGCTGACACGCATCCTGTGGTCGATGATTCCCGAAACGAAGGCTTTCTGCCCCTTAGGCTTAGGCATCGTACCCTACACCCTGCCGGGCAGCAACGAACTGGCCGAGGCCACGCTGAAGGAGCTGGAAGACTACGACGTGGTGATGTGGGAGAAGCATGGCGTCTTTGCCAAAGGCACCGACGTGATGGATGCCTTCGACCAGATTGACGTACTCTCGAAGAGCGCCAAGATCTACATCGATGCCAAGTGCATGGGCTTCGAGCCTGAGGGCATGAGCGACGAGCAGATGGCCGATATGACACGTGCCTTCAACCTGCCCCGATAATTGAAAAAAACAACTACTGACTACATATATATCTTAAAAAATGGTAAGGCTCCCGGTGCTGTGAAGCAATGGGGGCCTTTTTAACCCAAACCGGTCATTAGCATTGATAACTTGGGACGATTCGGAGGTACGGGGGTGCGGTGGTGCGAGAATTAACCTTATGCTGAAAGCAGGCGTGCAAGCTATCCCCGTACCCTCGTACCCCCGTACCCCCGATTACTAAAATAAGGAATCAAGATGAAAAGATATTATTTCGTGTTTTGCAAGGACAGCCTGCTGTTGGAGGAAAAGGCCGACGGCACGTACACTGTGCCCTGCTGTGAGGAGCCGCCAACCGAAGTGAAACCCTGGACGACGATTCTCAGCGTCACGCCCATGGACGACGGCACAGAGGTAAAGACCTACGCCATCGACTCCGTTCCCGCTCCGTCCGCCACCTTTGTCCCCCTGCGCCAGAGCTACTACAAGCTGCCGCTGCCGCTCTATCTGAAGGCTGGCAAATGCGCCGAGCTGCTCTACTGGGACCACAACACACAGTTCTGCGGCGTCTGCGGCGCACCGATGAAGCTGCACACAGCCATCTCAAAACGCTGCGAGAACTGCGGCAAGGAAATATGGCCGCAAGTGGCACCTGCCATTATCGTGCGCATCACACGTGGCACCGACGAGGTTCTGATGGCTCGCGCCCGCAATTTCCGCGGCGACTTCTACGGTCTCATCGCAGGCTTCGTTGAGACTGGCGAGACGCTGGAGGAGGCCGTCGTGCGCGAAGTTCGTGAGGAGACAGGGCTGGAGGTGAGCAACATACGCTACTTCGACTCGCAGCCCTGGCCCTACCCCAGCGGGCTGATGGTGGGCTTCACGGCTGACTATGCCGGCGGACAGATTCACATCCAGCATGAAGAATTGCAGAATGTGGCATGGTTCCATCGCGACCACCTGCCCAAGCTGCCCGAGAAACTGTCTATTGCCCGTCGCCTCATCGACGACTGGCTGGGAGAACATTAAGAGAATATGACGTTCCGTGAGTTTTGGCAACCGCTGACAAGCATCTATCCAGAGGATGAAGCACGCTGGATAGGCCGCTTCGTGTTTGAGATGAGGTACGGTCTGTCACAGGCTGACCTGTTGATGGGACGTGAAGAGCATATTGACGGCGAGGAGCTGCGCCTATTGCAGCAACGCCTGCTGGCTGGCGTTCCCGTGCAGTATGTCATCGGCAAGACGCAGTTCTATGGGCGTTGCTTCTACGTCGAACCCAGCGTGCTCATCCCACGGCCTGAGACGGAGGAGCTGTGCCGCCACATACTGGCTCGCACTCCCTACACATGGAATGGCGACATTCTAGACATCGGCACGGGCAGCGGCTGCATCGCCGTCACGCTGGCTGCAGAGCTGCAATTTGCCTCAGTCACCGCATGGGACATCTCGCCGGAGGCTTTGGTCATAGCAGCCAGGAACGCCAGATGCAATGGCGTGCTAACGGGGCAAAGGATACATGACAGGAATGACGTCGTGTTTCAGTTGCGCGACGCCCTCAACCCGCCCGGTGCCTTAGCACGTTGGGACATCATCGTCAGCAATCCGCCTTACATCTGCGAGCAGGAGAAGCAGGCAATGGAGCGCAATGTACTCGACTTCGAGCCCTCGCTGGCACTTTTCGTGCCCGACGACGACCCGCTGCGCTTCTACCGCGCCATCGGCCGGTACGCCACGAAGGCTCTGCGCCCCGGCGGCCGCCTCTTCTTCGAAATCAACCCCCTCTACGCCCGTCCTCTCGTCGACATGCTCCGCACTCTGGGCTTTGCCGATGTCAGCATCCATCAGGACGACAACGGGAAAGACAGATTCATCGTGGCAGGATAAAATATTTACTCAACTTCCGCAAGCTTGCTTGCTTCAGTTTCTGAGGTGAGAGGTGAGAAGTGAGAGGTGAGAGAAATGCTGGCAAGCCCAGAGCAGAAGTATAAAAAGGAAGCGGAAGAGGTATTCTCTCACCTCTCACCACTCACCTCTGAACTCCGCAGAACTGGAAGCAACGTTGTTTCACCATCCTTTTTGTAGTCCTTGGTATATACAAGATACCGGTTGTTGATGCGCTCTGAGAACTTCTTGCAGAACTCGTCAAGCGACTTGTGGGTTTTGTAGCCAGACGACTTGACTTCCAAAGGCCACAGTTTGGCACCTCGTGAAAGCAGGAAATCCACCTCATAGTTGTGGTTGGATGTTTCCGATGGCCAGGTGTAGTAAAACAGTTTGTTACCCGTTGCCGTGAGTATCTGCGCCACGACGTTTTCGTAAACATAGCCAAGATTGACAGAAAGCTTGTCGCTAAGCAGTTTCTGATAGATGACATTCTCCGTAATATCTTTATCCCAGAAAGCAAGAGTTACGAAAAGTCCTGTGTCACCGACGTACATCTTATATTGGTTGTAATCTGTATGCATGGGCATACCCACTTGAGGGTCGTTGGCATGATGTGCGAAATTGACAGTGAGGCTGTCCTCCAAATCTCTTAATAGTTCATCCATCGTATCCTTGTCCTCACTTCGGCCAAGTACACTTGTGACTTGATAGCGTGAGGCATTCTTAGACAACTCTGAAGGTATTCCGCTAAACAAGCGTGAAGCCTTTCCCGACGGGTCTATCTTGAGGAAATCATCAAAGTATAGCTCTATTATCTCTCTCTTCACCGAATCAACGAGACTAAGATTATTGGTGTCCAGGTACTCACTGACGGCCTGGGGCATCCCACCGACAAGCATATAGAGACGGAAATCACGCATGACTTTACGGAAGGACTGCTGTAGTGGAAGCACTTTCTCAAAGAATTCATGCAGCAAAGGGACGGTAGCAGTGTCACCCATAGCCCAACGGAACTCCTCGTAGTCCATAGGATACATGGTAAGCCGTGTTTCCTCACTGGGAATGACAATACCTTGGGTGTTTTTCTTGACGGAAAGCAGCGAACCCGTTTCGATGTAATCATATCGATGGTCTTTCACCAAATACTTGATGGCCTGCCGTGCAGCCGGACATTTCTGTATTTCGTCAAAGATGATGACGGAATGGCGCTCTATCAGCCTTACATTATAGATGAACTGGAGTTGCGTGAAGAAATAGTTGCGGTCTGAGATATGTTCCACAGCCTCCCATAGTTCATCGGGCGCATCGGCGAAATCTACTACTATATAACTCTCGTACTCGTTGCGTGCAAACTCCTCTGCGATGGTTGACTTACCCACTCGCCTTGCTCCTTTGATGAGCAGGGCTGTCTTGCCGTCGCGCTCCTGTTTCCATTTGAGCATTGACTCGTAGATTTTACGCTTGAAAATCCTCATTCCCGATTCCATACTTTGTTCAGATGATGCTGTAATAATGATGCAAAAATAAGGCTTTTTGTCGGAATCCCCAAATTTATTTCCAAGAAAATGTATGGAATCCCCAAATTTTTTCCCGAGAATATGTATGGAATCCCCAAATGTTTACACCAAACCACATTTTGGGATCCCTGCAGAACTTATGTTTCATTCATCGCAATTCTTCATTATTTCTGTCTTTTGTTTGCAAAAGAACAATTTTTATTTGTAACATTTTTCCGAGCCCACAATATTAAAAAATGTAGATTTAGTGGACAAAATGAACTCTCCATTAACACTGAGAATCGCTTAAAATTCATGAAACGCTCATTTTGACGGAAATTTGGCGAAATGAGGTGTTTTTGCAAAAGCGTTGACTATCAGCGCGTTGCGACTTGCCACCCGCTCATGGGGAAAAGCCCTTTTTCAAAAAGGTATATCCCCATGAAAAAATCTATCGATAGATTTTTTCACGGGGGTCATGTTTTTGAACAAAACGATGATGCTCCAGAGTGAAAACTGGACCTCTTAGAGAACGAAAAGTTGCACAAAACATATACGGGTGTGCTATTTTTCGGCCTTCCGACTCCTCACCACGCTCTCCGAACCGTTAAAGAGTCTTTACTTCCGCTCTAGATTCACCTTTTTTTCGTGCAAAATTTTAGTTCCGACTTTTGATACTCTGCACAGCATTTCACTTTACCATTTATAACATTCGGAGTTCAGAGGTGAGTGGTGAGAGGTGAGAGAATACCTCTTCCGCTTCCTTTTTATACTTCTGCTCTGGGCTTGCCAGCATTTCTTCAGAAACTGAAGCAAGCAAGCTTGCGGAAGTTGAGTTACTTAAAACATCTCGCAGAACCTCAAAAAAATGCAGGAAAAAGTGTTTTGACGGAAAAAAGCGGGGAGAAGCGTGCTGCAAGTCGGGAAAAATGTGTATTTTTGCGGCAAAATGTACTGATGATGGAGAAGAAGCAGGCAATGACAGGTCAGCAGGCGTATGTGAAGCTGACGGCGCTATGCGCCCGCAGCGAGCACTGCCAGCATGATATGCTGGAGAAGATGCGGCAGTGGGGCGTGAGCGAGGAGGAGCAGGCCGAGGTGATGCAGCGCCTTGTAGGCGAGCGCTATGTCGACGATGGCCGTTTCGCCCGTGCCTTCGTCCTCGACAAAGTGCGCTACAACAAATGGGGACGACGCAAGGTGGAGCAGGCGCTGTGGATGAAGCATATCGACAAGGCCGTCGCCACTGAAGCGCTCGACGCCGTCGATGACAGCGAGTACCTCGACATCCTCCGCCCCCTGCTGAAGCAGAAGCGCAAGAGCACGAAGGCTCAGAGCGAATACGAACTGAACAGGAAGCTCGTCAGGTTTGCCATCAGCCGCGGCTTCACGATGGACATCATCAAGCAGTGCATTGACGCAGCCGATGAGGACGAGTTTCTGGACTAAGCTCCTCGATGTCATATCGCCACGCTCCTGCGGCGTCTGCGGCCGGCGGCTGTCGGCCAACGAGCGGGCGCTATGCGGTGTCTGCCATCTGCACCTGCCGCTGACGCATTATGAGCAAAAGCCTTTCGACAATCCCTTGGCGCGCCTCTTCTGGGGACAGTTTCCCATTGAGCGCGCCGCTGCACTGTTCTTCTACGAGCCGCAGGCACCCGTCAGCCGCCTCATCTATGACATGAAGTATCACCACATGCCCGAATTGGCACGTGACATGAGCATCGTTGCTGCCCGGCATTTTACCGCCGCCGGCTTCTTCAACGGCATCGACGCACTCGTGCCCATGCCCATCACGTGGCGCCGGCAATGGCACAGGGGCTACAACCAAAGCTATGAGATGGCACAAGGCATCAGCGAGGTAACAGGTCTCCCTATATATAATGATGTGGTGAAGCGCGTCAGCTTCAAGCAGAGCCAGACACGCCAGCATGCCTGGGAGCGACTGCGCAACGTCGACGATGCCTTCCGCCTCGTCCGTCCTGAAAAGATCGGCGGCAAGCATCTCCTTCTCATCGACGACATCGTCACCACCGGCGCCACCGTCACCGCCTGTGCCCGTGAGCTGGCCAAGGCGCCTGACGTCAGCATCAGCATCATCTCCTTAGGGCTCACGAAGACGTAGCGCCGGCCGATGATTGTCAGCAGAATTACATTTTTTTACGATTACAGCGCCTTAAATAAAAAATAATGTGTAACTTTGCAGTTGTTATGCAACGGAGCGAGATAATAATCAGTGTCGTGCTGTTGCTGCTGGCGGTGGTGCTGGCGGTGATGTGCGTGCGCAGTGTAATAGAAAATGCCTGATACAACCAACATTTCCACACAGCGGCTGACCATACGCATAGGCCGCAATACGCTGGCAATGCTGATGCAGCATACTAACAGCGAAGAGATTCTCTACGAGCCCTACGTGGTGCGTAGCGGCGTGTCGATGGCCGCCAACCTGCGCGAAGCCTTCAAGACTTGCGACCTGCTGCTGCAGCCACTGCCACGCGTCCGTGTGCTCATTGACAGCGATGTGCTGATGGTGCCCGTCGAACAGTTTGAAGAGAAGACGATGGGCGAGATGCATAGCCATGCCTTCCCACGTCAAGAGCAGGATGCGCTCTATTATAACGTACTGCCCGACCTCAATGCTGTGGCCGTGTTCAACATGAACAAGGATTTGCGGCTGGTGCTTGACGACCATTTTCAGGATGTGCGCCTCATCACTGCCATACAACCCGTGTGGCGACTGATGCACCAGCGCAGCTTCACCGGCGTGCGCTATAAGCTCTACGCCTATTTCCATGAGAAACGTCTCGAGATTTTCTCTTTCCAGCAGAACCGCTTCAAGTTCTGCAATTCCTTCGATGCCTCACGACCCAAGGATGCTGTCTTCTTCCTCCTTTACGTCTGGAACACGCTGCAGCTGCAGGCTGAACACGACGAGCTGCACATCGTGGGCGATATACCTGACGAGCAAGGCGTCATCGACGAGCTGAGGCAATACTTGCAAAAGGTGTATGTTGTCAATCCCGCAGCCGACTTCAACCAGCATCCCGTCACTGCCATCAAGGGCGTGCCCTTCGACCTGCAGGCGCTGGTGGTAAGAGGAAGGTGATTGTGAGAGGAGAGAGGAAAGAAGAGAGAGGAGAGAGGAGAGTGGAAAGAGGAAAGTGGAAAGTGGAAAGATAAAGGTTAAAGATGAGAATTATTACCGGCAAATACAAGGGCAGACATTTCGAGATACCGCGCTCGTTCAAGGCACGGCCTACTACTGACTTTGCCAAGGAGAACATTTTCAACGTGCTCATGGGCTATATTGATTTCGACGGCACACGGGCGCTCGACCTCTTTGCCGGCACCGGCAGCATCACCCTCGAACTGCTCTCACGCGGATGCAGTCAGGTGGTGAGCGTCGAGCTGGACCGCGACCATCACCGCTTCATCCAACAATGCATCGCCAAGCTACAGGAAAAAAACAATGTTCAATGTCTTCGCGCCGATGTCTTCCGCTTTATAAAGGGCAGTCATCAGCAGTTTGACTTCATCTTTGCCGACCCGCCCTACGCCCTGAAGGAACTTCCACAGATTCCCGATCTTGTCTTCGCCCACAACCTCCTTGCTCCCGACGGCATCTTCGTATTTGAGCACGGCAAGGACAACGACTTCTCCGGGCATCCCCACTTCGTGGAACACCGCAGCTATGGCAGCGTGAACTTCACGCTGTTCCGCTAACCTTTTCCCTTAAAGAAATATCGGTTGTAAAACCAGCGCAGGAGGAAATACATTGCTAAGCCTGCGAAGAATCCTCCTATGGCGTCGATGGCATAGTGCGCCTGAATGTAGAACGTGCCGAAGAACAACAATACGGCAAAGGGCAGGAAGATGTAGAACAGCCAACGGTTGCGGCTCTCCCAAGCGAGACACATCACCACCACCGTTACACTCACATGACTGCTGGGGAAGGCTGCCGTGGGGCGCTCGCCAGCATCATGGGTGAATTCCAGAATGTGATAGAAGAATCCGTCGGTGTATCCGGGGATGGGCAGCGAGAACTGAGGGTCGAGCACATCAAACTCTAACTCTCCGAAATAGTTCTGCAGGTCGGGATAGATGCCGGCAGCAATATTTTCCAGACCGGCGGCCTTGAAATAGAACTGCGGACCGGCCACGGGCAGGAAGACGAAAATGACGTAGGAGAGGAAGAATGAAGCAAGGATGATGAATGTGGTGCGCTCGAACTTTTCATATCGCCAGATGAAATAGAACAACGAGACGCAGACGAACAACGGATAGTAGCTCACATAGCCCATCGTCACCAGTTCGCTGAAGACAGGCCAGTGGCACACCTCGCTGAAGACCAGTGACGGCTGACAGCCGAAGAGTCCTTCTTCCCATCCGGCAAAGAGATGGTCAAGATTGGGGAACACTCGGTTCAGCTCATAGGTGTCGGGATACCAGAGGCCAAGCAGCGACATCTGACCCGCAATGCGCAGCAAGATGGTCAGGCGACAGGGCTTCAGGCGATACAAGCCCCAAAGGGCAAAGGTGACGACAAGAGCCTGAATACGAGTTGATGCCATCAGCCCGATATTGGGCAGACGGCCGCTGTTCACCACAATAAACAATGAAGTGGCCAGCAAATAGACCATCATCACCCATTCTACAGGCAGTAATCCCTTGCGGGGATTTTCATCGATTGCAATCAGTTGCCTATAGAACTTCATCCTTTTTCTGCTTCATGTATTCTGAGGGTTCTGTACCGCCAATCTTCATCAGTATCAAACCAATGACAATCCAGATGATTTCACGCACACGACAGATGATGCTCTCGAAGATGCCTACCGCCGGCTTCAGACCCAGAGCAGCGGTGGAAATGACAATGCCGCCTTCCTGAACACCGAGTTGCATGGGCAGAAAACCGATGATGTTGGCCAGAAAACTGGTGAACGCCAGAATGAGGATGGAGTGGAGGTAGGTAAGTGCCAACCCCGACCATCCGCCACCACAGTCGATGCCGAAGAGCAGCAGCATGAAGAAGAACTCTGAACTCTGCACCACACGAGAAAAATACTCAAGTATCAGCGCAGAATAGAATGACCGCTTGTTCTGCTTATGAAGATTGGCTATCTGACGGTCAATCTTATGCAGTGTTCCTGAGTGGCGTTCCAGGAAACGGCGGCTCCAGCCTTTCAGTCCAGGAATTTTCCCCGCCAAACGGATGCCCTTGACTGCCAGTCCGTGCTTATAGCCCTTGGCGAAGAAATAGAAAGCCAAGAGGAACAGCACGAAGATGAGAGCAAGGATGACGCCTACCATCGTAGTCATGGGCAGATCGCCCACAGCCACCAATGCCAAATAGATGAAGATGGATATAAACCAGAACCAGAAGTGGGCAAAGATGTGCATCATGGCATAGAGGATGACCGACGATGCAGCATGATCCTGACTGATGTTTTTCGAGAGCTCAATGATGCGGTAGGGCTCGCCGCCAAGACCGCCCACAGGCGTGGAGTAGTTGAGTGCATAGCCAGTGATGGTCAGACGGTAGATGCGCCAGTTGCTGACGTGCTCGTCAGGACTTTTCACACCGTCGATGACACACTTCCACGACCAGGCATTGATGGCATAGATAATAATCCAGACACCGACAATTGGAATGAGCCAATAGCCTGCATGACAGAGATGGTCCCATAGCTCGGCAAAGCTGACGTCGAAGGTGAACAGCATCACCACCACGGTTATTACGCCAAGTAGGAAGAACAGATTGTTGATTCTTTGCTTAGTCCACTTCATCGGGAGGGAAGTTGAGAAGTTGAGGAGATGTGGAGATGAGTAGTGTTATTCAATGCTGTCAGCAATACGGCTGCAGAAAGCCTCATGCCGGCGGATGGTATAGCGGGCAATGAGGTTGACCACAATGATTTCAAAGATGAAAATAGCCACGGGAATGTCGAGCAGACAGAACAACAACTGATAGGATGTGCGGAAGTTGAACACAAGCAGGAACACATAATTCAATGTAGGCTTGGAGTAGCGACAGAACTCTTCTCGTACCGACTCAGGGAAGTTAGCAGTATCGCCATAGCGCTCACGCAGTCGGGCCATGAGACGCTGGAACTGCGGCGTTACGCGCTCCTGCTGATAAGTGTAGTCGACATACGACCGCTGTATGAGACGCTGCCAGAAATGACCTTTGGCCGGTATCTGGTCGTAGAGTTCCTGCTGGCGCTTCACATTGTCGAGTTCACTGCCTTTCTCGCCCTTCAGGAAGAAGAGGTGGGTCTGTATATAATAGTCGGCAATGCGCTGTTGGGGAGCGATACCGACCAGGCCCGAGACAGTTGCCAAGATGAAAACCACAATGGTGGCAATGGTCACCGTGGTGGCCGTGTCACTGAGTCCAAGTAGATTGAACTCGATGTCATGGTGCACATAGAAACGATATACCAGCGCAATGTAGATGGGACCGTACCAGGCATAGCCTGCCAGTCCGTCGAGGATGCGTCCCAGTGCACTCTTCTTGCCGGTCATGCGGGCCAGCTGTCCGTCGGTATTGTCAAGGATATCTGCAATGAAGAGCAGCAGGATGGCTATCAGATTGTAGAACAGTCCCCATTTACCCTCATAGTAGAAGCAGCCGTGTGCAAAGAAGAAGGCGCTGGCAGCACCGATAATCATGGAGGCGATGGTGACGGTATTGGGATGAATGCCCAGCTTGGCAAAGAAGCATGCCCAATAATAGCTGAACGGACGCACAATATGATAGTCCACCCAGTCTTCCGTGTCGGCTGACTTCAGGGTTGCATATACTTTTTCATTCATTGTCCTGTTGTTTCGTTACGACGTTATCCGCAATAACGTTATTTCAACTTAATCTCAAAATGATCCAGTGCCTGCTGCATCACCACGAAGAAATCGTCGATATCCTTTGAGTCGATGGCACCCAGCGCACAGAGGCGGAAGGTGTTCGTGGTGCTGATTTTGCCGGGATAAATGGTGAAGCCACGGTCGTAGCAATAGTCATGCACTTTCTCGAAACTCCAGTTGGGATCATCGGGATATTTCACTGAAACCACCAGTCCCGACTCAATCTTCGGGTCGATGACGGTCTCGAAGCCCAGCTCCTTCACTCCCCTGCGGATGGCTTCATAGACACGGCGATGGCGTGCAAACTTCGCCGTTTCACCTTCGGCAAAATATTCTTTCAGCGCCTGAATAGTTGCGTAGATGGTCTGTACGGGCGGTGTGAAATGCATCTCGCCAGTCTTCTCAAAGTATTCGTATTGCAGGTAAAGGTTGCAATAGTAAGAACGTGTAGGATAGTTCTTCGATGCCTCGATGATGGCCTTGCGGCCGATGACGAATGAGAGGCCCGACATGGCCATAAGTCCCTTTTGTGCCGAAGCCATGCAGAAGTCGACGTTGTCTTTCACCACATCAAGCGGAATCATGCCCAGCGTAGAAGTGGTGTCGCTGACGAAGATAGCTCCGTGGCTGTGAGCCAAAGCGCCAATCTCGCGTATGGGATTCAGTACGCCAGTGCCCGTCTCATGGTGACAGCAGTACACCACAGCCACATCGGGATTGTCGTTCAGCGTCTGCTCCACGGCTTTCAGGTCGGGCTGTTCGTAGACACTCGATTTGAGGTTGATGTGGGGGATATGGTACATCTGACACACCTCTACGGCCCTTGTGTTGTAGGCTCCGTTGTTTACCACGAGGATTTTCTTACCCTCGGGCACAAGCGAATTGATGCACACATCGATATTGATGGTTCCGGAACCGCAGAAGAGCACCGATGTATATTCATCCTCCGGAGCATGTACGACTTTCAGCAAGTCGCTGCGCAGTCCTTTCATCAGTCCGGCAAACTCCTTCTCTCGCGGACAAATATCGGGTACGACCTGTGCCATTTTCACCGTGTCGGTCGTTGTGGCAGGTCCGGGATTCAGCAAAACATTTCTTTTAATAGTTTCCATATCTGTTTTTTATTTTCTTTCAAATTAAAAACGGCAACACGTGTTCTTCGGCGTATGCCAGATCATCAGGATCATCTATCTCGTACCACTTCAGTCCGGCCACGTTCAGCACATATACTTTGCGCACCGACTGCGACATTGTCAGCAGCTCGTACTCATAGCCCAGCTTGGGCTGGTGGTCGACTTTTGCAGCATAGTCTTCACACATCAGTTGGTAGAACGAGGCCGACAGCTTGTGAATGCCCACCAGTTCGCCCTTGGCATCAAGGTCGGTCTCCACCGTGGAGCAGCGTGTCAGCCGATGGTCGTTGTCATACTCCACATAATACTGATCCTGAAACTTCGTTACTGGTGTGATCAGCATCACGTCAGGCTCGTCACACGCTAAGAGCGACGTGATGGCTTTTTTCTCAAAGACGAGATCCGACTCCAACAGCAGAAAGTCGTCCTGCCCGATGACCTCGCGACAGTTGTACAGGGTGTACATGCTGTTGGTCTCGGCATAGCGCGGACTGAACACACATTCTATCTGTGGATAGATTTCTTTAAGAGCTTCGTAACGCTCCTTGTGGTAGCCGGTGCCGATGATGATGCGGTTGATGCCACAGGCAATAAGCGTCTGGATGCTGCGCTCCACCATTGAGATGCCGCCGCACTCGACGAAGCCCTTGGGAATATTCTCTGTATACTGGCCAAAACGGGTACCCATACCCGCTGCCATAATGACTGCCGTAGTAACCATAGTCTGCTAATGCTTGAGGAAGTCCATCAGGGCTTCTTTGTTCTGTATCGGCGTGGTAGTCGGGCGTCCAAGGTCTTTCCTGTTGCCCTTCTTTACGCGAATCTCGATCAGCACAGGGCCTTCGAAGGAAGGCAGCTGCAAGGCGGATGATGCAAGCAGGCTTTCCAGTTCATCCTTTGAGCTGACGCTGTACACTTGTTTGTAGCCCATAGCCTTGGCAATGGCGGGCATATCGACGAGCAGGCCCACGGTGGGCTGGCCTCCTACGGAGTCGTGGGCGCCGTTGTTGAAAACCACATGCACGTAGTTCTTGGGCTGCATGCTGGCCGTGATGGCCATGTTGCCCATGTGCATAATGGCGGCACCGTCGCCGTCAAAACAGTACACGGGACGCGACGGCTGCTGCAGCGCGATGCCCAGTGCTATCTGTGACGCATGGCCCATAGAGCCCACAGTAAGGAAGTCGTGACCGTGGCCCTGGCCTTTACGCTCGCGTATCTCGAAGAGTTCACGGGAAATCATTCCCGTGGTCGACACGACGGCGGCATTAGCAGGCAGTTTCTCCACCACGGTTTCGATGGCTTCTTCGCGGGCAAGCGTCAGTGTGCTCTCAGCCTTGTTCTTCAGCGTATAGGCGTCGAAGGTGTCTTTCTCAATGACCAAGGCATAACACTCGCTGGTTTTCAGCATATAGTCTACAGCCGTCTTTATCTGCTTGGCTGCAGCCTCCTCATCCTTGCTCAGCACAGTGTAGTTGATGCCCATCGTGTTAAGCAGGCCAGTAGTCACTTTTCCCTGTTTGACATGCTGTGGCTCATCATGCACGCCGGGGCGTCCTCTCCAGCCTATCAGCAGCAGCACGGGGATGTTGTACACCTCCTTGTCGGTCAGCGATGCCAACGGGTTGATGATGTTGCCTTCGCCCGAGTTCTGCATATAGACCACGGGAATGTGCCCTGTGGCCAGATGATAGCCGGCCGCGATGCCCATAGCGCCGCCCTCATTGGCTGCAATGATATTCTGCTCATGCGGCAGGGTGTCAGTAATATAGGCACAGATATTTTTCAGCAGCGAGTCGGGCACGCCGGCAAAGAAGTCGATGCCGTTCTCCTTCAGTTGTTCAACAAAAAAAGCTGGTCTAAGCATAACAATTAAGCCTTTTTAGTCCCCGGAATCAGGTTCAGAATCTGCTTGATGGGCATGCAATACTGTTCTGAGGCCTCCAGACTGCGGCTGTTCTGCAGGATGCTCTCGGCACATTTCACCATAGCAGGATAGGCCGAGCGCAGCATGTGGTTGGCATAGATAACGATATTGATGCCCCACGAAGCCAGCTCCTCCTCGGTAAACTGGTTGTAGGTGGTAGGCACAGCCACGATGGGTGTGTGTTTGTCTTTCTCGCGGAAGCGCAGGCAGAACTCCTTGATGTCGTCGCCGCTCTTGTTTTTCGAGTGAATCATAACGCCGTCGGCACCGGCTGCCACGTAGGCATGGCAGCGCTCCAGGGCATCGTCGACCGGTTTGCCGGCAATGAGACTCTCACAACGCGAGATGATCATAAAGTCGCGTGTTATCTGTGCGTTTTTGCCAGCCTTTATCTTATTGCAGAACCCGTCGATGGTATCCTGTGTCTGCACGGCATCGGTGCCGAAAAGCGAGTTCTGCTTCAGTCCCACTTTGTCTTCAATGATGACAGCCGAGATGCCCAGACGCTCCAATGTGCGCACAGTGAACACGAAATGCTCCACCTTGCCGCCTGTGTCGCCGTCGTAGATGACTGGCTTCGTTGTCACCTCCAGCGTGTCGTTCAGGTCGTGCAGACGGGTAGTGAGGTCAACAGCCTCGATGTCGGGCTTGCCCTTCGACGTAGAATCGGTGAGCGACGAGGCCCACATGCCGTCGAACTCGCGATGCTGTCCGTTCACCTCTACCGATGTGTGCTCGGCAATGAGCCCCGTCAGACCGTTGTGCGACTCGAGGATGCGCACAATTGGCTTGGCAGTTATGAGTCGGCGAAGCGAGGCCAGGCGTGCCTGTGGCGTAACGCCCAGCGAGTCGATTTCCTGTTTCAGCCCAGAGGCCGAGATGCCTTTGGTGTAGGGAATCTCGATGACTTCGCCGCCCAGCGACTCCATTGTCTTGAACACTTCGTCGCGGATGTACTTGTCGGGGCCGTATTGCCAGTCATCGCCGTGAATGATATAGTCGGGCTTGTATTTCAGCAGATTGGGCACATAGCTCCATTCGTCTTGCGGGACAATGCTTGCCACGCCCCTGATGTTTTCGATGACGTTCTTGCGCTGTTCATAAGTCAGATATGGCAGTCGTTTGTGGGTGGCTATGGCCTTGTCGGTAAAGAGACCGATCATTACATTACCATACTTGGCACCCTCGTTGATGATATTGATAAGTCCGGGGTGCATAATGTCGCCTATCATTCCCAGATAGACCGTTTTCTGTGTTTTTTCCATTACTGAAAATGTATCCAAAAACTTGATGGTTTTTATTTCACGGTGCAAAATTACGCATTTTTTCTGAATAACGTTGCATTTTGCCTAAAAAACCGTTACAGCCAACCGTTCTCCTTATACCACTGAATGGTCAGCTTAGTGCCCTCCTTCAGTTGATAATGCGGCTCATATCCCAGCTCGCGGCGGGCAGGCTCGATGTCGCAGCGCCAGTTGCGTTGCTTCAGAATGTGATACTTGTCGTTGTTCAGCGCCGAAATCTTGCCTGTCAGATGTCCCCACTTGTCGCCCAGCCAGGTGATGACACGCAGCACCCAGATGGGTGCTTTTATGCGTATCCACCACGGATGGCCCAGTTCTTCGCGGATGAGGTCGCTGAAGGTGGTCGACTGGTAGACCTCGCCGTCGGAGAGGAAGTATTTGCGACCCGTCTGACCCTTCTCGCAGGCAAGGAAGACGGCCTGCACCACGTCCTGCACATAGACGAAGGTGATGTCCTGACGCTTGAAGCCCACAGCAAAGTCGCTGTGCTGCTTGATGCTCTTTGCCATGAGGAAATAGTCGCGCTCACGCGGACCATAGACGCCGGTAGGCCTTAACACCACAAAGGGGAACAGCGAAGCACCCTTTTCCTGCGCCTCGTTGTTGAGGCTGTCCAGCCACTGCTCAGCCTCCAGTTTGCTCTTGCCGTAGGCCGTATTGGGCTGCGGTGTGTCGTCTTCGCGAATCTCCGTGTAGGGCTGCTGCTCGTGGATGGCACCGAAGATGCTGAGCGAACTGATGTAGACAAAGCGTTTCAGCGGCATCTTCAGCGCCTGAAGTGCGCGCACCAGATTCTTCGTACCCTCGGTGTTGATGCGGAAGAAGTCTTCCGTGTTCAGACACTTCGTCACGCCGGCGGCATGCACCACGTAGTCAAACTCATGCCCCTTCAGCTGGCGCTCCAAGTCCTCCTGACTCGAGAGGTTCAGCTCGATGAAGTGGATGCGCTCGTCGGTGAGAAACTGCTTCGAACTGCTCTTGCGCATGGCAGCCCATGTGTCATAGCCTTGGCGCAATGCTTCCTCGACAATAAAGGAGCCGATGAAGCCGCTGGCGCCGGTCACTAATATCTTCATTTCCATCAGATTTCTTTTTATTTCTGCAAAGGTAAGGATAAAAACCTGTTTGTCCAAATAATAATGCCAAAACTTTCAGAACGGCGCAAAAATATGATTCTCATTAATCAGAGCAAAAACGCTCCTTTCTTCTGCCCCACCCTTTTGGCAAAACCAAATTGTAAAGATTTATTACCAGGAAAACAGGTCGCTCGGAAATGTCAATCTAGAGAAAACAAGGGTGACTCCGACACCCAAAAAGACCTTTTTTTGGCCGTCGGGAAGCACATCGGAAGAGAAAAAACTGCGCACTTCGCGGAAAATGTGCAGCTTTTCAGCTTCCTCAAGAGCCTATTTGTGAGTTTTTCGAGGTCCTTCAGCATCATAAAGAGGCTCCGCATGAAAAAATCTATCGATAGTTTTTTTCAAAACCATCATGTTTTTTTTAGCGCAGAGCCTCGCCAGAAACGAAAACAGCTGCAAGCGGCTGTTAATCAACAAGATAGCAAACCCCTCCATTTTTGTCTTATTTTCGTCCTTCGAAGCACTTGCTGAATTCTGAGCGATTCTCGTTGTCCTATCTTTTTACTTTTGTAAAGATTCATGACAATAAGCCCAAGTCCCTTTTCGTCTGTCAAAAGAAAATGCCGTTAAGATATTTCAAAATATTTGGCAAAATTCAAAAAAGATGGTTATATTTGCACTAAAAAAAGAGACGAATTAGAGTTACAAAGAATATGAGAATTCCTATTAAACCTTTATATTACAATATTGAACTAATCTTGTCTGATGACGGCCTCACGCTTACTGGCACTTCAGGGTTGGCATCAAGCCATTTAGGCAGGATAGTCATTCCCGATGGCATAGAAAGTATACGTAAAGACACATTCAAAGGGTGTATTAACTTGACCGAGATTCACTTGCCAGCCAGTGTGGCTGACATAGAACCGGAGACATTTGACGGATGTATTTCTCTTACCAGTATCGATGTGTCTGATGACAATAAACACTATATGTCTGAGGAAGGAATATTGTATGACCGCAGGCAACAGTCTGTCGTGAGGACGCCCATTGCAAAAGCCATATCGGAAATCCGCCTGCCAGATAGCGTGAGAAGAATCGGCCCCTGCGCTTTTAAAAAATGCAAGAACCTGAAGGAGGTCATCATCTCACCACTCTTGGCAGAAATAGGTGATGAGGCTTTCTATAATTGCCCGTCACTTGTGAGTATAAGAACATCGGATGATGTCGCTTCAGGTAGTGGCATACACTTTCCTCCTGATATAAAGAGAATCGGCGCTTCTTCATTCTACGGCTGCACTGCCATTGACGACATCCATTTGCCATCATCCATTGAAGAATATGGATATAGTGTTTTTGAGGAATGTCGAAACCTGAAAAGCATCACTATCCCTACAGGATGCAGGGAAATTGCCAGCTCCATGTTCAGCTGGTGCAAGAATCTCGAAGAGGTGAACATCCAGGACAGTGTCGTCTGTATTGGCCCATGGTCTTTCCTGGGCTGCCTGCATCTGACAAAGATTGACATTCCGCCCACCGTGACGAAATTAGGCTACGGGGCATTCCGCGACTGCCGCCGCTTGGGCAACCTGCGCTTGCCCGACGGCCTTACCGAAATAGAGGGAGAGCTGTTCAACAGTTGCGACGGCATCACACGTATCGTCATTCCTGAAGGAGTACGCGAGGTGGGTGACAGCGCCATCAGACTATGCAAATCGCTAGAGTTCTTGTCATTGCCGAGCACTCTTGAGGAGATTTCTTTTGGCGGCTTCGGACAATGTCATCAGCTCCGACTTGTGCAATGCCATTCCAAAAATCCCGATAGCATTTCCATGTCTAAAAGCGCATTCTTGGACATGGATTTAAGGCGTTGCACACTACAAGTGCCCAAAGGAATGGAACAGGTGTATCGCGACCATTTCGTGTTCGGCCTTTTCGGCTTGATTGAAGGTAACCTGGATGATTGAATGTAAATAGGAATCGGCAAAACATGGGCAGCGATGAACGGCTTCTAACCCGTCATCGCAAAGGTAGTGAATTGTTTTGGAACTGACAAGAAAAGAAAAAGGAGGGGAAATGTTTGGAGGAATGGGAAGATTGTTGTAATTTTACGCCCAAAACCGATAATAAGATGAACAACATTGTAAAAATGATGGTTGCAGCTGTCTGCTGCACAGCAATGGCCACGTCGTGCGCCACAAAGACAAGTGAAATGAACCAGAGTGAACTAACAACGCCAGGCAACCCCTACATGCCGCTGTGGGAGCATATTCCCGACGGCGAGCCCTACGTGTTTGAAGACCCCGATCAGCCCGGCAAGTACCGTGTCTATGTCTATGGCTCACACGACGACCTCATTACCGAATACTGCGGTCGCGATCAAGTGGTGTGGTCGGCCTCGGTCGACAGCCTGAACAACTGGCGCTACGACGGCACCATCCTTGTGGTGGACAAAAACCGCGACGGCAAGTCCTTTGACAAGGCCGACGTGCTCTATGCTCCCGACGTGACTTACGTCCCCTCCCCTTCGGGGAGGTCGGGAGGGGTCTATTATCTCTTCCCCAACGACCAGAGCTGGGGACGCAACGGACTGATAGCGAAGAGCGACCGTCCCGACGGGCCTTTCGTGGTGTGCAACTGGAGCAAGGAGAATCCTGATCAGGCAGACGGTGTGCTGCAGTTCGACCCCGCTGTGTTTGTCGACGACGACGGTCGCGTTTACGGCTACTGGGGCTTCGAGCGCTCGATGGCTGCCGAGCTCGACCCTCAGACGATGGCTACCGTCAAGCCTGGAACCGAGGTGGTGGAGGACATGATTTCGGGCCGCAATCAGGAAGGCCGCTTCAAGTTCTTCGAGGCCAGCAGCATCCGCAAAATCAAGGACAAGTATGTCTTCATCTACAGCCGCTTCACCGAGGAGGGCGAGTTCGGCCTGCCCTCATCGAACTATACCCTGGCCTACGCCTATAGCGACCACCCGCTCGGCCCTTGGACCTACGGCGGCACCATCATCGACGGACGCGGACGCGAAATCAATGAGCAGGGTGACACCATCGCTTCAGCTGTGCCCGACGGCAACACGCACGGCTCCATCTGCGAAATCAACGGACAGTGGTATGTGTTCTATCATCGCCAGACCGGCACCAACGAGTATGCCCGTCAGGCAATGGTGGCTCCCATCGAGGTGAAAGTGGAAGAGGGCGAAGGCGGCAAGGTGGAGATCAGCGAAGGCGAGTACAACTCGTGCGGCTTCTCGCTGCAGGGCCTCAACCCCTTTGAGCGCCACTCGGCCGGCATCGCCTGCTGGACCACGGGTCCGAAGCCGGCTGTTCACGAATGGCCCAACAACACATTCTACGGCTCGTATGTTGCTGCTACCTACGGCACCGATGACCGTTTTGAAGCGCCTTACGACCTGCGCAACAACACCAATCCTGTAGTGAACAATACCAACGGTTCCATCGTGGGCTACAAGTATTTCCTCTTCGATGACGACAAGCTGACCGGCGATTTGGAGCTCCGTGTCACGCTCATTCCCGAGGGCGCCGACGGCACCATCGAGGTGTGGGCAGACCGCCCCTGGGCTTCGCAGGGTGGCAAGAAGATTGGCGCCATCGAGCTGAAGGCCGACATGCCTCAGGAGTCCACCGAGCTGACCACCCCCATCGACAACGTCTCAGAGCTGAGCGGCAAGCACGCCATCTTCTTGAAGTTCTTTGCCAAGCAGGAGGGTGAAGAGAAGTCGCTCTGCACCCTTGAAAGTCTGGAGTTCAAATAAATCAGAAATTGACTTGAGCGTCCTGCAGGTAGGGTGATGTGGCACGAACAGTGACGGGCTGCCCATCCACGGGCTGAACATAGGCGACAAGGCGGCCGCCGTTGACACGCAGCTGCTGATTGGGCCAGTAAGCGGGAGCGCGGCGTGGAGCAGTGCTCCCGTTTGCATTTCCATTCTCCATTCCCAGCAGCCGACCTCCCTGCACGAAGAGCGTCACCATGTTGTCGGCGTCCTTTACAAGATTGCCCTGTTCGTCGACGACTTCGACGAAGACGTGCATCCGTCCGTCGGTGGTCAAGCGCAATGCGGCGGGCCTGCCGGCAGTCTTCAACTCGTATGCAGCGCCATTGTCGGCTTCACAACGTAATGTACCGGGCTGATAGTCGACATCGCAGTAGAGGATGCCAGTATCCTCGTGGCGCTGCATCGTCACGTCGAGTGGGAGGCCGTTGAGGAAAAGGCGTGCGCTGCCAGCGTTGGTGTAGCAGACCACGCGAACGCGGTCGCCCTCGTTATAGTTCCACGTGTCGGAGGCATAGGGATGAGGGGGCTGGGAACGGCCTCCTCTTCGTCCTCCACGGGTGGCATTAGAGGCGGACCCTATCCTATAGCTACCGAGATAGCATACGGGCTGCTCGCTCCACAGCGAGGCACGATACCAGCCGAGTGGCTTGCGCTGTCCGGCCAGGTCGAGCAGTCCTGCGGTGCTGCCGCGGGCAGGCCAAGTGCCGCTCTCTCCTAAGTAGTCGATGCCCGTCCATAGGAACTGTCCGAAGATGAAGTCGCGGTCGGTGACGGCTTTCCATGCAGCCAGGTCGTGACGGTTCTCTGAGCCGTAGAGGATGCGCTGCGGATAGGTCTTGTGGTCTTGGTCGTAGCGGCTCTCGGTGTAGTTGTAGCCCACCACGTCGACCGCCTCGGGATAGGCCGTCTGGTTAGACATCACCACTCCTGCCAAAGCGCCCGTTGTAGGACGCGAGGAATCAATTTCTTTTACAATCTTTGCCAACCGCTGAGCGATGATGCCGATGCGCATAGCGTCGGGCTGACCGGGCTTGTAGCCGCCGTACATAGGCTGTGTGAAGCCTGAGCCGCCGCCGTCGAGCACGGGATGCGTGTAAGGGTCATTGGGATAGTCGACCTCATTGCCGATAGACCATAGGAAGACGCTGGGATGGCAGCGGTCGCGGCGCACCATATCGGCTACGTCGCGGTCAATCCATTCCTCGAAATAAGTGTAGGTGCCCTCAAAGCCGGGACGTCCCTGATTCCATCCTTTCAGCCATTTACGCTTGGGAAACTCCCACTCGTCGCTGGCCTCGTCCATCACCAGCATCCCCTCCTCGTCACAGATGTCGTAGAGGGCAGGCGCGTGGGGATTGTGGCTCATGCGCAGGGCATTGACGCCGATGGCTTTCAGCTCGCGCACGCGGCGGCGCCACACCTCAGCAGGCACGGCGGTACCCAAAACGCCGGCATCGTCGTGCACGCAGACGCCCTTCACCTTCATCCACTGCCCGTTAAGCGCAAAGCCTTTATCGGGCGAGAACTCCAGCGTGCGCAAACCTACTTTCACTGTCGATTCGTCGCCGTTGCTGAGTTTGGTGGTGAGCGTATATAAATAAGGATTATCGAGCGACCAGCGTTGCGGACGGTAGACGTTCAGCTTGACGGTCTTTTTCTCTTGCGTTCCGATAGCGGTCGTGTTCTTTGCTACGATGTTGCCGTCGGCATCGGAAAGCTCCACAACGGCCTTTAGCTGCAAAGCGCTCTTCTCGCTACGCTCGTCGGTGGTCTCGATGTCTACGTCAATGACGGCTTTGTTGTTGTTCATACTGCTAAGACGGTATGCTGTTCCCCACAGGGCCAAGTGCACTTCGGGAGCTGTAACGAGCCACACATTGCGATAGATGCCCGAGCCAGTGTACCAGCGGCTATCGGCCTCGGCCGAATGGTCGACGCGCACGGCCAGCACGTTCTGTCCGTCGGTGCGCAGATACGGTGTCAAATCATAGAGGAACGACGCGAATCCGCTGGGCCGCTTGCCCAACAGACGGCCGTTGAGGTAGACTTCGGAGTAGTTGTAGACACCCTCGAAGTAGACGAAAGTTTTAGCAGCTGATGAACCCGGTTTTTCACGGATTGTTTCATTATTGCGTGTTAGTCCGTGCTGATCCGCTGCTATTGTTTTTCTGTACCACGCCACTCCGCCTGGCAGATAGCCTTGACAGCTTCCTTTGTCGGGCGACATGGGCTGCTCCACGCTCCAGTCGTGCGGCAGGGTGACGCGGCGCCAGCGCGAGTCGTCGTAGTCGGGGTTTTTCATTTCGGGCGATTCAGACACGTTCCAGGCGCTGTCAACAAGCAGAAAGCGCCAGTCGTCGTTCAGCAGCTGGGCATGGCCGAAGGAAACCTGTGCTGTGGCCTTTCCCATCAGAAAAACGAACATAGTCAGGGTTAATAGTCTTTTCATGTTGGTGAGGTTTTGTTTCAATAAAAACATTGTGGTTACAAAGATAGTGCTTTTTCTGCATCCAAACAAACAATTTGTACGAAAAAAAATCAAATCGCGGCTGAAACAGCAAAAGTGTTTCAAAATATCTCGGTGCTTGAAACACTTTGTTTCGAGGCTAGAAACACTTTGTTTCAAAGGCAGAAACAAAGTGTTTCAAAGGCAGAAACACTATTCAAAGCACAGGCCGGAAAAACCAAAGCTTTCGGACAAGTAGCTGAAGGCTTCGGACAAAAACGGAAAATAATCGGCATGTTTTATTGGACATTATCAAAAAAAACAGTACCTTTGCGGCTGAAACTTAAAAGCTGAATATGATAAACAAAACTATTAAGAATCAACACTTCGAAGGCGAGAGACCGCTATTCGAAAGTCACAATCTAAGACTGGAACAGGTGACGATTGGCGACGGCGAAAGTGCCGTGAAAGAGTGCTCAGACATTGAGGCCGAGGACTGCCACTTCTGGGGTAAGTACCCCTTCTGGCATGTACACGGCCTGAAGATTAACCGCTGCCAGTTCGACGCCGGCGCGCGCTCGGCCCTCTGGTACACCGACCATCTGGAAATGAAAAATACGCGCATCGACGCTCCGAAGATGTTCCGTGAGGCACACGACCTGTACTTGGAGAACGTGGTCATCAACGACGCCGACGAGGTATTCTGGCGCTGTAGCAACATCAAGGCGTGGAACCTGGAGCTGCACGACGGCACCTATCCTTTCATGTTCTGCGAGAATGTCAGCATCAATGGCCTGAAGAGCGACTCGAAGTACGTCTTCCAGTATTGCAAGAACGTGGAGATACAGAACGCCCACATCGTCACGAAGGACTCGTTCTGGGAGTGCGAGAATGTCACAATCGTCAACAGTATCCTCGACGGCGAGTATCTGGCGTGGCACTCGAAGCATGTGCGGCTCATCAACTGCCATCTGGCAGGCGAGCAGCTGCTTTGCTATGCCCATCACCTGGAACTGGAGAACTGTACCTTTGACAAGGCCTGCGACCGCGTGTTCGAATACAGCGAGGTGAATGCCGACATCCGCGGACATATTGAGAACATCAAGAATCCGACAAGCGGATACATCACTGCCGACAGCATCGGCAGCATCACTATCGATGAATACGTAAGGCAGCCGGCCAATTGCGTCATTGACATCAAGGGGGAGTGGCGATAAGACAACAAGACAACAAGACAATAAGACAATAAGACGATAGGAGGTCATGCTGATATATTATTATGGATATTGAGGAATTGATTGAGTTGATAAAGAACTGTGCCAAGGAGGTCAGAGCTTACCTTACGCCTGGGTTTGAAGAGAACGTTTATAAAAACGCGATGTATCTTGAACTGAAGGATCATGGGGTGGATGTAAAGACTGAAATACCCATCAAGGTAAGCTATAAAGGCCGTGAGGTAGGCCATTATCGCGCTGACATGATTGTTGAGGACAAAGTCATCGTTGAGTTGAAGGCCATCAACACACTGACTGCTATACACGAAGTGCAGCTTGTGAACTATCTCACAGCAACTGGCATCGATGATGGACTGCTCATCAATTTCGGTGGAGACCGAATACAAATCCAGCGTAAATATCGTCAGTATGAACGCCTCAAACTCAACAGACAAACCATCAAATAAGTTCTAATTGTCTTATTGTCTTGATGTCTTATTGTCTTATTGTCTTGATGTCTTATTGTCTTATTGTCTTGATGTCTTGATGTCTTGATGTCTAAATATCAAAAAAAGGAGATGGATTATAAATTTGATGTTTTTGTAGAAAGGCGCGGCACAGCCTGCGTAAAGTATGACGAGTCTCCTGTCGAGGATGTCATCCCGCTGTGGGTGGCCGACATGGACTTCAAGGCCGCGCCTGCCATCCAGGAGGCGGTGAGGCGACGTGCCGAGCACGGTGTGTTCGGATATAGCATCGTAACTGACGAATACTACGATGCCGTCATCAACTGGTTCCAGCGTCGCCACGCATGGACCATCCGCCGTGAAGAGATACTCTACACCACGGGCGTCGTCCCGGCGATGAGCGTCGCCATCAAGGCGCTGACGATGCCGGGCGAAAAAGTGCTCATCCTCTCGCCTGACTACAACTGCTTCTTCTCCTCCATCCGTAATAACGGCTGCGAGGTGCTTGAATCCCCCCTCACTTGGAGAGAAACTTGTGGGTGGGCTGTAGACTTCGCCGACTTCGAGGCCAAATGCGCCGACGAGAAGACCACCGTCTTCCTGCTCTGCAACCCTCACAACCCCACAGGCCGCGTATGGACAAAGGACGAGCTGGAGCGCATGAACAACATCTGCATGAAACACGGCGTGAAGGTGGTCAGCGACGAGATTCATTGCGAGCTCATCATGCCCGGCCATACGTTCCAGCCCTTTGCTGCCGTCAGCGAGGCCTGCCGCATGAACAGCGTCATTTTGAACTCGCCCTCGAAGTCGTTTAACATCGCCGGACTGCAGACGGCCAACATCATCTGCGCCCAGCCCGAGTGGCGCCGTCGCCTCGACCGTGCCATCAACATCAACGAGGTGTGCGACCTCAATCCCTTCGGACCGGTTGCCCTCATCGCCGCCTACAACGAGAGCGAGGACTGGCTCGACGCCCTCAATCGCTATCTCTGGGACAACTACAAGGCACTCCGCGATTTCTTCGCAGAGAAACTGCCGCAGTGCCTCGTCACCCCGTTGGAGGGCACCTACCTCGTGTGGGTCGACGTCTCGGCTCTGACCGATTCTGTCGATGCGCTCTGCGACCGTCTGCTCACCGAGGGCCATGTCTGGGTGAATCCGGGCACGATGTACGGCCCTGAGACGGGGCGCGGCTACATCCGCATCAACATCGCCTGCCCCCGCAGCCGACTCATAGAGGGCCTTTCGCGAATCCGTAAGGTGCTGGACAGATAAAACAATACAACTCTATTTATAGCTATGAAGAAGATTCTTATGTTGGTCGCAGCCGCCATGATGGCGGCAATGAATGTGAAGGCGCAGGAGGAGGTGACTCCTTATTTCACAAATGATGAATTACCCCGCCTCATCCACTGCCTACCCGCTCCCCCCGATACCGTGGGAGCAGAGTTCTATTACGACGTCATGCAATATATGTGGGGCAAGGAACAGCGCCTCGACCCTGAGCGTGCGGCCATTGCCCGCAGGGATGCCGTGATGACGTATGAAAACCTGTTGGCCGAGTTCAATGTGCCTTTCGGTCTCACGATCTCGAAGACCGAAACGCCCGAGATTTGGAAACTCATGGAGACCAGCCTGGAGACTGTCAACCAGATGCGTGTGGAACCTAAAAAGTTCTACGCCCGCCGCCGTCCCTTTGTGCGCTTCCACGAACACATCCTGACCTATCAGGCCGAGGAGGACGAAGAAGAAGTGGCCCGTGGAGGAAGCTATCCCTCTGGTCATACGTTCCGTGGCTGGGCCGCTGCCCTCCTGCTCTCTGAGATAGCTCCCAGTCGTGCCGACACCATCCTGGCACGCGGCTATATGTACGGCGAGAGTCGTGTCATCGTGGGAGCCCACTGGCAGAGCGACGTCGATGCCGCCCGTCTGGGCGCTTCTATCGGCTACATGCGCCTGCAGACCAGTGCCGACTTCCAGGAGCAGATGAAGAAGGCACAGGCAGAGTATGCCGAAAAGACAGGGGTGGCCATCGTGCCCAGTGCCTCCGACAATATGGAGCGCGAGGGCTGCGACTACTACTACCTGCGCAGCGAGATGCCCGATATGCGCAAGTTCCTGCCTGCTCCTCCCGACACCATCGGCAATAAGTTCAGCCGCGACATCATGCGCTATATGTGGGGTAAGACCATGCGCCTGAATGAAGAGCGCGCCGACATTGCCAAGCGCGATGCTGTCTACGGCGTTGACTGCATCTGCCAGGAGTTCAGCGAGCCCTTCGGCCTGCCTTTGTCAAAGGAAGGAACGCCCGAAATCTATAAGCTGCTGCTCGATGCCACCTCCACTTGCGACAGCATCTGCTACGAGCCGAAGAAATTCTACATGCGTAAACGTCCGTTTATGCGTATGCAGGAACAGTCATTAACGCCCGAATATGAAGAAGAGCTGTCGCACAACGGTTCCTATCCCTCGGGGCACACGCTACTGGGCTGGTCATCAGGTTTGCTGCTTTCTGAGATCAATCCCGCCAATGCCGACACGCTAATGGCTCGCGGCCACATGTACGGCGAGAGTCGCGTCATCGTGGGAGCCCACTGGCAGAGCGACGTCGATGCCGCACGCCTGGCCGCCTGCGCTGCCTACGGCAAGATACACAACAGTGCCCGCTTCCAAGAGCAGATGAAGAAGGCACAGGAGGAGTTTGCCCGTCTGAGTGGTCAGGCTGTCGGCATCCGTCCCGTGACGGTTCCTGTACAGACAAGGTCTGACCGCGTCTACCGACTTGACGGCACACCCGCAACGGAGGAAACCCGTGGTATCGTGATTGAGGAAGGACAGAAGAGATTCAAGTAGTCTTAATATTGAAAGAGCTATGTCATTGAAAGTGTTGTGCGACCGCATCCTTTCCGACGGCCGCAGCATCGAGGGCGTTATCCTGAAGGTTGACAAATTCATCAACCATCAGATGGACCCCTACATGATGAAGCAGGTGGCAGTGGAGTTCATTCGCCGTTTCAGCGATCTGCAAGTAAATAAGATCGTTACTGTCGAAGCTTCCGGCATTGCGCCCTCCATCATGCTGGGCTATATGATGGAGCTGCCCGTGGTCTTTGCCAAGAAGAAGCTGCCGTCCACCATGCAGGATGCCTACGTCACCACCGTCCACTCGTTTACCAAACAGAGCGACACACAGCTCATGATCAGCCGCGAGTATCTGACGGCCGACGACCATGTGCTCTTCGTCGACGACTTCCTTGCCTACGGCAACGCCGCCCTCGCCATCTGCGACCTCTGCCGACAGGCTGGTGCTACCGTCGAGGGCATGGGCTTCATCATCGAGAAAGAAATGCTGCATGGCCGTGAACTGCTACAGAAAGAGGGCATCAGCCGCATAGAGTCCCTTGCCATCGTCGATTCCCTCGAAAATAATACGATTCACATCAAGGAAGACTGAACGCCATCTGCATCATCCCCCGTTTTCTGATATCACTCCCTTCAAGAACGACGTCACTCCCATCGCGGAGTGGCGTCGTTTCCCGTTTCAGATACTGCCGATTTCTGCTTTTTCTGCATAAGATAATGCAATACAACATAAAGAACCAACCATTCAGGCAAAGCCGGCTCCTAACAATTAAGATTATTTAATAGTTGCTCGCCGAAAAAGAATAAGAGAATGTTGTAACTTTGCGCCCAAACAAACAGCAAATCTTTGCAACCTATGAAACAGAGAAAATGGTTGATGGTAGCCTTGGTGCTACTGATGAGTGTGACGGTGGCAGCACAGCAGCCGCTGATGAGAACGCACGTGGAAACGGGCGAAGTGGAAGGAATCCTCGACGGCGGCGATCTGGCTGTCTATCGGGCTATACCATACGCTGCACCACCCGTAGGTGACCTGCGCTGGAAGGCACCACAGCCCGCACAGCCGTGGGAAGGCGTGAGAGTATGCGATAAGTTCGGGCCTCTGCCACCACAGCCCACGCGTCAGGGCCGTACGGCAGACATGATGAGTGAAGACTGCCTGTATCTTGGCATCGCTACTCCTGCCAAGTCTGCCACCGACCGTCTGCCCGTGATGGTGTGGATTCATGGCGGCGGATTCCAGTCGGAATGGTATGGTGGCGACCTGTGGACGAGTCTTGCCCGTCGCGGTGTGGTCATTGTCAGCATCGAGTACCGTACAGGTGCCTTGGGCTTCATGGCTCATCCGGAGCTTACCAAGGAATCACCCGACGGACACTCAGGCAACTATGGCCTGCTGGATCAGATCTACGCCCTGCAGTGGGTACAGCGCAATATCACAAACTTCGGCGGCGACCCCACGAAGGTGACCATCTTCGGCGAATCGGCAGGTGCCATCAGCTGCAGCATGCTTTGCGCCTCGCCCTTGGCAAAGGGACTTTTCCGCGCTGTCATCAGCCATAGCGGCGGCTCGTTTGCCCCTTGGAGCGACCAGCCTCGCAGCCTGGGGCTGGATGCCTCGCAGAAGGGTGCCGAACAGCAGGGTCTTGCCTTCCAGAAACACTTAAAGAAGAAGAACATCAAGCAGATGCGCAAGATGGATGCGATGGCACTCTGCGACGGCAATGTGGGTTTCGCAGGCTTTTGGCCTTGCGTCGACGGCTATGTCATCTGCGACGACCAGTACCGACTCTATGAGCGTGGCGAGTATAACGATGTGCCCGTCATCGTGATGACCAACAGCGACGAGGGAGCCCTCTTTACTCCTGGTAACATCAAGGCAGAAGACTACCAGAAACAGGTGCGTCATATCTTCGGCGATTATGCCGACGAGGCCTTGAAGGTTTATCCCGGCAATACCAACGACGAGGCCTGGCACGGCAATGCTGATGCGTTCCGCGACATGGGCTTTGCCTGGCCGTCATTCGCATGGGTGAGCCTGCAGTCACAGACGGGCAAGAGCAAGGCCTACGCCGCCTATCTGGCTCAGCCCTCCACGCGCAGCTTCTCACAAGATCCGCGTCGCAAGGGTGTGGCTCATGCCGATGACATCATGTATCTGAACAACGAGTTCCTCTCACAGCCCGACAAATATCCCCATGAGGCCGCTGTGGCCGAGATCATCCAGCAGTATTGGGTGAACTTCGCCAAGACGGGCAATCCCAACGGCAAGGGCCTGCCTTACTGGCCGTCGTTTGACAAGGACAAGGCCACCACAATGCAGTTCAGCAACGGTGCCTCGCTCATCATGGTGCCCAATCGCGAGCAGATTAACTTCGTAGACCGTTACTACAAGTGGAAGCGTGAAGAGACGGAGCGCCAGCGTTCACAGAAATAGTGTAAACATTCGATATGGAAGAAATCAAGACACAGCTGCCGGAGAACGCGTTCCGCGAGCTGAAAGAGAATGAGGAGTATGAGCCGCTGATGTCGCCGAGCGGCAAATATCCTGAGGTGAATACGTGGTCGGTGACGTGGGGCGTGCTGATGGCTATGCTTTTCTCGGCCGCCGCAGCCTATCTGGGACTGAAGGTTGGCCAGGTGTTTGAGGCTGCCATTCCCATCGCCATCATCGCCGTGGGCGTAAGCACCGCCGCCAAGCGCTCAAAAGCCTTGGGCGAGAATGTCATCATACAGAGCATCGGCGCCTGTTCGGGTGCCGTCGTGGCCGGTGCCATCTTCACCCTGCCCGCCATCTATATCTTGCAGGCAAAGTACGGCGCAGAAATGTCGGCGTCGTTCCTGCAGGTCTTCATGGCCTCGGCTTTGGGCGGCATCCTCGGCATTCTGTTCCTCATCCCCTTCCGCAAGTATTTCGTGAAGGACATGCACGGCAAGTATCCGTTCCCTGAGGCAACAGCGACAACGCAGGTGCTGGTCTCAGGCGCAAAGGGCGGCGACCAGGCAAAGCCGCTCATTCTGGCTGGCATCATCGGTGGCTTGTACGATTTCATCGTGGCCACCTTCGGCTGGTGGAACGAGGTGGTGACGACGAACATCATCAACGGCTACGACACTGTCGTTGAGAAGACGAAGCTGCTGTTCAAGGTGAACACGGGCGCTGCCGTCTTGGGCTTGGGCTATATCATCGGCCTGAAGTATGCGCTGTTCATCTGTCTGGGTTCTTTGTTCGTATGGTGGCTCATCGTGCCGGGCATGAGTTTGTTGTTCCACGACACGGTGCTGAATATCGGCGGCGTGAGCGTGACGCAAACCGTAGGCGAGATGTCGCCCGAGATGATTTTCAAGACCTACGCACGCAGCATCGGCATTGGCGGCATCGCTATGGCGGGAATTATCGGCATCGTGAAGTCGTGGGGCATCATCAAGAGCGCCGTATCGCTGGCTGGCAAGGAACTGAAGGGCAGCGCCTCGGCTGAGGCAGCGGCTCAGCGTACGCAGAAAGATCTTTCCTTTAAGTTTATTGCTATTGCGGCTATTGTGGCATTGTTGGTGTCGTTCATCTTCTTCTGGTTAGGTGTGATGCACAACCTGATGTTCGCCGTGGTGGCCATCCTCTTGGTGACTTTCATCGCATTCCTCTTCACTACCGTAGCAGCCAACGCTATCGCCATTGTGGGCTCTAATCCTGTTTCAGGCATGACGCTGATGACGCTCATCCTCGCGTCTGTCGTGCTGTCGGCTGTTGGACTTAGCGGCACCAGCGGCATGGTGGCAGCGCTCATCATGGGCGGCGTGGTATGTACAGCATTGTCGATGGCCGGTGCGTTCATCACCGACCTGAAGATTGGCTACTGGTTAGGTACGACGCCAAAGAAGCAGGAGTCGTGGAAATTCCTCGGTACGCTCGTCTCGGCTTTGACCGTTGGCGGCGTCATCATGCTGCTCAACGAGACCTACGGCTTCACCAGCGGTCAGCTGTCGGCTCCGCAGGCCAATGCTATGGCTGCCGTCATCGACCCCGTGATGAGCGGCGAAGGCGCTCCCTGGCTGCTCTACGCCATCGGCGCTGCGCTGGCACTACTCATCAACTTCTGCAAGATGCCCGCCCTGGCTGTCGCCTTGGGTATGTTCATTCCATTGGAGCTGAATACCCCGCTCGTCGTGGGCGGCGCCATCAGCTGGTATGTGACGACGCGCTCGAAGGACAAGGCCGTGAACGAGGCACGCGGCGAGCGCGGCACGCTCATCGCCTCCGGCTTCATCGCCGGCGGAGCCTTGATGGGTGTCATCAGTGCCTTAATGCGTTTCGGCAACCTGAACTTCGTCAGCGAGTCGTGGATGATGAATCCGCTTTCGGAAGTAGTCGCCCTCATCGCCTACGTCCTGCTGATTCTCTACTTCATTCGCGCCACAAAGGTACAATAGGTAATACAGCTTTCGCATGTGTAAACTGAACGCGAAGGCACGAAGTTGTTAACAAAAGAAAATTTTAGTAACCCACGTGGTTACTGTCAGTAACCCGCGTGGTTACAAGCAGTAACCCACGTGGTTACTGTTTTATCACAAAGCTTCTTTCTGCCTGCAACGTCGATCAGCGGCAGAGCCGGACGGCGTTGCAGACAATAAATGTTTCGTGCCTTTGTGGTCAATTAACAACTGGTAATTTCACCTGCTTATACGCCACGCGCTTGCGCCGCCATGTGTAGACCATGTGGAGAGTACCGTCGCGGCCCTCGATGATGGAGGGATAGGAATACTGACCGACAGGTGAATCCTCAAGGGTTAGTACGTGGCGCCATGTCTTCCCGTCGTCGTCGCTGACAGCAAGGCTGAGCGGTGTGCGCGGTCCTTTCTTCGTGCCGGGCAGGGTTTCAAAGTTGTTGTAGATGAGCACGTGACGACCGTCGCGCAGGGTGACGGCATCTGTGCCGCTCTGGTTGTTGGGGATGTCGGTCAGGGTGACGGGCTCCCACGTCTGGCCCTCGTCGCTGCTGAAGGATGTGGCAATCTTGCCGTTTCTGGTGCGCATCAGCACCTGCAGGCGACCATCCTTCAACTGAAGGATAGAAGGCTGTATGCAGTCAATGGGGCGTTTCGTCCCTTCCACGGGAATGTCGCTCCCTTCAGGCGTGGGTGCAATGTCAGTCGGGTAGGCCCTTGTCGACTCCACTGGTCCCACGTATTGCCACTCTTTCGTCTTGAGATCGTAAATTTCGACGTGGAAGCGCCAGCCGTTGTTCTCTGTAGAAGAGCCACAGATGAGCTTGTTATTCAATAGCAGCGGCTTGTTCTTGATAGGCCCGAGGAATCTGTCAGGCAGTTTTTCGCCCTTGCTCCACGTGCGGCCACCGTCCTTCGACTTTGCCAGCCAGCCAGTCCAGTCGGCCACGCTCTTGCCCACCTTGTAGAAGAGCCACAGCTCGCCGTTGGGCATCTCCGTCAGCACAGGATTCCAGCAGGCCGTCTTCACACCGTCTACCATTCCGTCGGCGGCGAGGATGGGCGCGCTCCATTCGCCTTTCCCTTTCTTTTTGATGTTCACCCAGATGCAGCAGTCGGGATTACGCTCGTACGTGCCGCCGAAATAGGCACTGACCAAGTCGCCTCTACGTGTCTCCACGATGGTGGCAGCATGTGGTGAGGCAAAGGGCGCCGTCTCGTAGAGGAACTCGTCCTTGAGGATGCGCTCGTCGCGTGTGGGGATGTCGACGTCAAAGGTGTAGCTACCCGAGCCTATCTCGCGCTGCTCACCCGAAGGCAGACAGACGACAGCGCGGGTGTTACAAGGGACGGTAACTTCCCAATGCAGCTTTTGTAGCGTCTTCTTCCACTTGCTGACTATAAGGCCGTAGGGCGTCTGATAGGTGGCGTCGACGTTGAAGCAGTCCTGAATGGAGAAGTCAGGCGACAGCGTTATTGCTGAGGCGGTGCCTCTGCCTACGACGGAGCCTTTGATGCCTGCAAGTGACTCAAAGCACCATGTCAGCAAATCGCCGAGTAGCATGACGTGGTTGCCGCTGTTCATAGCGGGGTCAGCCTTGTCGCCGTTCCACAATTCCCAGATGGTCGTAGCACCGTTCTCCACCATGTAGCCCCACGACGGGTAGGTCTTTTGCGTGGCCAAGTGGAATGCCACGTCAGAGTAGCCGTTGTCAGACAGCGTGCGCAGCAGCCACGATGTGCCAATGACGCCGCTGGTGATGTGGCCTTTGTCGTCCGCGAAAATCTTCTTCACCACGTTCTTCATCACCATTTCTTTATATTCCTGCGGCACAATGCCGAAAGCCAGCGGCAGGAGATTGGCTGTTGCGGTGTTGTTGTCGTAATAAGTTTTGTCGGGGAAGAGGGGATGGCCAGGGCGCAGACTGCTGCCGACATTGACATGAAGGAAGCGGCGGTTGAAGGCTTCCGTCAATGCCTTGCGCTGTTCTTTCCACCGGTTTGCTTCATCCAGATGCTGCATCTCCGCAAACTGTTCCATCAGCTGCAGACAGCGGATAGTATAGGCTGTAGCTATGAGCGTGCCGTCGGTCTGGCGTTCAGGGTCTTTACTGTGTATGAGCTCCAGTTTCTCGGGCGGCATGCACCAATCGCCATATTTGTCCTTTGTGATGAGGCTGTCGCGCATACCCTCGCTGAGCAAATGATTCATCCACAGTTTCATATTAGGATAGCTGTCGATAATGGGCTGCTTGTTACCATACTGACGGTAGAGCATCTCGCAGATGAAAGGCAGAGCTGCAGGCCACGTGACATCGTCGTTGTAGTAGTTCCAGAAGGCGGGAGCCACGTCGCTGAACACGCCGTCAGCGCGCTGACTCTCGCAGATGTCGCGCATCCACTTCGCATACAGGCGCTCATTGCCGAAGAGGAAGCTCTCGCCCAACGCGCCCACGGTGCGGTCGCCGAGCCACGGCTGGCGCTCGTTGCGCTGCGGACAGTCCACGGGCATGCCTTTATAGTTCGACATGATGCCCCAGCGCGCAGCCTCCACCACTTTGTTCAGGATGGTGTCGCTGCAAACGAAGGTGCCCGTCTGCTCCATACGGTCGCTGACTGGCCAGGCCTTCACGTCCTTCGCCGGACCGGTGACTTCGACATAGCGGAAACCGTGATAGACGAAGGAGGGATGCCACGGTTCTGTCTCATGGCCGCTGCATACATAAATATCTGTAGAGGCTGCGTTGCGCAGGTTGTCGGTGTAGAGGGTGCCGTCGTCGTTGAGTCTTTCAGCGTATCTCACGCGGATGGTGTCGCCTTCGCGGCCTGTGGGCACAAAGCTCACCCAGCCCGCCATGTTCTGGCCGAAGTCGTAGGTGGTGGGACCGATGGGACTCATAGGACTTATAGAACTCATAGGACGCATAGCCTCCGTCATCTGGGCTGTCAGCGTCCCCAGTGGGATGGCGGTGCGCTGTGCAGGAAGCCAGGCACTGTCGTCATAGTCGAAGGCGAGCCAGCCGTCAAGTTCGCGGCGGGCATCGTATTTCTCACCGTCATACTCGTTGTTGGCGCGAATGGGGCCGTTGGCAGTGACACGCCATTTCTCGTCGGTGACCAACCGCTGCGTCGTGCCGTCGGTATACTCCACAATGATATTCATACGACATTTAGGCAGGCCGAAGGTAGTGTTCTTATAGGGCTTGTCCTGACGGGGCGCAAAGTATTTGCCGTTGCCGAGGATGATGCCCACGGCAAAGCTGTCGGCCAAGGCAGTGGTGACATCGTAAGTGTTGTAGTAGACGGTCTTGCGGTAGTCGCTGGGTGCAGGCTTCAGCACGTCGTCGGCACCTATCTCCTTTTCTCCGATGAAGAGCCGATAGAAGCCAAGGCCTGTGACGTAGGCCGTGGCGCGCTTCACCGCCTTTTCTTTCAAATGGAACGTCTGCCGCAGGTAGCGTGCTGCCAACCGGCTGTGCACTTCGCCGGCCACCTCGCCGTCCTGCACCTGTTCCAAGCCTATCCATCGCCCACCCCACTGACTCTCGGTGAGCAGACCGATGCTGAAGCGCTGCACGGTGCTCCACTCCGTCTCGCCTTTGTTGGTCGTCACTTTCACGCGCCATGTCAGGTGAGTGCCGCTGCGAAGGGACGTGCCGCCGTAGGGAATCCACAGCTGTTCGGCGCTACTGACCACGCCACTGTTCCATACCTCGCCATTGTCGTCGCTGACAATGATATGATAGGCTGTCTGCACCACGTCGCGCTCATCGCTGGTGATGATCCACGAAAAGCGAGGTGTCGTCGTGCCGATGCCCAACGGCTCCACGAGATTCTCCACTCTGAGGTTTTCCACGTTCACCTTTGCCAAGGCGACCATCGGCAGCATCAGCATCAACAGGCTTTTTATCAGCTTCTTCATCGTTTTAGTAGTTTTTCGCTTGCAAATATACAAAGTTTTTTTAACTTTTATTGCTGGCAGAAGAAAAAAAGAGTAACTTTGTGGCATGAAACGACTTTTATTCCTTTTCGCCTGCCTGACGGCCCTCGCTACACAGGCCGCACAGCCTCCTATGAGGCTCTGGTTCAACACACCCGCCACCTTTTTTGAGGAATCGCTACCCATCGGCAACGGACGTCTCGGTGCACTTATTTACGGCGACCCCGCCGACGACATCATTCAACTGAACGACATCACGCTATGGACGGGACAGCCCATCGACCGACAGGAGGATGCGGGAGCCTCGCGCTGGATTCCCGACATTCGCAAGGCTCTCTTCAACGAGGACTACCGCCTGGCCGACTCTCTCCAGCTGCACGTGCAGGGCCATAACTCCTGCTACTACCAGCCCCTCGGCACGCTGCACATCGTCCCGTCTGTTGCGACTGAGTCGCAACCTACCGCCTACTGCCGTGAGCTGAGCCTCGACTCGGCCCTCGCACGCGTGACGTACAAGACAGGTGACGTCGCCTTCTGCCGCGAATACTTAGCCTCAGCGCCCGACAGCCTCATCGCCATCCGTCTGACGGCCTCGAAGCCGAAGCAGCTCAACCTTGAACTGCAGCTGAGCTCCATCCTGCCGCACAAGACGAAGGCTACTCGCGGACAGCTGACGATGATGGGCCACGCCGACGGCGACGAGCAGCACACCATCCATTTCTGCACCATCGTGCGCGTGGCGCACAAGGACGGGCAGGTCATCAACGCCGACTCAACGCTGCGCCTGCAGGATGTCAGCGAGGCCACAGTCTACATCGTCAACGCCACCAGCTTCAACGGCTTTGACCGTCATCCCGTGAAAGAGGGCAGACCCTATATCGACTTAGCCAACAACCGTGCCTGGCACACGCAGAACGTGACGTATGACGACGTGCGCGCACGCCATGTCAGCGACTACAGCAGGTTCTTCAACCGCGTCAAGCTGAATCTTTCCAGTTCATCTGGTATGTCTAATAATACCAGGTGCTCTATCCCCACCGATTCCCTGGTAAAAGTCTACAACACGGGCAACGCCGAGGCCGACCGCTACTTGGAAACGCTCTATTTCCAGTATGGCCGCTATCTGCTCATCAGCTGCTCGCGCACGCCCGGTGTGCCTGCCAACCTGCAGGGTCTGTGGAATCCGCATCAGTGGGCTCCCTGGCGCGGCAACTACACCATCAACATCAACCTTGAGGAGAACTACTGGCCCGTCTTCAACTGCAACCTCGCCGAGATGGCGATGCCTTTGGACGGCTTCGTCAAGGCACTGGCTGAGAACGGGCGCTACACCGCCGAGAACTACTACGGCATCCACCACGGATGGCAGGCGGGACACAACACCGACATCTGGGCGATGGCTAACCCCGTAGGCGAGAAGAACGAGAAACCGGAGTGGGCCAACTGGCCTATGGGCGGTGCCTGGCTCGTGGAGTCGCTGTGGGAGAAATATCTCTTCACGATGGACGAGGACTACTTGCGTGACACAGCCTACCCGCTGATGAGAAGCGCTGCGCAGTTCTGCCTCGAATGGCTTGTCGAGAACCCTAACGACCCGCAGGAGCTGATTACCGCCCCGAGCACTTCGCCCGAGAATGAGTATGTCACCGACAAGGGCTATCACGGCATGACCTGCTACGGCAGCACGGCCGACCTGGCCATCATCCGCGAGCTGTTTACCAACACGATTGCTGCTCACCATATCTTGGAGAAACATTCGGCCAGCAAGAAAATCGACACTGGCTTGGTCGACGACTGCCTGCCTCTGCAGATTGCCCTTAACAGACTGCATCCCTACACCATCGGCAGCGAGGGCGACCTGAACGAGTGGTACCACGACTGGCGCGACTTCGATCCGCAACACCGCCATCAGAGCCATCTCATCGGCCTCTATCCCGGCCACCATTTAAGCCTGCTGTACGATGCAGCATCGCCACATCCTCTTCTCACCGCCTGCGAACAGGCCCTCGTTCAGAAAGGCGACAAGACGACTGGCTGGAGCACTGGCTGGCGCATCAATCTTTGGGCACGCCTCCATCGCCCCGACCAGGCCTTCCACATCCTACAGAAACTGCTGCAATATGTAAGCCCCGACAAATACCGCGGAGCCGACCGTCGCAGGCCCGGCGGCGGCACCTATCCCAACCTGTTCGATGCCCATCCGCCTTTCCAGATTGACGGCAACTTCGGCGGCACGGCTGGCGTGTGCGAGATGTTGCTGCAGAGCGAGCTCAACGCCGACGGCTCAGCTACCATCGAACTCCTTCCCGCCCTGCCCTCACAATGGACCGACGGCGAGGTACAGGGCTTGTGCGCCCGTGGCGGCTATGAGGTAGACATACAATGGCAAAACGGTCGCCTGAAGGAGGCAACCGTCAAAGCCAGAAAGAACAGTTCCGTCACCGTGTTGTATGACGGAAAGGCAAAACACTTCAAGTTCAAGGCCGGGCAGAGCAGGCGTATGCAGCTATGAGCGCGTAGTAGCGAATCCTATCTGCTGCTCATTGCGACGGCGGAAGGCGCGTACCATAAAGATACAGAAACCAAGCGCAACAAGTGCGGCGGCTATGGCGCCCAGAATCCAGGGCAGGCTGGAGCCGCCGCCTCCTTGTACACCGTTGGCAAAACCCTGAGTCACGCCCACGACGGTGTCGGCTGTGTCGACAACGACCTCACGGATATGCTTCTCATACTCACTGGGATCAATAGGCAGCACGTCGGCTAATAATCTAATCATAACTAATTTGAATTTAAAAGGTTTTTTATTGCATTTGATCTATTAACAGGATGAAGAGTTGCACCAACAGTCCGATGAGGAAGCTGATGGCGTTGCACAATGCGCTGTAGACGAAGGCTCGGCGCCATTCGCCCACGAAATATCTGTACCACAATGTCTCTGTCAGCAGCACCAGCAGCTCGCCGATGAGAATGGCCGGCCATGAGCCGCTGACGTAGATGACGAATAAGTTCAGGGGAATATTGGTGAGGATGTTCACCACCACCGATGAGCCGAGCACATCGGCACGACGCTCGCGCAGCATCCAGAGCACGGCGAGCTCAATCAGAACGGTGGGCACCAGCGTCAAGAGCAGATGCGGTACGATGAACGATGTCTCGGCGCCAGCCATCGCCAGCATATAGCCAGGCATGAGCGCTGCCGCTAACAGTCCGAACGACAGTCCCTCGCGTCCCGGCATGGCGCCGTTGGCCCAGCAGAGCGTCACCGCCATCGTGCCGTTGATAAACAGCAGTCCTGGAAGCCACAGCCACGGCGCATAGTTTTTCAACAGCATACAGGACACAGCGCCCACAACAGCAATCATAAAGGTAGTGAACAGGCCAAAGCCTTTCGCCACCCAGCCGCCAAGAGCCTTACCCAGCATGGCCATCCCGCCGATGAGCAGCGCCATCGCGCCGCCCTTTGCCACACCCGCCGTGAGCGTCTCGCCAAGGAATGAGCGAAACAGCACGAAGCCCATGAGCAGGAGAAGGACGAACCACACCAGCCAGGAACCCTTGCAGGAAGGGGAGCACTTGCCTTGCACACCCACATTATTATTTATACAGGTATCCTCTCTCCTCCCCACAAGGGAGAGGCTGAGGGTAGGTCTGCTACTTAATATCGCTATCAGCCCCAAGAACAAATACATCAGCCACCAGGCGTGCAGCACCATGCCCACGGCGAGCCCGAAGGCTCCCGTAGACACGAAGATACCGAGGGCACGCGGGTCGTTGCCCGTGGCCACAGCCACCATTTTGCCTCCCCAGGCGTGGAACAGCGAGTTGCCAAGTCCTAAGGGAATAGCGATGACAAAAAAGGTGAGAGGCGAGAGATGGAATGTGGAAGAAACGCCGGCAAGCAACAATGAGGCAAGCACGACGGCCACGGCCAGAAGCGTCACTGCAAGCGGCAGCAGCAGTGGCAACAGGCGGCGGCTGTCGGCCAGCATCCCCGTCCAGGGCTGCGTGAGGAAAGCCAAGACATTATATAATATGAAGGAGCCCACCAGCGCCGGTCCGCCGTAGGCCGAGAGCAAGAGATAGAGGCAGCAGACACAAAGCCCGTCAACCAGGAAGTGCAACAGCGCACTGGTTCCTATCAAAAGCCTCATTCGTACATCTGGTCTATTTCCTTGCGATAGTTCTCGTTCAGTACGCGCCGTTTTATCTTCAGCGTGTTGGTCAGCTCGCCCCGCTCCAGCGAGAACGGATGAGGCAGGAGAGTAAAGCGCTTCACCTGCTCATACTGCGCCAGCTGCTGTTGCAGGGTGTCGATGCGCTCCATCAGCATCTCGTGTATCTGCTCGTTGCTGCACAGGTCGCGAAGGTCGGTAAAGTCGATGCGGTGTTGGCGGGCATATTCCTCTAAGAGCCGATAGTCGGGTACGATGAGTGCCGAGACGTATTTCCTTTGGTCGGCAATGATGGCTATCTGGTCGATGTATTTGTCGACGATGAGCTTCGACTCAATCATCTGCGGAGCGATGTACTTGCCGTTGCTGGTCTTGAAAAGATCCTTGATGCGCTCCTTCAAGAAGAGCTCGCCGTTCTGCATATAGCCCGAGTCGCCCGTACGGAAATAGCCGTCGTCGGTAAAAGCCTGACGTGTCAGGTCGTCGCGCTTATAGTAGCCCTTCGTGATGGTCGGACCCTTGAGCAGTATCTCGCCCTCATCGCTGATTTTCACGCTGATGCTGTCGATAGGTCTGCCCACCGAACCGACGGTGAACGGCTTGTCGAGATGATCGCAGCTGACGGTGGCGAGGCTTTCGGTGAGACCATAGCCCACATCCATGCAGATACCGATGCTGTGCACAAACTCCTCGACCTGAGGCGACACGGTAGCGCCTGCCGTAGGGAAGAAATGAGCATTTTCCAATCCCAGCTCCTTGCGCACAAGCGAGAAGACGGTCTTGTTCAGCAGCTCATATTCCAGATGCAGCCTGATGGGCGGACGCTTGCCTTTCGACAGGTACCCGATGTTGTGGCGCCGTCCCACCTCAAGGGCGTGCTTGAACAGTTTCCGCTTCACGGCACTGCTCGTTTCAATCTTCTCCAAGACACCGTGGTAGACCTTTTCCCAGAAACGCGGCACAGAACTCATGCAGGTGGGATGCGTCTCGCGCATACTCTGCTGCACCTCCAACGGATTGGTGTTGACAATGAGACGTGCACCCATCGTGATGCAGAGCACCTTCCAGCCTTTCTCGAAGATATGGGTGAACGGCAGGAAGTTGAGCACACGGTCGTTGCTGGTGACGGGCACGCACTTATGGTTAGCCTCCATCGCAGCATGATACTGGCCGCAGCTCAGCACAACGCCTTTCGAGTCGCCTGTAGTGCCGCTGGTATAGAGGATGTTGGCCGTGTCCTCCATCGTGGCCTCGCGTGTGAGATTGTCCACCTCGCTCTGTCGCGGCAGACCCTTGCCCAGCAGCATGAAATCGTCGAAGTGTATAGCCGTCTTGTCGCCTTCGGCAATGCTGACAGCAGGGTCGTAGACGATGATGCGCTCCAGCGACTTGCACGTGGGGAAGATGCGGCGTGCCTTGTCATACTGTGCCTGCTCGCCCACGAAGAGGAAGCGTATCTGCGCATCGTTGACCATGAACTGTATCTGCTGCTCGCTGCTGGTGGCATAAAACGGAATAGTGACGGCACGTATGCCCCACGCACCGAAATCGGTAAAGAGATACTGTACCGAGTTCTGCGAGAACACGCCGATGTTCTCCTGCACGCCCACACCCAAGTTCAGCAGTGCATTCGACACCGTTTTCACTTTCTGCGAGAACTCGTTCCACGAATACGATTTCCACTGCTTTCCGCCATAGTCTTTATAGATGAGCGCCTCGCGGTCGCCCAGCTTTGCGGCTACGTCGTGTATCAGCCTTGATAAATGAGAATTGATTTGCTGCATACGCTTCACATTTTCCTAATCATTTGCAAAGTTAAACATTTATTTCGTTTTGAGCAAGAAAAAACCGTGTTTTTTTCGGGGCTGTGCTTGGCTGTTTGCAAAGAATGTTGTACTTTTGCAACAAATTATAATCTTCCTTATGAGAAAATATATCCTTATTGTCATGCTCTGCTGTCTGTCGCTGACGGCAGCAGCACAGTCGCGCTTTGGCGAGAAGCCCCGTCTCGTGGTGGGAATAGTAGTAGACCAGATGCGGTGGGACTACCTCTCACGCTATTACGACAAGTTTACCAACGACGGCTTCCGCCGGCTCATCGACAATGGCTTTTCCTGCAACAACTGTCTCATCAACTATGTGCCGACGATAACGGCCATTGGCCACGCCTCAGCCTATACTGGCACCACGCCGGCTTTCCACGGCATCTGCGGCAACAATTTCTACATCAGCGGCAAGAAGGTTTACTGCTGTGAAGACAACAGCGTGCAGACCGTTGGCAGCGACAGCGACAAGGGCAAACGCTCGCCTCGCAACATGCTCGCCACCACCATCGGCGACCAGCTGCGTCTGCACACCGACTTCAAGTCGAAGGTCATCGGCGTCAGCTACAAGGACCGCGCTGCCATACTGCCAGCAGGCCACAGCGCCAACGCCGCCTACTGGCTCGACCTGAAGAACCGCTGCTTCATCACCTCTACCTACTACATGGACAAGCTGCCGAAGTGGGCGCAGGACAACAACAAGAAGCTGGCAAAGGACAAGGAGTTCAAGAAACTGGGCGAAGACATCGGCCTGTCGCCCTACTGTGGCACCATCATCACCGACATGGCCATCCATGCCCTGCATGGTGAGGGACTGGGCAAAGGCGACCAGACCGACATGCTCTGCGTGAGCTATTCGCAGACCGACGTCATCGGCCATAAGTACGGCACGCGAGGCCGCAACACCGACGATGCCTACCTGCAGCTCGACCGCGACCTGGGCCGACTGCTGAAGGCGATAGACGACCAGGTGGGCAGAGACAACTACCTCGTATTCCTCACTGCCGACCACGGCGCTGCCACCAACTGGCAGTACATGCGCGACCACAAGATTGCTGCCGGACCCTGGAACAGCGGCGAGATGAAGAAGCGTGTCTACGAAGCCATCAGCAACGACTCGGGCGAGGACAGCGGCTACATCGGCGACATCATGGACTACCGCATCTTCCTCGACTGGGATACCATACAGCTGAGAGGACTCATCACAGCAGACATGCCTCACCTCATTCTGAGTGAACTGGAGAAAGAACCCGACATACAGTTTGCTGCCGTATATACTGACCTGGCCACGAGCAGCCTGCCGCCACTGCTGCGCGACCGCGCCATGATGGGCTACTATCCCGGACGCTCAGGCGACATCATCTTCTTCCCCAAGCCCGGCTACTACGAGTCTGGCTCGTGGTCGTCGCCGACAGGAACGACACACGGCGAGTGGAACCCCTATGACGCCCACATCCCCTGCCTGTTCTATGGCTGGAAGGTGCCGCAGGGCGCCACGTCGCGCCAGGTGAGCATCACCGACATCGCGCCCACCGTCTGCCAGATGCTGCACATCCAGCAGCCCGATGCCTGCACGGGCGAAGCCATCACCGAGATTACAAAATAATGTTATAATGAAAAAACGTTATAACGAAATAACGTTATAACGAGATAACGCCAAAACAAAAGAACAACCTCAATGGACTACACGCTGAATATCCGCGGACAGCTGATGAGCCTGGCACAGCCGCTGGTGATGGGCATCCTCAATGCCACGCCCGACTCGTTCTATGCCAACAGCCGCATGCAGACAGCCGACGAGGTGGTGCAGCGAGCCCGACAGATCATCGACGAAGGCGCTGCCATCATCGATATCGGCGCCTGCTCCACACGGCCCGGCTCAGCATTCGCCACACAGCAGGAGGAGACAGAGCGTCTGCGTATGGCCCTGAGCGCCGTGCGACGCGAGCTGCCCGACGCCGTGCTGAGCGTCGACACCTTCCGTCCCGATGTGGCACGAATGGCGGTGGAGGAGTATGGCGTGGACATCATCAACGACGTAGGCACCTACGGCACACCGCAAGAAGAAGAGGCCATGTACCGCATGGTCGCACGCCTCAACATACCTTATATATTAATGTCGTCGGAGCCCACACTGGAGAAGACGCTCCTCTTCTTTGCCAACCGTGTGCAGCAGCTGCGCGACATGGGTCAGAAAGACATCGTCCTCGACCCCGGCTTCGGCTTCGGCAAGACGCTGGAGCAGAACTATGAACTGCTGGCTTCATTAGAGAAGCTGCTGGTGATGGAGCTGCCGCTGCTGGTGGGCGTAAGCCGCAAGTCGATGATCTACAAGCTACTGGACATCCAACCCGACGAAGCCCTCAACGGCACCACGGCCCTCCACGCCGTCGCCCTGATGAAAGGTGCCAGCATCCTGCGCGTCCACGATGTCAGGGAAGCAGTAGAGTGTGTCAAGCTCCTCAAACCCCTCAACCTTCTCCTCTCACCTCTCACCTCTCACCTCTCACCCCCTACCCCCTAACATGTTTTTCGAATTTGGAATCAAAGACGCGATAGACATCCTGCTGGTTGGCATGATGCTCTACTACGTGTACAAGCTGATGCGCGCCTCGCGCTCACTCAACATCTTTGTCGGCATAACGATTTTCGTGGTTCTCTGGCTGCTGGTGTCGCAAGTCTTTGAGATGAAGCTGCTGGGCACCATCCTCGACAAGCTGGTCTCGGTGGGCGTCATTGCCATCATCGTGCTGTTCCAGGACGAGATTCGCAAGTTCCTTTACAACCTGGGCGCCCACCAGCGCATGCACCGCTGGCTGAAGCTGTTCACCAGCAAGAACAACAAAGAGAAGGACCGCGAACAGCTGAAGCGCGACATCATGCCCATCGTCATGGCCTGCATGCAGATGTCGAAGGGCAAGGTGGGGGCGCTCATCGTCATTGAGCGAACAGCATCGCTGGCTGACATCATATCCACGGGAGAAATAGTGAATGCCGACATCAACCAGCGCCTCATAGAGAATATCTTCTTCAAGAACTCCCCGCTGCACGATGGTGCCATGATCATCAGCGACCATCGCATCCGTGCTGCCAGCTGCATCCTCCCCGTCAGCCACAACCTCGACATTCCGAAGGAGCTGGGACTGCGCCACCGTGCCGCCTTAGGCATGAGCCAGGAGAGCGATGCCCTTATCGTCATCGTCTCTGAAGAGACGGGCGGCATCAGCATTGCCTCGTCCGGCCGCTTCCGTCTTCGCCTCTCGGCTGAAGAGCTGGAATCAGTGCTGACCGAGGAACTAACTTAAGGAGGTAAAGGAGTTGAGGAGTAGAGGAGGTAAAGTAGATTTCCTCAACTACTGAACTCCTCAACTCCTCATCTCCTCAAAACTTACTTGCAGATACGGATATTGCGGATGTAGTGGCTCTCGCCGTCTGCGCCGTCACCAGTGATGGTGAAGCTGGTGGCCTGCTTGATGTTGGGCAGGTTGGCGATGCGCTTGCCGTTGACGAACAGCTTCATGTTGCCGTTGTCAAAGCTGGCGGCAAAGTGGTTCCAGCCGTCCTTGTTCAGCAGCTTGTCTAATTCGCCCTTGTCGCCGTGCATCCATTCGTCGTCGGTCTTGGCAAAGTTCCACTCGGCGCTGTACAGCCACGTGGTGAAGTTGCCGACTTCCTCCTCCTCGGAATTGTAGAAGTAGACGTGATACCATACGTCCTTGCCGAACATGAATTGGAATTCTAAAGTGTACTCCGAGGGCAGGAATTCATTGCCGCTTTCCTTCGGGAAGAGTACGGTGTTGCCGCCCATCATCTTGATGAAGTAGTGTCCGCCGCTGAGGCCAATCTCAGCGCTGCCTTCCCTGATGTCCCACTTCGAGGGCAGCTCGCCTGCGCTCTCGGCATCCTCCGACAGAGTATCCTCGAAGAGAACGACGGGAGCGGGCTTGAAGTCGCCACTCTTGCTGAAGGCGGACAGGTCGAGGAACTCAGCCTCGTAGGGGTCGCCCCATACTTCGCTCTCATCAGAGGTGGGCTGTGCCTCCATCTCCTCCTCGTCGACGTCCTGTCCGTCGTTGTCGGCTACTTCCTCAGTCTTGTTCTCATCCTTGGCGTCGCCTTTGTCAGACTTTTTGTCGCCGCAAGCTGTCATCAGCGACAGGCTTGCCATGCACATCAGTGCCAGATAAATCTTTTTCATAGTTGCATGTATAAGTTAAGTGATTGTCGGCTGCAAATGTACACATTATTTTTCTACTAACAATATTTTAGCAGGAAAAAATTGGAATAAAACCCGGAAAACCACGAATAAACCCAAAACGGTCTTAGACCGTTACATGTTGTCCAAGTTCTTGCCATGCAAGCGAACAGAGTTCGAGCGGTTCATGTTGTCTTCAACACAAACACATTTTTTTTATTAGGAAGACAACATGAACCACATGGACAACACTTTTATTCATAAATATCTATTTATGAGTTGTCCTAGTTGTATTTGTTGTCTTCAACACAAACACATTTTGTTTTATTAGGAAGACAACATGAACCACATGAACAACTTTTTATTTATTTGTTTTTTTAAACACTCTAACTTTGCAGTGTCAATGAGATTGGTGAGTACTCGTTAAAGAAATCTCAGTAAAAAGCATTGACAATCCGAGGAAAGTCTGTACCTTTGT
>CACYYG010000035.1 GCA_902778535.1 uncultured Prevotellaceae bacterium
AAAAGCAGGATAGGAGATGATTTCAACCGGAAGAAAATTCTTTGCAACGTTAAAGTTGTGTTAAAAAGATGATTTCCCTTGGTTGTTAACATAAAATGCCCAAGCCGTGGAGTGGCAGTAGCAGTTTCGTTGTTCCTTTGCAGTCACAATAGTGCACACAACTACAACTGTTATTGGCAAGCAGGTTCTTTGATCTAAGAATCTAGTACAATGCGAAAACCAAGATGTTTGCTAACATGGTCTGCATTCCTATATTTTCTGGTAGAGACACGGCATCTCCACTCACCACTCCCCCAGCTTCCCCCTCTACAAACATAATCATTTTGGTGGAGAGTGTCTGTCTTCGATTGAATGTCAGAAGAATCATAGGAGGAATAATTATCACCACACCATTCCCAAACATTTCCACTCATGTCAAATAGATGAAGTTCGTTTTCCTGACGTTTCTTAACAGGAGATGTCTTCGTCGCATTCTTTGAATACCAACACACATACTCAACATGATCACTTCCTGAGTATTTATAGCTTGTCGAGTGTCCGCCCCTAGCAGCATATTCCCATTCAGCTTCGGTTGGAAGTCTAAACTGTTTATGGGTCAATGCATTTAATTTCTTTAGAAAAACTTGTGTGTCATTCCAACTGATATTATAAGCAGGATAATCATCACCTTTTCCATAAGCTTCAGTCCATCCCTCCTTTTCTTTTGGTTCTTCTCCCATGATTTCTTTCCACAAAGACTGTGTCACCTCTGATTCTAACATATAGAAACTGTTGACCTTTACCTCATGGACAGGCTCCTCATCTTCAGCGGCATCTTCATCAAATCCTGGTAGATCTGGGTTGTCTCGCTGCGCTCCCATATAGAATGAACCTCCTTTAACTAAAAGCATTTTGAACGACACGTTGCCTACAACAAAAACTTTTTCAGGCTCAAGGTGAGTTAAGTTTGTACTTTGGTTACTTTGATGATTATCTTCACCTCCATTTAACAAAAAAAGAACAGATATAGTTATTGCTAATAACACAGCCACACCCACTCCATACCATAAATAGTGCTTGTCCTTTCTTTTTTTTGTAGGAGGTGGGATGTCCCTTCCTATTTTGGAATGTAGGACATTTATTAGTTTTTCCATCATGTCCTTTCTTTTGAAAGGATCAGTATAATCGACAAAATCCAAATTCACCAAATCAAACAATACTTCATTTCCATACTTGGCTTGGTCCAGTTTGATGGGGATGATAGGTTTAGAAAATGCCGTTGCAAGTCCGATTTCCTTAGCTGTCCATTTAGATTGATTTGATGCTTCTGATGAAAAAAACAAAACTACATTACTTTCTGATATAGCCTTTACTATGACACTTTTAAAAGAGTCGCCACTTTCAATTCCTTTACGGTCAATCCATATGCTGAAGCCCTCTTCACGCAATCGACTAACAAAGACATCAACTATCTTTTGGTTAGTTCGGCTATAACTGATAAAAACATCATACATAGTTTGCTAATTATTAATCATTAATTCATGACGATTTCACTTCCATTGATGATATAGGGTATATTCCTAACTATAAATTCGTCTTTATCGGCTTCAAAAGGCATTTCGTCATATGGCGCAATATCAAGGTGGATTAGTTCCTTCTCTTTTAACGATTTAAAATTCTCCCGATGTTTACGTTGTTCCTTGGTGGCTGCCTGATAACCCATCTGAAGTACTGACATCATCCACCTTCTGTGCTCCACTTCAGACAAGCAGTCCAGTTGCTCTTTTGTAATGTTGTCAAAACAATCTCGGGTGGGAAGAAGATTAAAACTCCTCATTTTCAATGGTATGGAGTTGGCACTGGCGATGCTTGACAATTTATGCACATGAATTATTTCACTCCAGGCCTCGTCCTCAGAGCTGCATGAAGAGTTGCCAAACTGAAGATTATAAAGATAATTAATACGCTTGCCTCTTTGTGATTGTAAGAGGAAAAGTGCATCATTATAAGGTACGGCTTCACCGAAACATATTAGATTTTTAAACCTGTCAGAAGAATTTGCCATATTTATAAGTCCAGCATGGCTTTTCTCATAAACAGCTACAGGAATATGATTTAAGAAGATTTCTTTTGGCAGATGCAAAGAAACTGCCAAATTAATCTCTCCATCATCATGGCAGATGGCGATGACAAGTTTTTGTTTGGGGTCATTACACCATTCACGGAGCATGTTCCGACAGAATGGCGATGATATTCGGCCGTCGACGAACTCCCATTCAACATCTAGGAAATCACCGTATTCTTCTTTTGGAATATGTGACTCAACCTTTAGAGGACTAACGTAGCGATAGTGAGAAAGATCGAAAATATGTTGTCGACTAGAAATATAGTCGTTCATCATAGTTTTCATGTTCTCATCAATAAAAGTGATAACAGTACGTGACGTTTTATCTTTAAAGTTAGGGAAATGACATATTCCTGCCGTTACAATGGCAAAAGAACGGGCTATGGAGGTAGTACCTGCAATGACAACATGCAAGTGCTGTTCAGAGTCAGGAGAAAAGGAAGGAAGAAAATCGGTGTCTATCAACAACTGCTCAACCGCATAATCTTTATCATTTATAATTTCAGTTCGTAATCTAGACGAAGGCTCTCTTGTCATAAACTGTATTACCTCCTGAGAAGAGTGATTTTCCATTATAACATAGCAAGTGATGGGTGCTCCAACACCTTGGCATAGTCTGTTTAATAATCCAAGACATTCTATATTAATCGAATCGTGAAATGGTTCTTCATTTTCACCGATTAAATATATAATTGATGCTTTGTCTGCATGTGCATTAGCAAGATGTTTATAAGAACACCGGTCATCATGGTAATATGTAATGTGCCCGGAAAAATCCTTGTCATCAATAAAGGCATCCATGTTATCACGCAACTTTTCTACGTCATCGATTGTCATGACAACAATGTCCCTGTCTTTTAAATTCTTATTCTCCTTAATGGCAAGGAGCATCCCTTTTAGCATGTGGTTCGATCCAAGTATTAAAATATGGTTTTTAAATCCATATCGTGTTATACCTTTCTTGTAAGACGTAGAAATGTTCTGAAAAACATTTGTAAAAACCGAGACAACCAAAGACGAGAAGAGGAAAACGCCAACAAGTGTTATAAACAAACGAAAACCATCGTGCCGACCGTAATATGTTGAGAAGGTTCCCCCGTCCAAAAACAGTCCAACAATCTCCTGCCATGTAAAACGCCATCCTATAAAGTGCAATACCCCCCATGAAACGCCTATTATTAAAAGCAAAGTTAGGAACAACCAAATGAACTGACGCCCTTCGCCCTCAGATAGTAATCTGTCGAATTTCCTTCTTATCATATAAAGTCTGTATTTAATATATATATCCAAACACTTACTTATCAGAATACAGGTTGCAAATTTACATATAATCTGTGAAACAGCAAAAACTTGGAGGATATTTTTCCCGAAGTAGATTTCTCATCGAAATAAAAACAGAATCCACTAAAAATCTTAGTAAAACTTTGATTGTTTCATAATTATTTTTTATCTTTGCGCCATCGTATTATTATTCCATAATAGAGGGGATCAAGAATCCCTTTGTCTAATCTATAAGAACAAATATGTATAATATATTGAATATTCTCCCGTTTAGACTTCCTGCTCCAGTGGTGGTCATGCGTCGTAAATACAATAAGAATACATATTGTATCTCTCATCTGTATATTGGTAAGGATGAGAACTATTTCTGTGATGTTATAGAAGACGTAGTGCGTGACAGCAACCACAATGGAAAGTTTGACGGTGACGAAAAAAAAGTCTATGGAGAAACGGCTATTCCTTGTGGCCGCTATTATGTGACTTTCAACAAGACCTCCCTTGACATAGGCCATCGAGCTCGATATGGAGTTATACCATACGTGCATGATGTTCCTTCGTTCCAGCATATCCGTATCCATCCTGGTGTAAATGCAAAAAACACTGAAGGTTGTCTTATTCTAGGCTATAACAAACAACCAGGTAAGGTTGTCGAATCGGAAAAATGCTGTCTTGCCTTTTATGAAAGGATGAAATATCGTCCTTTTTGGATTGAGATTTATGATGATTATTCTAACCTGAATAATTCATAATACACTTTTATTTCAACATAGAAAAACACGAAAGCAACTAATACTTGTCGTGGGTTTAGAGTTTTTCGATGTGATGAAATCGTGAATATCGCTTTCAAAAATGTAAAGAAAATGGATTTCCGATTTCTCTACAAATGAAATTCGTGAAATAGAAGCGGAAAGGCACTGTTTTGCAGTCTGTCGGTCATCGGATGAGCATGATTGTTGCTCAAAAGCTGCACACCTGTATGGAGTTTGTGCAGCTTTTCGGCCTCTAAAAGGGTCACTATTTGCTCCAGAACGGCATGTTTTTGCTCAAAAAGATGGTCCGCGTGAAAAAAAGGCATTGACTTTTTTTCACGCGGATATACCTTTTTGAAAACGAGGATGCTCCCAAAAAGCAGAAATATGAGCTAAGTACCTACCAGTCAACAAGATAGACAACCCCTCTCATTTTCGCGTTTTTTTCAGCAAATCGTCCTGTCGTGAATTCTGAGCCAATCTCAGCCTCATTGAGACCTGTTTTTCCGTCACTTTTGTAAAAACATTTTACTTATCTAGAGTTATTTCCTAGAATAATTCAGGCTAAACAGATAAGACATGGGATTCTAACAATGACTGTAAGTATGGTCATCCGCACGGATTGGAAAAACGACCTGTGCGGCTGATCTGATTTTGTCAACCGCGTTCTTGGGGGGTGATGGCATTTTTGCAACCACTTGGGTTACAAACTGTAACCCGTCTGGTTACCGATATTATATCATTACAAAAATTACACGAATTCAGCCGAAGCCGAATTCGTGTAATTGATGAAAAGAGTTACAAGCTGATGCTTACTTCACAACGACCTTCTTGCCATTGATGATGTAGAGACCCTTTGTGGGCTGAGCTACGCGTACGCCCTGCAGGTTGTAGTAAACACCCTGCTGCTTAGCGGTGTTAACAGTAGCGATGCCAACGGTTTCGTCATTCAAGGGAAGTTCGGTAATCGGCTCCACTTCGGGACCCCACACATAGTTGAAGCCATAGAAGCCAAGCTTCGAACCGTCGCACCAGAACTTGTAGGACTTACCAGCCTCAACATTGAAGGAGAAGGTGCCGTAGTATTTATTAGAAACGGTATTGCCATCGAATGTCTCATTCTGCACACCATCAACAGTGAGATGGAAAGCCTTGCCTCCATTCAGGACGACACCTGCAGAGATGACACCGTTGTACTTCGGAACGATGGTGTAGAAGGTGCCGCCGGCCTTGTTGCCGTTGGTTCCGTTACCCTCGGTAAAGGCGGTGAAGCCTTCAACTTGTCCGTCAGCCTTGGCAGCCTTGAAGTCTGCATAATCTTCACCGGCCTCACCATACTGGATGGTAGCTACAACATCGCCTGCTTTAGCGCCTGTTTCATCATACAACACCTCAACCACCTGGCCGCTGGTGAAGGTGTCGCCCTCAGCAAGTGCATAGAGTACCTCACCGGAAGAAACAGGAGCAGCAGTCTGCTGCCACACGAGCCTCCAGCGGGGGTCGCCAGGCTGTTTCTCAGGAGCCTCTAAACCTTCGGCAAGTACCACGACGCAGTTGAAATCACCAGCCTCAGGGGCATCGAAGTTAGCCACGCCGGCTACGCTGTCCTGTATGGGCTCTTCGTCGTCACCAGTGCTTTCCTCAGCACTTGTGTCAGCACCTTCGAAATTGAACAAGTTGCCCTTGACAGTCCAAACGGGGTTCGCGCTAGAACCGCCACCGTTTATGCCCTTGATGGTCTGACCCTTCTTGCCGCAGTTCACGAAGATGTTATCCTCCACATCAAACTTAAGCCATGTCTGGCTGTTCGAGCGGTGTGTGAAGAAGTTTTTACTTTTAGTTAAGTTATAGAAGGTGTTCTGTTGGATATCGAAACCTTGCGTTAAGCCTTCAGCACATTCGGTAATCTTCTGTCCGCTCTGTGAGCTGTAGAATGCCTTTTCGGTTGCAGTGGGAGCATAGAAGGTGTTACCTCCCATAGTGAAGTGATGAACTGCGCTACCCTTGGTGAAGTCGAACACAGTGACGTCGCCAGCGACCTCAACAACGGAATTAATCACAATAAATTCCTCTATCAAGTAGTTCTTGCAGGTGCTAGAGAAGAGCGGTTTGCTCAAGCCCTTGATGTTGACCCCACCAATTCCCACAGAGAGATTGGTCCACTCCGTTGGATTTTCGACATTGGCCAAAGCAATGAAAGGACCGTCGAGTGAGGAGGCGTCGATGGTGGAATTATTTCCGATGACAACGATGTTGGCAGGACCCACAATTGAACTGCTAATGGTATAGGTACCACCCTCAGCCAGGTTGATATAAATGTCGCCAATCTTTTGAACTCCTTCCTCGGCAGCTGCCAGAGCAGCAGAGATGTCACCGTCGGCGGGAGAAATCTCGATGTTCACGGGATCGGGCTCGGGATACGGCACTGCATTTTCATTAGGATTCAAGGTCAGTGTAGAGAGGATTTCTTCATCGACCTCGACCTTTATATTGTCGAAGAAGTACTGGGTAGCTGTCTTTTGCAAAGCCAGATTGAAGGCAATTGTCTGCATACCTACACCAGGGCCAGGGGTACCGTCCTGATTTGTACCGTGCGCCATTCCAGAATTAATAGTAACAGTATTCTCGAAGGGCTGCCAATCGTCGGTGAAGTTCACATCGCCGATGCAAGCCCAATGCTGATAGGCACCCGGATTAGCATGAGCCTGGGTGTTGCCTGTTGCAGCCTGAGAAGCCTTGTAATCGAAAGACACCTTAATCTGCGTGCCTTCAGGCAGTATGTAAGGCACACGAATAAAGAACTGGGTATCCCAGTCTTGAGATGGGTTGTCGCCCGATTGAACCATCAGGCCCTTGGAGCCATTCACGCCAATACCATCATAAATCTTGGCAAGGAACGGACCACCAATGCCCTGCTCGGTCACATAGAAGCACTCAGTGCCCTCGCCCTCCAGGTCACCATTGATGATGAGGTCAGTCCACGTAATCTCGGTAGCAGGCTTCTGCTTCAAGATCTCAACCTTGATGTCTTTAAAATAGAAGTTGTTGGATACCTGCTTAACAAGAGGATCGTCTCCATTATCCAGATTTGCCCCAGGTGTCAGGTTGAAGGCTATACTATAGGTGCCTTCTGCCATTATACCCCAAGCGAAATTACCATCTGAACCCTTTGCAGCAACATCAACAGTTTTCTCGAATGTAGTCCAACCAGTAGTGGCAGTTACATTGTCAATGCAATACCAGTGGAGGTATGCGCCCGGGGCAGCATGTGACTGTGTTCCAACGGTCTGTTGATTGTCAGCCTTTACCTGGAACGAGACTCTCACTTTGTCGCCAGCGGCAACAACATTGGCTTCACCAAAGTTAATGAAGAACTGGCTGTCCCATTCATCAAGCTTAGCACCTGTGAAACCATTAGCAACTGCCTCTTCAAAGCTACGGACATACACCTTGTAGGCATCGTCCACCATTTGGGGCTCACCAGAAACCATATCTCCGCCTCCAGGGTGCTCCTGACTCCAGGCAGCCGTGGGGACTTCTACCCATTCCTGAGCATTTGTGACGCCTGCTACGCACAGCAACAAGAGCGTCATCAACGATTTGGTAAATTTTCTCATAATGATAGTGTTTTGGTTAATAATAAAGTGAATTAAAGGATTGTTTGGCTGCAAATATACAAAGTTTTTTTTATTCGGGTAAGTTTTTTGGAAAAAAAATGCGCACAAAAATAAAAATTTCTTAACTTTGCCGATGAAATGTGCCGAGTAGTGATAAAAATAATTATTTGTGATGTTGAATGGAAACAAACAACTGCTGCTGACCGTTGCGGTGCTCCTGCTCTCCATTGGTGTACAGGCAAAAGACGTTTATGTGTCGACTTCGTTCCATGAGCCCGCCACCGAGGGGCTGCGTTTCATTTACAGCTACGACGGTCTGCGGTGGGACAGCATCGAGGGTGTGTTCTTGCGGCCGGAGGTGGGAGTGCAGAAGGTGATGCGCGACCCATCGGTGGTGCAGGGGCCCGACGGCACGTTCCATCTGGTGTGGACCAGCTCATGGCGCGGCGACCGCGGCTTCGGCTACTCGTCATCGAAAGACTTGATACACTGGACCAAGCAGCGCTTCATTCCTACCGGTATGGATACTACAACGGTGAACACGTGGGCGCCGGAGCTGTTCTACGACGACGTGAAGCGACAGTTCCTCATCGTCTGGGCTTCATGCGTGCCGGGCCGCTTCCCCGACTATCAGGAAGACCCGAAGAACAACCACCGCCTCTACTACATGACCACACGCGACTTCAAGCGTTTTACTGAGGCAAAGCTTTTCTATGACCCAGGCTTCTCGGCCATCGATGCCACACTGGTGAAACGTGGCATGAAAGACTACGTGATGGTAGTGAAAGACAATTCGCGCCCCATGCGCAACATCAAGGTGGCCTTTGCCGACAGTCCATACGGCCCGTGGAGCGAGGCGTCGGAGCCTTTCACCGAGAATTTCACGGAGGGGCCGAGCACCGCTAAGGCAGGCGACTGGTGGTACATCTATTACGACAGCTACCAGCGCGGCATCTACGGCGCCCACCGCACGAAGGACTTCAAGACTTTCCAGGACCAGACTGGCGCCGTCAGCTTTCCCGCGGGTCATAAGCACGGCACCGTGTTCACGGCGTCGGAGGAGCTGGTCGACGGCCTCATTAAATATAATAGGGACGTGGTGCACTACTCAGGCAAGACGATGGCGCTGACTGAGCGGCATGACGGCGGTCTGAAGCCCGTGGTGGGCGTACACTCTATACAGACCATGCGCGGCGAGAAGCCTTGGACATATAACCACCAGCCCATGCTCACCTACTGGAACGGTAAGTTCTATCTGCACTATCTCACCGACCCGCGCCATGAGCACGAGGCACCGGGCAAGACGATGATGCAGACCTCAGCCGACGGCTACACATGGTCGCAGCCCGTCGAGCTCTTCCCTGAATACCCCGTGCCCGAAGGCTGGACGAAAGAAAGCCGTCCTGACCTGCCCGCTGCCCACAATCTCAAGGCTGTGATGCACCAGCGCGTGGGATGGTATGTGGATAGTCAAGCTAGCAGGATTAGCGTCCTACTTGCTACTGGCAGCTACGGCATCTGTCTCACCATGAAGGACGACCCCAACGACGGCAACGGCATCGGCCGTGTAGCGCGCCGCATCTTCGAGGACGGCACCCTCGGTCCCGTCTATTTCATCTACTACAACCACGGTTTCTCAGAGCGTAATACCATTTACCCGTATTACAAAAAGAGCAAGGACAAGGCTTTTGTAAAGGCTGTCGACCAGATGCTCAAAGACCCGATGCAACTGATGCAATGGGTGGAGGAGGCCGACCGCGGAGACACGCTCATCCCGCTGGACAAGCCTTACAAGGCATTCTCGGGATACACGCTGCCTGACGGCCGCAAGGTGGCGCTGTGGAAACATGCCGTCACCTCGCTCTCGGCCGATGGCGGCAGGACCTGGCGCCTCACCGATGTCGACGGCAAGCTGGGCTGCGACCGTGCGCCTGGCTTCGTCAACAGCAACGCGAAGATTTGGGGACAGCGCCTCAGCGACGGCACTTACGCCACCGTCTATAATCCCTCGGAATATCGCTGGCCATTAGCCATCAGTCTCAGCGCCGACGGTCTCGACTACACCACGCTCTCTCTTATCAACGGCGAGGTGACGCCCCTGCGCCACGGCGGCCAGTATAAGAGCTATGGGCCGCAGTATGTGAGGGGAATAGAGGCAGGGACTGAGGACGATTTGTGGATTACCTATAGTAATAACAAGGAAGACATCTGGGTGAGCCGCGTGCCCGTGCCTGTGCGGCTTGATGCCACAACCCACGCAAGCGGCTCGTTCAGTAAGTTCGCGACGCTGTCGCAACTCACCGACTGGAACATCTATTCGCCGCTATGGGCGCCGGTGACGCTCGACGGCGAATGGCTCACGCTCAGCGACAAGGATTACTACGACTATGCAAAGGTGGAGCGCGTCATTCCCAATACCCGTGAGCTGCAGGTGGAGTTCGACGTGCGCATGGATCAGGCCGACCACGGCGAGTTAGACATCGAGTTCGTCGACGACCACGGCACTGTCTGCTCACGCATCGTCATCGACTCCACGGCCATGATGAAGGTGAAGGGCGGCGTCCGCTACGGCACGCTGCTGAAGAAGTATGAGCCAGGCAAGACCTATCACATCACCGCCTCCCTCTCCTGCTCTTTGCACCGCGCCACCTTCGCCATTAGTGCGCTCGACGGTTCAGCCGCAGGAAAATGCACGCGCCAGTTTGACACGCCCGTGGAAAGCATCTCACGCATCGTCTTCCGCACTGGTCCGCTCTTCACAGAGCCTAACTCCAACACGCCTGCCGACCAGCTTTTCGACCAGCCCCTGGCCGACAACGCCGACAGTATGGCCAGTTTTGCCTTAGCCAATGTCCACAGTTCGGTATGGGGCGATGGCATCGCCACCACCGTCCTGAGATACGACGACTTTGCCCACTACGCTGAACACTTCAATGCAATGGAGGACGAGAATATCGTCACCACCATTCCCAACGCTCAGGTCTCTGAGTGGATGAAAGAAAACATCCCGCTCTTCGACTGCCCCGACGAGCAGATGCGCGAGATGTACTACTACCGCTGGTGGACGCTGCGCAAGCACATCAAGCGCACGCCCGTGGGCTACGGCATGACCGAGTTCCTCGTGCAGCGCAGTTACTCCGACAAGTACAATCTCATTGCCTGCGCCATCGGCCATCACATCATGGAAAGCCGCTGGCTGCGTGATACGACTTACCTGCACCAGATTCTGCGCACGTGGTACTTCGGCAACAACGGTCAGGCAATGGCGAAGATGAACAAGTTCTCCTCCTGGAACCCATACGCCGTCCTCGATATGTGGAAGGTGCAGGGCGACACCGCTTTCCTCTTCTCCTTAAAGCCCCGTCTCGAAGATGAGTACGCCCGCTGGGAGCTGACCAACCGCCTGCCCTCAGGACTCTATTGGCAAGGCGATGTGCAGGACGGCATGGAAGAGAGCATCAGCGGCGGCCGCAAGAAGCAGTACGCACGTCCCACCATCAACAGCTACATGTATGGCAATGCCGAGGCACTCACATTCATCAACAATATCTATGGCGACCGTGCAAAGGTCCGTCTCTATGAGCAAAAGGCCGACACGCTGCGCCAGCTCATTGAGACCAAGCTGTGGAACCCCGACCACAAGTTCTTCGAGACCCTGCGCGGCGACACGTTGGCACAGGTGCGTGAGGCCATCGGCTACATTCCGTGGTATTTCCGCCTGCCGAAAGACTCCAAGTATGATGTGGCCTGGCAGCAGCTCCTCGACGAGGAAGGCTTCTCTGCCCCTTATGGCCTGACCACCGCCGAGCGCCGTCATCCTGAGTTCCGCACGCACGGTGTGGGCAAGTGCGAGTGGGACGGTGCTGTCTGGCCCTTCGCCACAAGCCAGACGCTCACGGCACTGGCCAATTTCCTCAACGATAATCCCGGACATTCGCTCAGCGGCTCAGTATTCTTCCGCCAGATGAAACTCTACACCGAGAGCCAGCACCACCGCGGCCGTCCCTACATCGGCGAGTATCTCGACGAGAAGACAGGCGCCTGGCTTATGGGCGACCGCGAGCGCAGCCGATACTACAATCACTCCACCTACAACGACCTCATCATCACCGGCATCTGCGGCTTGCGTCCTCAATTGGATGGCAGCATCGTCATCAACCCGCTCGTGCCGCAGGGCGAGTGGGCGTATTTCTGCCTCGACGGCATCAGCTATCGCGGTCACACACTCACCATCATCTGGGACCAGGACGGCCAGCACTACCACCAAGGCAGCGGCCTCACGCTCCTGGTCGATGGCCAACCCGTTGCCAGCCGCAAAGATTTAGGCGTTATCTCGTTATCACGGGATAACGAGATAACGAAATAACGAAAAAAAAACAATGAAACCTTTATCCTTTATCCTTTTATTCTTCAGCCTCAACGCTGCCTCCCAGACCTACGAGACGCATTACGCCCGCCCCGTGCACAACGTCATGCAGGACGTGGCAAAGCGCTTCGACGTGAAGTTTAAGTTCGATGCCAACGTCGACACTGTCGGCGTCATGCTGCCGTATGCCGATTTCCGCGTACGCCCTTACTCGTTAGAACAGACGCTCGACAACATCTGTAAGTATTACGACTGGAACTGGTGGAAGCAGAGCGGCAACAGTTACAAAATCAAGCTCTACGAATATCCGCGTCGCCATGAGGACGAGGGTCAGCAGATGCTGGAATGGCTCTCGCAGAAGTACAGTAATGCTGAGCAGTGGGAGCAGCGCAGGTCTGTCTTATTCAAAGAGGTGCGCGAGCGCTTGGAGATAGACGCATTTCTCGACTCATGCGTGAAAGACGTACCCGCCATCCTGTCGAAGGTGAAGAAACTCGACGGCTACAGCACACAGAACATCTGCCTGGAGCTGACGCCCGGCCAGCATGTCTTCGGCACCATCTACACCTCGCTGAAGAAAGGCAAGAAGCCCCTCATCATCTGCCCCGACGGCCACTGGCCTTCGCGCTATCGCGACGACGAGCAGCAGCGCCTCGCTACGCTGGCCCGTATGGGTGCTATCTGCGTTGACTTCGATCTCTACGGCTACGGACAGTCGGCCGACGAAGTGGGCGACCATCACACCGCCCGTGCTCACATCTTTCAGGCCGCCTGCGGGTTGAAGCTGCTCGACTGGATGCTAACGAACAGAAAGGACATCGACACCACGCGCATCGCGGCCAATGGCGGCAGCGGCGGCGGCACTCACACCGTGCTTCTCGCTTTGCTCGACCATCGCATCACCGTGTCAGCACCTGTCGTTCATGTGGCCAGTCATTTCGACGGCGGCTGCCCATGCGAGAGCGGCATGCCTGTGCAGTTAGCAGGCGGTGGCACGTGTGAGGCTGAATTAGCTGCCCTTATCGCTCCGCGTCCTTTGCTCCTCGTCAGCGACGGCGGCGACTGGACCTCGACCACGCCGGAGCTGGAGTATCCCTTTATCCGGCGCATCTTCGGTTTCTATCATGCAGAAAACAACTTGCGCAATGTCCACCTGGCCGACGAGCGTCATGACTTCGGCCCGAACAAACGACAGGCGGTCTACGACTTTTTCGCCGACGTCTTCCAGCTCGACCGCACGATGATAGACGAGAGCAAGGTCACCATCCAGCCCGCCGAGGCTTTGACAACAAGAAAGCAAGACATCAAAACCAGAAGACGATGAAAAGATTTTTGCTGACAGCACTGTTCATTGTTCATTGTTCATTGTTCATTGGCAATGCGCAGACATTGCGGTACGAAAAACCGGCGGCAACTTGGACGCAGGCACTTCCGCTTGGCAACGGCACGATGGGTGCAATGGTATATGGCACGCCTGCCGTGGAGCATCTGCAGCTGAATGAAGAGACGCTGTGGGCAGGTCGTCCCAACCAAGTGCTCAACCCCGAAGCACGCGATTATCTTCCGCAGGTGCGTCAGCTCATCTTTGAAGGAAAGTACCGAGAGGCGCAGGAGCTGGCCGACGAAAAGGTGATGCCTTTGGGTGCCGGCAAAAATTGCGGGATGCCTTTCCAGCCCTTCGGCGACGTATTTATCTCACAGCCTGGTCACACGGCCTACAGCGGCTACGAGCGCCTGCTCGACCTGAACGAGGCCCGCCATATTGTTCGCTATACAGTTGACGGCGTGCAGTATGAGCGCGAGACGCTGGCGCCTTTGGGAAGTAAGGTGGTGACGGTACATTTCACAGCCTCGCAGCCAGGAAAGGTGACGTTCACTGCCATGATGACTACACCGCACGACTACCCGCTAAAAGGCGTTGCCCCTACCCCAAGCTGCGCTGTGTTTGTGCACGGTGTCACGGGGAAGCATGAGGGGCTGAAGAGCTCCGTAAGGTTTATGGGGTTGATGGCAGCGCAGACGCAGGGCGGCACGGTGAGCTGTGCCGACGGGCAAATCTCCGTTGTGGGTGCCGATGAGGCCACGCTCTTCATTACCGTGGGTAGCAATGTCATCAGTTACAAAGACGTTTCCGGTGACGAGCAGCAGCAGAGCCGACAGCGCCTCAGCGAGGCAATGGCCTTGGGCTATGACAGTCTGAAGGTGCAGCACGCCAGTCTCTATCATCACTACTTCGACCGTGTGACCATCAATCTCCCGACGCCACTCGTCTCCACTTTCTTCCAATACGGCCGCTATCTGCTAATCTGCTCTTCGCAGCCTGACAACATCAACCCTGCCAACCTGCAAGGGCTGTGGAACGACCGCATGTGGCCTTCGTGGGACTCGAAATATACTACGAATATCAACCTTGAGATGAACTACTGGCCGGCAGAGGTTTGCAACCTGACCGAAATGAACGGCCCGCTGTTCCGTCTCATCAGTGAGGTGAGCGAGACTGGCCGTCAGACAGCCCGCGACATGTACGGCGCCGACGGCTGGGTGCTGCACCACAACACCGACCAATGGCGCATCACTGGCCCCGTCGACCACGCTGCCACGGGCTTGTGGCCTATGGGCGGCGCTTGGCTCTGCCGCCATCTGTGGGAGCACTATCTCTACACTGGCGACACCGCGTTCCTGCAAAAAGCCTTCCCCGTCATGCTTGATGCCGCCCGTTTCTTCAGCCAGACACTTGTTGAAGATTCTTCCCACCTCTCACCCCTCACCTCTCGTCCCTACTTGGTTGTCTGCCCCGGCGAGTCGCCTGAACACGGCGGCCCCGGACGCGGTAGCTCGCTTGATGCCGGTGTGACGATGGACAACCAGCTTGTTGCTGAGCTCTATGGTGAGGTATTGCAGGCGGCTGAGGTACTAGGAGAGCCGTCTGCCCTTCTCGACACTCTCAAAACTCAACTGCAGCGCTTGCCGCCAATGCAGACAGGACGCTGGGGACAGCTACAGGAGTGGCTCGACGATGTAGACGACCCGCAGGACGACCACCGCCATTTCTCCCATCTCTACGGTCTCTTCCCCTCCAATCAGATTTCGCCTTTCAGCACGCCCGCGCTGTGGCAGGCTGCGAAAACCTCACTGGAGGCACGTGGCGATGTGAGCACGGGCTGGAGCATGGCGTGGAAGGTGTGCTCCTGGGCACGTCTGCTCGACGGCGACCATGCCTACAAGCTCATCTGCGACCAGCTGACGCTCACCGCCGACACCTTCCTCATCATTGGTACGACAAAGCAACGCGGCGGCACTTATCCCAACCTGTTCGATGCCCACCCGCCGTTCCAGATTGACGGCAATTTCGGCTGTACGGCCGGTATTGCCGAAATGCTGCTACAGAGCCACGACGGCTTTGTGTTTCTACTGCCTGCCCTGCCGTCAGCTTGGCCCGAGGGCAGCGTCACAGGCTTGAAGGCGCGCGGCGGCTTCGAGGTCGATATTCAGTGGAAGGACAGACGCCTGCAGCGTGCCGTCATCCGCTCTGCGCAGGCCGGTGTCTGCCGTCTGCGCTCCTACGTTCCGTTAAAAGGGAAGGGGCTGCGCCGTGTCCATGACAATCATCCCAATGCCGCCCTACCCCGTACTTACCTCTACGACCTGCACACGCAGCGCGGTGGTGAGTATGTCTTGATCAACAATTGACAATCAGTAGCTAACGTATGGCCGCAGCCTGTCGATGGCCGCATCACTGAAATCGGGCAACAGGCGCAACTCACTGATGTCAGCAATAGGACCGTTCTGTCGGCGATAGTCAACGATAGCACGAGCCTGATAGAAGTTGATGTAGGGATGCTGTTTCAGTTCGTTCAATGAAAGGCTGTTCACATTCAGCTTTTCCGTTGGCTCACCGCCATTGCCAAGCGTGAAATAAGCCAGAGCCTCTTGCGGAAAACTTTCGATTTCGTTGAGTTGCGACGTACTGACATAGCCTCCTAAGCGCTGTCTGTAGGCTATGATGCGTCGCGCATAGTAAGAGCCGATGCCAGGCACGCGTTGCAGCAGCGCAGTGTCGGCAGTAGCCAAATCAACAGTCTCGCCCTCGGCCAGTTTCACGGGATAGCGCGGTGTGAAGGCACTATCGCGTCGCTCCGTTGCGTTTGAACGTTCCGTCTTTCTATCGGCGAAGAGCGTGGAAGCCGGCAGAAAGTCGGCGCCGATAGTGATATAGGGTTCCAACTCCCGATACTGCCTGACAGTGAGACCGTAGAGCTTTGCAAAGTCCTCCTTTGTGCGGTAGACGCCACCGGCGGCACGATATTTGTAGATGTTGCGCACCTGCCATCGGGACAAGCCAAGGCGCAACAAAGCGGTGCTATCGGCAGTATTGGGATCGAAGGTGAACAGCTCTATAGGTATTGATGAAACCAATGGGGTTTCTTGTGCCTCAGAAGCTACCGAGTCAACAGGAGAGCAGGCATTAGTCTGCGAGACGGTTGTGCTGTCAGGCATCCTGTCCTTTCCTCCGGCAAGGAAGATGATGCCCACGGCCACGCCTATCAGCACCACCGCCGACACGATGATGCGCCTGTCGCTCTTAGGCATATAAAAGAACTCCCTTAACATCGGCTAAAATTGCAAAGAGATTCATGTATAGTGCTGCACCTTCTTTCAAAAACAGAGAAAAACAAAGAAAAACCAAAAGCATATTCCGGTTTTTCTTTGTTTATTCTGTTTCATAAAGGACGCGTAACATTGAATAATCACTGGCACACAGTCGCTTTACTTGGAGGGCGAATCAGTTATCCTCACTCCTCGTAGTCCTCCTCTTCGTATTCATCATACTCTTCATCATACTCTTCAGTTGAGAAGCCCCAGTTATAGCTTGTGGTGTAGCCATAAATATCGTACTTGGTGTCCACCTTGTTGCCTTCTGAATCAAACAGTTTGTAGCCGTTTTCCCAGCTACCGACGAGCAGGTAGCTGTCACAATCCTTGAATTCCTTGTCGAAAAGGTAGACATAACCCTCAGGCAGATCAGCGACCTTCTCACCCTCCAATGTGTAGATTGCATACTCCTCTTCTTCTGTGCAGGCAACCAGCAACTTGCCATTGAAGGATATGGACTGGAAACGAGGTCTGATAATCCATTCTCCCTCTCTGTCGATAAGGGCGGCTTTCGAAGTCTCGGTATTGTAAACGTTGATAGCATCTTCACTAATGAAGTTTGTAAAGGTATTCTCCTTCAGTTTCAGTACCTCCTTGCCGTCCTTGTCGAGAAGATAGTAATTGTTGTCTTTGTCCACTACTTCGAGAAGTCCGCCAGCATATTTAAATTCACTGGGTTTCAAATCACAGAACCGCTTCGTGAAAAGCTTATTGCCATCAGTATCGATAACGCCCCACTTACCCGTATCGTCATCCTCATACGTGGGTGTGTCGAGGTAGATAATGGCAAGGTCCTCGCAGAAGTTCCAGGCATCGGCATACTTGATGGGAATGACAGGCTCGCCTTCTTCATCGATAAATCCCCACTTGCCATCTTCCGTGTTTATCATGGCGCGACCGCAGAAGAAGTTGTAGGCAGCCTGCACCTTCTTTCCGTTAATCTCCGTAACGTCAAGCACCTTTTCGCCATCCTTGTCGATGTAGAGGATATGGTCGTTCATGTCCTGCACAGGGCACAAATCGCCAGTGAAGCTGCCGCAGTTCTTGTACGTGCCAATCTTCTTGGGATTCTTCTCGGCAGTGTAGATGGTGTATTCATCATCGTCGTTGACGTAGAAACGGTCGTTGACAACGGCTGAGATATAGTTCTGGAACTTGGGCTTTACGAGCACGGTACCATCGGTGGCCATCAAGCCCCAAAGACCGTCTTCCTCTTCCTGGAAACCGAAATAGTCAACCTGATACTGGCCGTTGTCCTGCTCCTCCTCCGCTTCGCCAGAGGACTTTTTGTCACAAGATACCAGCATGGCTGCGGCAAAGAACAGCACGCTGAACAGACTAATTTTCTTCATACTTTCTCGTTTGTTTGGTTTATAATTATATATCTGTTTAATCCGTCGTTTATAATGCTTCAGTCGGCAAGGACGAAGTCCAGTTGTCGGCGCTCCACGTTGGCTCGTGCTACTTTGATGCGGATGGCATCGCCCAGCTGGTACTTGCCATGATGGCGGCGGCCTACAAGCTGGCAGTTCTTTTCGTCGAACTCATAATAGTCGCCGTCCAAATCGTGCATGCCTACGAGGCCTTCGCAGTGGTTCTCGTCAATCTCGCAGTAGATGCCATACGACTGCACGCCGCTGATATGCGCATCGAACTCCTGACCGATTTTGTCGGCCATGAACTCCACCATCTTGTACTTGATGCTGTCGCGCTCGGCGTTCTGTGCGATCTGCTCCATTTCGCTGCTGTGCTCGCAAAGCTCTTCGTAGTGATCCTGATTGGCCGAGCGTCCGCCCTCCTGATAGCGTGTCAGCAAGCGGTGCACCATCATATCGGGATAGCGGCGGATGGGCGACGTGAAATGCGTGTAGAAGTCGAAGGCCAGACCATAGTGGCCGATGTTGTGCGTCGAATACTTGGCCTTCATCATAGCCCTGAGCGCCAGCGTCTCGACTAATTTCTGCTCGCGCCGGCCTTCTGCCTCCGTCATCAGCTTGTTCAGACCCCTGGAGATGGCGCCACGCGTACCACTGGTCTTCACCTTATAGCCGAAGGGCGCCAAGGCCACGCGCAGGTTCTCCAGTTTCTGCGGGTCGGGCTGGTCGTGGATACGGTAGGGCAGCGTCTTTGCTTTGGTGCCTTTGGGCACACGGCCGATGCTCTCGGCCACAGTCCTGTTGGCCAGCAGCATAAATTCCTCGATGAGCTGTGTGGCCAGCGTAGATTTCTTGAAGAAACAACGGGTGGGATGACCTTTTTCGTCGACATCGAAGTGCAGTTCCTCGCGGTCAAACTTCACGGCGCCGTTTTGGAAGCGGCGCTCGCGCAGCTTCTGGGCCATCGAGCTAATCAGACGCAGTTCCTTTGCGTAATCACCGTCCTTTCCGTCCAGCATCTCCTGCACTTCCTCGTAGGCATAGCGGCGATTGCTCTTGATGACGGTGTGAGCCAGATGCCATTTCTTGATGTTGGCCTCCTCGTCCATGACGAAGATAACGCTATAGCACAGTTTCTCCTCATCGGGCCTGAGTGAACAGATGAAGTTGCACAGCCGCTCGGGCAGCATGGGAATGGTGCGGTCAACAAGATAGACGCTGGTGGCTCGCTGCTGTGCTTCTTTGTCGATGATGGAGCCTTCGGTAACATAGTGTGAGACGTCGGCAATATGGACGCCCACTTCCCACAGCCCGTCCAACGGTCTGATAGATAATGCGTCGTCGAAGTCCTTGGCGTCGGCAGGGTCGATGGTGAAGGTGAGCACATCGCGGAAATCCTCGCGGCGGGCTATCTCCTCGGGCGTGATGCCCGGCTCGATTTTGTTGGCAGCCTCCTCCACACGCTGCGGATATTTGTAAGGCAGGCTGTACTGGGCAAGGATGGCGTGCATTTCGACGTCGTTGTCGCCCTGCTCGCCTAAGACGTCTATGACCTCGCCCACGAGGTTCTTCGACTCCTCCGACGGCCACTGTGTGATTTTCACAACGGCCTTCTGCCCCGTCTTGCCACCCTTCAGTTTCTTTTTGGGTATGAGCACGTCCTGCGCGAAGATATTGCCTTCGGTGATGAGGAACGCGTAGTCTTTCTCCACCTGCAGGATGCCGACGGCCTGGTCGTGCTTGCGCTCGAGAATCTCAGTAACAATGGCCTCCTTGATGTGGTTCTGCCGGCGTGCCATCATGGCTATACGCACACGGTCGCCGCCCATGGCCGACATCGAGTTGCGCTCGCTGACGAAGATAGGCTTGCCGCCGTCGTCGGGCAAAAACGAGTTCTTGCCGTTGGCCTTGCGGATGAACGTGCCTTCCTGCACCTGTGTTTTCAGATTCAGCCGGTAGGACGAGTTGTCAACCTTGCTCAGGTAGTCGTCCCACGCCATTTCCTCCATCACGTCAACGGCCAGCATCTTCGCCGGATGTGTGTCGAGCTTCAATGTCTTGAAGATGTACTTAAAATTCAGTGCCTCGCCCGGATGTGCCTGAAAAAGTGCTTGCACGGCGTCGGCCACCTGGCGCTTCGTCAAGCGCCTGCCTCCTTTTTTCTGTCCCATACGCAATAGGTTTTTGCTCTTTGTGGGCAAAGTTACGAAAACTTTTTTATTCAGAGTGTTTTTTTCTCATTTTTTTTTGCTTATCCTCAAAGATGCCATCTACAACATTTTTTGCTCACTGTAGGAAATTAGCTTGTCAGATTCCCGACAGTCACTTTGATGAACGATAAACGCCGAAAAAACACAACGGAGCCGTTTTCGTGTTGCAGACACCGTGTTTTTAAAAAATACACATGACGTGTACAAAAAATACACACCGTGTGTATTTTTAGTACACACGGTGTGTACGAAATAAAAATCAATCGCAGAAAAGACGCCACGTGCCCTGGCAGAATGAAACAGATACATTTTTTATAGAAAATGCGTGATTATAGAAAAAATAATCGTAAATTTGCACAGTAATCAAACAACCCGAGACAAACATGAAAAGACTTTTTGCACTGACAATGCTGACTGTGGCCATGCTGACAGCCTCGGCACAAACGGCCCGCCAGGAAATCGAGAAGAATCCTTGGCTGGCAGGTTCCAACTATTTGGACTACGACAGGCAGCTGCCCGACTTCCGCTACACAAAGGCGCCGAAGGGCTACGAACCGTTCTACCTCACACACTACGGGCGGCACGGCTCGCGCTGGCTTATCGGCAAGGACGACTACCAGCGCGTCATCCGTCCGCTGCGCAAGGCCCGCGAGCAGGGCAAGCTGACGCGCGAGGGCGAGGAGACGCTCAGAAGGCTGGAACTGTTCAACAAAACGACGTACAAACGTCTGGGCGACCTGACAACCGTCGGCGAGCGTCAGCATCACGGCATAGGCAAGCGCCTGGCGGAGCATTTCCCCGAGATATTCCTCGCAAAGGACGTGGCCATCGACGCACGCTCCACCACCGTAAACCGCTGCATCCTCTCAATGATTGCCGAGTGTGAGGAACTGATGGCTGCCAATCCTACGGCACATATACACAACGACGTGAGCGACGCTCTGCAGTATTACCTCAACCAGGACCGTGAGGGACGGGTGAAGGAGAATGCCGACAAGGGACGCCGCGTGGAGAATGAGTTCCGCAAGGCACACACCCACCCTGAGCGCATCACCGCCGTACTGTTCAGCGACACACAGTGGGCTAAGGACAGTCTGGAGACCGACCGGCTGATGCGGCATCTCTTCGAAGTGGCCATCAACATGCAGAGCCACGACGATGCCCCCGACTTGCTGCATCTTTTTACCAACGATGAAATCTATGACATGTGGCGCATTCAAAATGTAGGGTGGTATCAGAACTACGGCGCTTCGCCCTATACAGGAAGCATCATGCCCTTCTCGCAGTTGAACCTGATGGAGAATATCATACACACCGCCGACACCTGCGTGGCATTGGGCAAGACACAGGCCACACTGCGCTTCGGACACGAGGTGTGCGTGCTGCCCTTAGCCTGCCTGATGGAGCTCGACTCGTGCGGCATCGTGGTAGAGGATATGGAAAAGCTCGATCAGCACTGGAGAAACTACAAGATATTCCCCATGGGCTGCAACATACAGCTCATCTTCTACAAGCCGAAGAAGGGCGAGGGCGACATTCTGGTGAAGGCTCTGCTGAATGAGCGTGAGGCTGCGCTGCCCGTCACTCCCGTCAGCTATCCCTACTATCGCTGGCGTGACCTACGCGCCTACTGGGACCAGAAGCTGCGACAGTTCAAGGGACAGTAATTCCCTACTCTCATTATTGCGGCTGGAGGTTGCGGCCGGCATCGATGCGCAGAAGGATAAACAAGAGAATGGTGAATCCCCAAAGCGACGAGCCGCCGTAACTGAAGAAAGGCAGCGGGATGCCGATGACGGGCGTCATGCCCAGCACCATACCTACATTGATGAATACGTGGAAAAGGAAGATGCTCAGCACACAATAGCCGTAGATACGACCAAAGGTGGTGGGCTGACGCTCTGCAACATGCACAAGTCTTAAGATGAGAGCCAGGAAAAGCAGCAACACACCGGCGGAACCCACGAAGCCCTGCTCTTCACCCACAGTGCAGAAAATGAAATCGGTGTCTTGCTCGGGCACATATTTCAGCTTTGTCTGCGTACCGTTGAGGAAGCCCTTGCCCGTCAGTCCGCCCGAACCGATGGCAATCTCGCTCTGGTGAACATTATAGCCTGCACCCTTCAGGTCGTCCTCCATGCCCAAGAGCACGTTAATTCGTGTGCGCTGATGAGGTTCCAACACGCGGTTCAGGGCATAGTCGGCACCGTGGAAAAAGAGTATTGAACCGACGGCGAAGAACGCTATCCAGAGCCAAGGACGCAGCTGTGAGGCTACAGCCTGCCACACCAGCCAGACCACGAGGCCCACGCTGATGGCCAGCTGTACCCAATAGATGTCGAAGGGGAGGACATAGAGCGAAAAGCCCAAGGCGATGAGCGTTAATCCGACTGTGCCCACTAAAGCCCACAACACTTGTTTCCATTTCTGAAGGTAAACGCCGACCATCACTACTGAAAACACTTGGATGGCCAAGAGCACCACAAAGCGCCCAATGTGCGTGGGCGTATCGAAGAGCAGCGGCTCGCTGTAGCGGATGCCCACTACGAAATAGAATACCATCGCCACTGCCGTAAACAGCACCGAGCCCGACATTCCCTCGCGATAGAGCACAAGGAAGAACGACAGATAGACGAGGGCAGAACCCGTTTCACGCTGCATCACGATGAAGAGCATGGGCGTGAAAATGATGGCAAGGGTGCGCAGGAAATCTTTCAGGCCGTGGATGTCGTAGTCGCGTCCCGACATGAATTTCGCCAGCACAAGGGCTGTGGAAAACTTCGCAAACTCGGCCGGCTGCAGGCGCACCGGTCCCAATACCAGCCACGAGCGCGAGCCCTTGATGCTGTGCGGATTGAAAATGGTGGCAAAGAGCAACAGCAGCATGAAGCCGAAGAGGACGTAGGCGAACATGTCGAAGTAGCTGTCGTCGAGCAGCATGATGAGCAGGGCGAGCACCAGCGCCGTGCCTATCCACACAATCTGCATCCCGGAGCGGGTGTCCAAAGAAAAGAGATCGACGTCGGTGCCCAGCTCATAGCTTGCGCCACAAACGCTGAACCAGCCACAGACCAAAAGGACGAGATACAGGCCAATGGTCCAGTAGTCCATTGACCTCAGTACGCCTTTTTTTTCTTCCCTTGCCTGCATTTATTGCTTCTTGTAGTCTGACTCGGTGCCGAAGAGGTAGGTTTGTGGCAACGACTGCGTCGTAACGATAATCTTCTCGAAGACAATGGCGGGATCCTGTGGCCGCAGGGTCAGCATGTGCTCTTCCCCGTTGTTGGCGCCTTGCAATTGCACCTTGCTCTCTACCACGCGTCGCGCAACCGTGGGATAATAGACGGAGTAGATGTTCTCAGGTTTCTCGTTCAGCTTCTCGTTGAAGTTCACGACGACAGGCTCAGCATTGTCGAGCTGCACAGTGAATGTAAGGCCGCCCTTGTTGAGGAAGTCGAGTGTGGATTTCGTCACCACGCGCACCTCGACATTCGTCAACGGTTGTCCCTTCCATTTATAGACCAGAGCGGCACCGTCCACAGGCTCAGTATAGGGCATGAGGGCAACAGCGCTGCGTGTGCGGCCCATATCGGGGATGACGGTCCATTCGGTATTTGAAGCTGGTGTAGACGAGAAGAAGTGCTCGGCCTCCATCGTCACCGTGCCGTCCTTCATCTGGAAAACGTAGCCGCCGGCTGTGGTGTCGCTGACCTGCTGCACGCGGGGCATCATGTCGCGGGGGAAATTGTCGTTCCACGAGCGGTAGCCGATGTGCTTCTGCGTCATCATACCGTTCCACTTGCCGCCAGCAATGTCGTGGTTGTAGGAAGCGCAGAGCAGCGAGTCGCGATGGAATGTCTCAGCCACGCGCTCAGCCCAAAGATTGGCGTCGGGCGAGCCTTGTGCGGCCAGCTTGTGGTTCATGGCCTGTGCGAAGTACATCTGGTGCAGGTTCGACATAGCCTGCGTGGGGAAGAGGATGAGTTGCTGGTAGGCATCGCGATATTGCGGTAGCAGTGTGAGATACTGGCGCAGTGCCTCTGTTTCTAACCGCATGTATTCGTCGGCCACCTGCTGCCATTCACCCGTCTGCACATTGTAGGTACGGGCATCGAGCATCTCAGGCGTACAGCGGCCGTTCAGCTTGCAGAGACGGTTCAGGATTCTGGCAGCCTCAGGCCCCTGCTTCTCGCCAAACTGCTGGGTGCAGAAGGCCGTTGTGTGTGTTGCGATGACATCGCGTCCTACAGAACTTGGGTTCCAGGCCATATCCATGAACAGCGTGATGGGATATTCCATCGGCTTCAGGTCGCCTACATTGAGTATCCACATGCGGCGGATGCCGTAGTCGTAAGCCAGCGTGAGCTGCTCCCACATATTCTGCGACGGTGTGACATTGAGCCACTTCGAATTGCGAGGTGCGCCCACATAATCTACATGGTAATACAGTCCCCAGCCGCCCTTGTGATTGCCTGACGGCACGCGGCGCACGTTGCCCCAGTTGTCATCGCAGAGCAGCATGATGACATCGTCGGGAACACGCATCCCGGCATCGTAGTAGTCGAGCACCTCCTTGTAGAGCGCCCACACCTGCGTCGTTTCTTTCGCAGGACGGCCAGTCACTTCCTTGATAATCTTGCGCTGATTCTCGACGATGGTCTGCAGCAGCTTTGTGTCGGCATCCTTGCTCATAGCCTCGTCGCCGTCGCCACGCATACCGATGGTCACCATATCCTCAGTACCTTTCATGCGCTCGATACCTTCGCGGAAGAAGCGGTCAAGATTCTCCTTGTTGGTTGCATAGTTCCAAGTGCCCCACTCCTGGCGTTTGCGAGCGTATTCCTGATGGTTGCGGGCCATCGGCTCATGATGGCTGGTGCCCATAACAATGCCCATGCGGTCGGCTGTCTTGCCGTTCTCAGGGTCGTCGGCATAGAAGGCCCAGCCCCACATGGCTGGCCACAGCATATTGCCACGCAAACGCAGGATAAGCTCAAAAACCTTCTCATAGAAGCGATGGTCGCCATAATCGGTACCCCACGTGTTCTTCACCCATGAGGTGAGGCAAGGTGCCTCGTCGTTGAGGAACAGGCCGCGGAACTCCACAGCCGGCTCGCCATCCGTATAAATGCCTTTCTTTATATACGCGCCGGCGTGCTGCTCTACGGGCACATCCATCCACCAGTACCAAGGCGAAACGCCCAGCTGTTCGCTTAACTCGTAGATGCCGTAGACAGTACCTCGGCGGTCGCTACCAGCGATAACTAACTGCTTGCCAACAGTGGTTATGATGAACTTCTCACGCTTGCCCTTCAGGTCGGGCAGCAAGCCCTGTTTTGCCAAGCGGTCAATGTCGGCGTTCTTGCCCAGCGTACCGATGAGCAGCTTCAAACCGTCGCTCGCCGTGTAGCTCTCCGCCAGGCTCTGCTTCATATCGCGCTTCAGGCTCTCGATAGCAATCTTCACAGCATCGAAGTCGTTCTCGCTACAACTGATATTCTCTGTGCACAGTCGCCCAGCATCAGCAACAGGACTGAAGGTCACAAAAGGCTCTGCAGCCCTTGCTACAGAACAAAAGCCTAGCATCGCGGCCAGCATGTATTTAAAGAAATCTTTCATCGTTAAAACGTTAATATTTGAAATCAACGGCAAAATTACAAATAATTTGTGATAAAGAAGAAGAAGAATACATACTTTTTTTAGTGATTATTAATGATTGGCTCAGTCTCAAGCGTCTTGGCTCACGTTGCATAAAGGTGCATCAAACGAATAGAGCCCCGAGGATTACTCCCCGGGGCTCCCAATCAAGAAGGCGGCCTCCTACTCTCCCGCATTGCATTGCAGTACCATCGGCGCAGGCGGG
>CACYYG010000036.1 GCA_902778535.1 uncultured Prevotellaceae bacterium
AGACAACCTCGTCGCTACGCTCCGAGAACGTCTGAGTCCTACAGAGAGGGATGTCTATTTTCTACTCCAAGAAATTGCACTTCTATCTTGAAAGTATACTCATTCGTTGCCGTCTGTGCAGTTCTGGGGCGCAATCGTGAGGATGGTGGTTTAATTTCGTACACGCCGTGTGTACTAAAAATACACGCCGTGTGTATTTTTAGTACACACGGCGTGTACGAAATGTGTATCAAACGTTCCTGAAACTGTACGATAGCTGCTTAGCGGCACAGCTGGCAGCCTTTGCATTTGCTGAGCTCGCCACGGAAGCGTTTCTCAACGAGATAGTGCAGGCGGTCGCGCAGGGGCACGAGGCGGATGCCTTCGATGACCTGGTTGATGAATGCCACCTCGAGCAGCGTGCGAGCCTCCTTGCGCGGGATGCCGCGCTGCTGCATGTAGAAGAGAGCCTGGTCGTTGAGCTGGCCTATGGTAGAGCCGTGCGCACATTTCACGTCGTCGGCGTAGATTTCGAGCATGGGCTGCGTGTAAATATGTGCATCCGGCGATGAGCATAGATTCTGGTTGGTCATCTGCGAGTTGGTCTGCTGTGCGCCGTGCTCCACCAATACGCGGCCCGCAAAGGCGCCGGTGCTCTGGTCGTTGAGCACGTATTTGTAGAGCTCATTGGAGGTGCAGTGCGTGGCGTGGTGGGTGATGAGCGTGTTGTTGTCGACATGCTGCTGCTTGTCGGCGATGACACAGCCGAGGCACTCGCACTCGGCGCCATCGCCGTTAAGCGTCAGGTCGAGCTTGTTGCGGGTGATGCCGTTGTGCAGGGTGATGACATTGTGGGTGACACGGCTGCTGCGCTGCTGGTCGATGTAGACGTTGCTCACGCGTACATTCTTATAATGTGTCTCCTCGAGGCAGTAGAGGTTGACGGTGGCGTTGTCCTTGGCGAATACCTCGATGACCTGCGTGGTGAGAAAGGCGTGGTCGTCGGCAGCATGGTCGCAGAACAGCAGCGTCACCTCGGCGCCCTCCTCGGCAATGATGAGGACGCGGCGATTGACCATCAGCGGCACGTCGCTGCGCAGGATGTTTACCACCTGAATGGCGCGCTCGACCTTCACGCCGCGCGGCACATAGACCAGCAGTGCGTCCTGTGCCAGCATGGTGTTGAGGTCGGTCACGGCGTCGCCGTCCTTTCCTGCCAGACTGTTGTAATATTCTGAGAGGAGAGAGGAGAGAGGAGAGAGGAGAGAGGGGGTAGGTGAGAGGAGAGAGGAGAGAGGAGAGAGGAGAGAGATTTGCTCATTCAGCGAACCTACAATGACGCCATCGGGCAGCTGAGGCTGAGGTATTCTCTCACCTCTCACCTCTTGCCCCTCACCTCTGCCGAAGAAATGGTCATTGACGACGAAGAAGAGCGAGGTGGAGAGATTGGGCACGTCACAGCGGAATGCCTGATAGGGGTCGACGGGAATGTTCAGGCGGCGAAGGTTCAGGCCGTAGTCGGGCTCGAACAGCTTCTGCAGGTCGGTGTACTTGTAGCGCTCCACCTTCTGCGTGGGAAATCTGTTGGCCTTGAAGCGCTCAAAAGCCTCGTCGCGCACCGCGTTCATCACGTCTGAGGAGTGTTCGAAGATGACGTCGCGCTGCTCGTTGTAGATGTCGATGTACTGTTGCTCGCTGTTCATAACTCTTTTAGCCAGTCGTAACCCTTTTCCTGTATCTGCTGTGCCAGTTCCGGCCCTGCCGTTTTCACAATGCGGCCCTGATAGAGCACGTGCACGAACTGCGGACGAATCATCTCCAAGAGACGGTCGTAGTGCGTAATGACGATGCACGAGGTGTCGGGCGTCATCAGCTTGTTCACGCCGTCGGCCACTATGCGCATGGCGTCGACGTCGAGGCCGCTGTCGGTCTCGTCGAGGATGCTCAGCTTCGGCTCCAGCATGGCCATCTGGAAAATCTCGTTGCGTTTCTTCTCGCCGCCGCTGAAGCCTTCGTTCACCGAGCGGTTGGCCAGCTTGGCATCCAGCTCCACAATCTTGCGTTTCTCACGCATCAGCTTGATGAAGTCGGCGGCGTTCATCGGCTCCAAGCCCTGGGCCTTGCGCTTCTCGTTGATGGCTGCCTTCATGAAGTTGGTCATCGACACCCCGGGAATCTCCACCGGGTACTGGAAGGAGAGGAACAGGCCCTCGTGGGCGCGCTCCTCGGGCTTCATGGCCAGCAGGTCCTTGCCGTTGAAGAAAGCTTCACCCTCTGTCACCTCATAGAGGGGGTTGCCCACGAGCACTGCCGACAGCGTCGACTTTCCCGAGCCGTTAGGCCCCATGATGGCGTGGGTCTCGCCGTCGTTAATGACCAAATCGATGCCCTTTAATATCTCTTTGCCGCCGATGCTGGCGTGCAGGTTGCTTATCTCTAACATTGTCTACCCTTTTTCAGAACGTAAAGTCGGTCTTTGTCACTCCCTCGCCGTAGATGGTCTTGAAGTCATCGCGCATGGATATGACGTGGTATCCTGCGTCGCGCCACTGCTGGCCCAGCGTGAGGGCCTTCTCGCGGTTGGCGTGGTCGCGGGCGTCGTCATCGGCAATGAGCATGAAGGCTGCCGAGCGGTGCTCCGTGTTGCTCAGGCAGAAGTTGTGCATGGAGCAGTCGCCGCCGCTGTTGCCAAACGACAGCACGGGCACCTTGCCTATCTCCTGCGTTATCTGCAGCACCTTGTTCGTCTTCAGGTTCTTGATGATGAGCTCGTCGGTCCTCACCAGGTCCTCCTCCTTGCCCATGGTGTAGTTCACGCCCTCCACGGTGCCCTGGCTGGTGGAGTGCAGCTTCACGTCCATGCCTATGACGCGGTTGGGTTCAATGCCGATGGCCTCGACCAGCGCACGGCAGATGAAGCGGTCGGAACCTGAGACGACATAGAAGGTGAAGCCTTTCGCCTTCAGGTAGTCGAACACCTCGAGCATGGGCTTGTAGAAGCTCTGGCCGTAGGTCATGCCGTTGAAGCCGTTGGCGGGCAGGGCGGCGTAGGCCTTCACATAGGCATCGAACTCGGCCAGCGTCATGCCGGCGTAGGCCTTGGCGGCGGCCAGGGCGTGCTTCATGTCGAAGTGGTCGGGCAGCTTCTTGCCCTGACGAACGAAGTCGCGGATCTCCTGAGCCGTCTCACGCACGTCGTCGGGGGCCTGGTCGCGGTAGTCGGGGTCGTCCAGCGCGCGGTACTCCAGCAGGTTATACTCCAGATAGGTGGGGTATAGCTCGCCCACGAAGGTGCCGTCCATGTCGAAGGTGGCTATGCGGTCCTCGGGCTTGATGTAGTTCTTCGAACCGGGGTTGGTCACGTCCTCCACAAACTCCTGCAGGGCGCTGAGGGCCTCGCACTGGTTCCAAAGCGTGAAATAGTTTTTCGTGGCAGGAACCTCGACGTTGTTGTCGTCGTCGTTCTTCGAGCACGATGTGAATACTACGGGGCCGCAGATGAGGATGGCGGCGAACATCCAATGAAAAATTCTCTTCATTACGCTATCTTGTTTATGCTACATGTCCTTCCTCAACCCACCGTGCCTTCTAACGAGACGCTGAGCAGTTTCTGCGCCTCTACGGCAAACTCCATAGGCAGCTTCCTGAGCACATCGCGGGCATAGCCGCCGACGATGAGGCCCACGGCCTGCTCAGTGGGTATGCCGCGCTGGTTGCAGTAGAAGAGCTGGTCTTCGCTGATCTTGCTGGTGGTGGCCTCGTGCTCGAAGATGGCGGTGGGATTCTTCACGTCCATGTAGGGGAAGGTGTGAGCGCCGCAGTTGCTGCCAAGCAGGAGCGAGTCGCACGACGAATAGTTGCGGGCGTTCTCGGCGGTGGCGGCAGCACGCACCAGGCCGCGGTAGCTGTTCTGCGAGTGGCCGGCGCTGATGCCTTTCGAGATGATGGTGCTCTTGGTGTTGCGGCCTAAGTGTATCATCTTCGTGCCTGTGTCGGCTTCCTGATAGTTGTTCGTCACGGCCACGCTGTAGAACTCGGCCACGCTGTTGTCGCCCTTCAGCACGCACGACGGATACTTCCACGTGATGGCTGAGCCCGTCTCGACCTGTGTCCAAGAGAGTTTCGAGCTCTCGCCAGCCAGCAGGCCGCGCTTCGTCACGAGGTTGAGCACGCCGCCCTTGCCCTCTTCGTCGCCTGGGTACCAGTTCTGTACGGTCGAGTATTTCACCTCGGCGCGGTCCTTCACGATAATCTCGACGATGGCAGCATGCAACTGGTTCTCGTCGCGCATCGGAGCCGTGCAGCCCTCCAAATAGGAGACATAGCTGTCGTCGTCGGCCACGATAAGCGTGCGTTCAAACTGTCCTGTGTTGCGGGCATTGATGCGGAAGTAGCTGCTCAGCTCCATAGGGCAGCGCACGCCCTTGGGAATATATACAAAAGAGCCGTCACTGAACACGGCGCTGTTCAGTGCGGCGTAGAAATTGTCGCGATAGGGCACGACGGTGCCAAGATACTGGCGCACCAAGTCGCCATGTTCTTTCACAGCCTCGCCTATGGAACAGAAGATAATGCCTTTTTCGCGCAGTTTCTCCTTGAACGTTGTCTTCACCGACACGCTGTCCATGATGGCGTCGACGGCGGTGTTGCCGCTCAGGGCCAGGCGTTCTTCGAGGGGAATGCCCAGCTTGTCGAAAGTCTTCATCAGTTCTGGGTCAATAGCCCCCCCTACGGCCCCCGAGGGGGCTTCTATAGTATTGCTATGAAGAGACGAGTCTATAGTGCCCCCCCCGGGGGGCGAAAGGGGGGCTTTTTTTGCGGTGGGATCGGCATAGTAGCTGATGGCCTGATAGTCGATGGGCGGCACGTGCACGTGTCCCCAAGTAGGCTGCTGCTGCGTGCTCCAGTAGCGGAAAGCCTTCAGGCGGAAGTTGAGGAGCCACTCCGGCTCACCTTTCTTCTGCGAGATGAGGCGCACCACGTCCTCGTTCAGGCCTGTAGGGATGACCTCGGTGTGGACGTCGGTGGTGAAGCCGTACTCGTATTTCTGCTCGGCAATGCGGCGCACCAGCTCATTGTCGGATGAGCGGTCGCTTTCCACGGGCTGTTCGTTATTGTTTGTATTTTTTTCTTCTTTCACTGTTGCTAAAAAACAAGAATCTTTTCGTAGATGTCCAAGGCGTGTGCTATCTCGCTGAGGCAGATGAACTCATCAGCAGAGTGAGAGCGCGACGACTCGCCGGGTCCCAACTTTAGTGAAGGGAACGACATGAGGCACTGGTCGCTCAGCGTGGGTGAGCCAAAGGGCTTCAGGCCCAGCTCAAGGCAGCGTTTCACCAATGGATGCTCGGCGGTGATGGATGACGAGTGCAGACGGAATGAGCGAGCCTCCAGACGACATTTCTTCATCTTTGACTGCAAGAAGGCAAATACCTCCTCGTTGCTGTAAAGTTCGGTGGTGCGCACATCGAGTACAAAGTGCAGACGGTCGGGCACGACGTTGTGCTGCGTGCCGCTCTCCACCACGGTGACAGTCATCTTCATCGGCCCCAGAAGCGGACTGATGCGCTGGAAACGGTAGTCGCGCAGGAAAAGCAAGTCATCCAACGCCTCGTAGATGGCATTCACGCCCTCGTTGCGTGCTGCATGTCCGCTGACGCCGTCGGCATAGCCGTCGACAACCATCAGTCCTTTCTCAGCGATGGCAGGCTGCAGACCTGTCGGTTCGCCCACCACTGCCACACTAACAGGCGGCAACAGCGGCAAGGCACGTGCCACGCCGTTGGCTCCAGACACTTCCTCCTCGGCCGATGCTAAATAAACTATATTGTACGCGCGAGAGGGCTTCAACGGTTGGGCCTTCACCAATCGCCTGTAGGTCATAAGAAGAGTAACGAGTCCGCCGCCACAGTCGTTGGCGCCCAAGCCATAGAGGCGGTCGCCTTCGATGGTGGGCACATGAGGCTGCCGTGTCCATGAGGCCACCGGCTTTACCGTGTCGAGGTGGGCATTGAGCAGTAGGGTAGGGCGTGAGGCGTCATAGTCGGGACAGACGGCCCACACATTGTTCATTTCGCGTTGCGGGTTCAGGCCCCACTCCTCCATGCGGCGCTGCATCAAGTCGGCAGCAGCCGTCTCCTCGCGGCTCACGCTTGGCGTGGCTATCAAATCCTGGAGTAGCGCTACGGCATCGTCGAAATATGTAGACATAGTGGGTGTTGTGTGTTTTACAACCGTGAGAGCCATTTCTTGGGATTCAGCAGCTGATCCCAATCCTGCAGACGGAACATGAGGATATGTGAAGGCCCTACGGTACCGAGAATCTGATTGGTGGTGACTCGCTGTCCGGCAGTAACGCTGACGGAGGAGAGATTGCTGTAGACAGAGATGTATCGGCCGTGTCGTACCATGATGACATAGCCGGCTTGTCCGGAGTTGTAGACTTTGCTCACCTCGCCGTTGAACACGCAACGGGCTTGTGCGCCGGCCTGTCCTTCGAGGTGCACACCGCTGCTGTTCAGCGTCACACCGCCTATGACGTAGTTGCCGAAGGGCCGTACTACGCGATAGCTGCCGGTGATGGGTACGGGCAGTCGGCCTTTGTTGCTGCGGAAACTGCCGGTGAGCTGGCGGTCGGGGTCGGCATCGCGGTAAGAGGGACTGCTTGGAGCACTTGGAGCACTTGGAGTGGTGGGTCTGCTGGAAGCACTGGGGCTACTGGGAGCAGCGCTCCTACGGCTGCGGCGGTTGTTGCTGGCAGTATTGTTGGCATTGGCGGCGGCTTGCTCCTGCTCTCGGCGGCGCTGCTCGGCCAGTCGGCGCTGGCGCTCTGCTTCGGCACGGCGCTGACGCTCCAGTTCTTCGGCAATGAGCTTGTCAATCTTTGCCGTCAGGTCGGCCTCCTCACGTTTCTGCTGAGTGATGAGCTTGTCAAGCGTCTTCTGTTCCTGCTGCATCTGGTTGACGAGGTGCTGCTGCTCGGCTTTCTTCTGCTCCATCTGGCTCTGCTCAGCTTCGTTCTGTGCCAGGAGAACATTAAGCTCGTCGCGTGCCTCGTTCAGCTCATCCAGTTTCATGGCCACCTGCTCGCCCTTCTGCTTCACAGCCTCGCCCTGCGCCCGCTGGTGTGTGGTGTACTCCTTCATGAAGCGCAGGCGGCGGTACATCTGGTCGAAATTCTCTGCGCTGAGCACAAAGATGAGCTGGCTCTGTGCATTGCGGTTGCGGTACATATACCGCACGGAACTGATGTAGTGCTGGCGGCGCTCCTCCAGTTCGTCTTTCAGAACGGTGAGCTGTGAGTCGAGTACGGCGATGTTTGTATTGACACTGTCAATGACCAGGTGGAGGCTGTCGAGCACCAGCTGCTTGTTCTCGATGTCGCTGGCCAGCGCCTCCACGTCCTTCAGACGCCGGCGCATCTCACGCTCCAGCTCCTCCTGCCGCCGCCGTGCCTGCTTCTGCTTTTCACGCAAGTGCGAGCGCTGCCGCTCCAACTGGTTGCGCTGTGAGCTCTGCGACTGCTGGGTCTGCCGCGACTGGCGTCGGTTGCTTTGCGCCGGAGAAGCCACACAGAGTGTCAGCAGCAGCAATAGCAGCGACAGCCTGCGAGAAAATGAACACAAAGACACAAAGACACAAAGATTTCCCACTTTGTGCATAGCCTTTTGTGCTTTTGTGTATATATGTTTCATCAAACTACAGTGACATGATACGGTGGAGAATCTCATCCACCTCTACTTCGCGGTATTTACTGCTGACGCGGGTACGCAGATCCCAGTCGTCATCGTTGTTCAGACTGTTCAGTCTGATGCCCAGCTTCACTTCTTTCTTCGGCGTAGTCAGCGTAACGTTCATGTCGCTGGGGAAGAGCTTGGAGCCCAGGTCTTTGAACTCGCGATAGTCCCAGTTCAGCTGCGTGTTGCCGTTGGCAGCATCGCGGTACATGATATTGGTCGTCTTGATGCGTCCTGTCAGTTCGTTCACCAGCCAGCTGTAGAACATCTTGCTGCGCACCTTCTCGCCGTCGCCGTCCTCGAAGTTGATGACGGCTTCGCCGTCGCCCAGTGACTTCAGTGTGAACAGCTTGCGGTCTTCTTTGCTGAGGTCTGCCTTGCCGGGCTGGAACAGCTCGTTCCAGAAGAGGGCCTGCAGGGTGTTGAAGTTGATGCCGCTGTTGCGCAGGAATTCCACATCGTGATATGGAGCCTTCAGGAATTGTTTGTTAATGCGGTCCATGATGAGCACATAGTCCTGGGTGAACTCCAGACGGGCGGCCTCGACGAGGCCGAGAGCCATGAGTTGCAGACGGATAACATCATTGCGCTTCATGCGCAGGTTGCCTGAGAGCGATATCTCCTTGTTGTCGACGTTGACGGTGAACTTCAGCTTCGAACCTACAAAGGTCATGTTGCGCTGTGTATGGCTGTCGACTCTGTCCAGCAGCTCCGCCTGTTCCGGGCTGATGGCGACGGGTGTGTCGGTCACAACTTTCTTGTGTGAGCGGCAGGACGCCATCATCAGAGGCACTGCCAGCACTGCAATCTTCAAAACACTTGAAAATTTCATTTGCGCAAATATTTTTTACGTTTGATCTTTCTTCTGAGAATTTTGTTGTCGGGATCGTCAGTTTGTGCCTGCTGCCACAGTTCCATCGCCCTGTCAATGTCGCCGTTGAGGGCGAAGATGTCGCCGGCGTGCTCCTTCACCACACCGTCGATAAGAGAGTCGCAGCGCAATGCCTGTTCGATGTAAATCTTAGCCTCGGAATAACGCTGCTGACGGAATAGAATCCACGCATAGGTGTCGAGATAGGTGGCGTTCTCAGGCTCGGCCTTCACGGTGCGGTAGCTCATCCGTTCTGCTTCGTCCAAACGCTCGCCAAGCAGGCTAAGGTAGTAAGCATAGTTGTTCAGGCAGCCAATGTTGTCTTCCTTCCACACCAGGCACGAGTCATAGGCGGCAAAGGCTTCCTGCTGTCTTCCTTTCTGATAGAGCAGGTCGCCCATCACGGCGTAGAAGTCGCTGACGATCTCGGGTATGCTCTGCTCGTTGATGACGTTGATGCCGTTGCGGAAAGCCTCGAGTGCATTGTCTTTGTCCTCCTGGCGGTAGTAGGCCATGCCCTGATAGTAGTAGAACACCATTTCCTCGGGGTTATACTGGCGTGCCTCATCGCAAAGACTGATAACGGCATCGTTGTCCTCGTCCTCCCATGCCTGCTGCACCAGCCGCAGACGTGCCGAGGCCTGCTCGGGAGCCAGCTGCAGCACATAGGCGAAGGCCTGCTGCACACTGTCGTGGGGCATCTCCTTCAGCTGCATGTAGGCGGCTTTCATCTCGGCTATGTCGGCACTGGGATTGGGCTGGCTGAGCAGTTCGTTGAAGAGTTCGAGCACAGCAGTGCTGTCGCCCTGCTGCTGTTCGTTCTCTATGATAATCTGTCGCAGCTGCCCCACCTTGTCCTCCACAGACGCCTTGGGGTTGAGCAATATGGCATGGTTGACAGAGTCGGCAGCCGCCTCGTCGCCCTGACGTATGTAGTAGTTGCGCATCACCTGCTGTGCCCGCAGGTTGCCGGCATCTTCAGCGAGCACCTGCTGCAGCACGCTGTAGGCCTCGTCAAAATGGTCGGCCACGAGCAGTGTGTTGGCATAGAGGATGCGGTAGGTGGGATCGTTGGGATAGTGTTCGGCCAGCTGTCGCATCTCGCTGATGGCATCGTCCGCCTTGCCCTGTTCTATGTAGATGCGGCATTTGGCCAGTGTGGTTTGTTCCGACGGGCCGTCGACAGCCTCCAGCCTGTCGAGCATGGCAATGGCTTTGTCGTAGTCCTCCTGCCGCATGTAGAGCATGTAGAGCCTCTCCAGCAGTTCCTGCCGGCTTTTGTCGGCCTCATACATCTGCTCCATCATCTCCGCAGCCTCGCCGTATGCGCCAGCCTGTATGCTGGCGTATGCCATGCGCTCAAGGAAAGTCATGTTCGTGGGCTCCAGGTCGCAGGCACGGCGGAAGGCGTCGATGGCCTGCTCATTCTGGTCCATGTCGGCATAGAACTCGCCGAGGAAGTAATAGGTCTCGGCAGCGTCAGGACACAGCTCGCGGCAGCGCTGCAGCAGGTCGAAGGCGGCGTCAAGGTTTCCCTTCTGCCTTTGCAGCAGGGCTTCGTGGAAAATGATGTCGAATTCTCTTTGGGTTTGATATGCGCTTGATTTGATATTTGAGGTTTGAGAATTGATATTTAAGGTTACGCATGCTAACAGCATAGCAACCAGACAGTAACGCAGCAAACAAACATTTCTCATAAATCTCAAATCAAAAATCATCTTACTCCCGTGTGTCCATAGCCGCCTGCACCGCGTTCCGTCTCGTCAAGCGCCTCCACCTCCACCAGCTCGGCCTGTTCGTGGCGGGCGATGACCATCTGTGCGATGCGCTCGCCGTCGTTGACGGTAAAGGGCTCCTGCGAGAGGTTGATAAGCAGAACACCCAATTCGCCACGGTAGTCGGCATCGATGGTGCCGGGAGTATTGAGCACGGTGATGCCGTGTTTCAGAGCCAGTCCGCTGCGAGGCCTCACCTGTGCCTCATAGCCAGGAGGCAGCGCGATGTAAAGCCCGGTAGGAATAAGCCTGCGCTCCATGGGTTGCATCACAATCGATTCGTCAACATTCGCCCTCAGATCCATACCGGCGCTCAGCACCGTGGCATAGGCGGGCAGAGCGTGTCGGCTGCGGTTCACTATCTGTATTTTCATTCTGCTCTTACAATTGTGCTAACGCTTCTTTTGCGGGGTTGTCTTCCCAGCCCCGCTACTGATGCGGATAACAAGTCAAGTTGTTTCCATAAAAACGGTGCAAAGATACGAATTATTCTCTGAATAAAATCAAAGTATGTGTTAAAAAGGGAAAAAGAGACTCCGTTTGTTAATGTTACTAATGTTGCATGGCATTCATGACACCCTGACAACTTGGCTTTCCCTCCAGCAATAGGCCATCGTTTCGTTGCATACTCAATCAGTTTTATGAAGCCAGTTTAGGGCGACGATGCCTGAACGCGTCATAACATCGGTAACATCGAGGGTTACTGACAGTAACCACGTGGGTTACTGTCAGTAACCATGGCGGTTACAGTTAGTAACCCACGTAGTTACTAAAATGGCATCAAACCAAAAAGAACGTGGTCGGCTCGGCGTGAGCTCGCCGACATGGCAAAGCCGGGTTGGAAAAGTATTTTTGACAAAAGCAGATAATTTTTTTGTCGTTTGTGCTTTTTTTCCTACTTTTGCAGACATAATTTCAAAACTAGATACAGACAATGGAAGACAATATGTTGCCCATCGGTGCCGTACTCCATGGTGCCTATCGCATAGACAAACATCTTGCATCAGGTGGTTTTGGCAATACCTATGCCGTTACTCATCTTGGCTTCAACGAAAAGATGGCTGTCAAGGAGTTTTATATGAACGGAGTGAACGAGCGTGAAGCTGATCATGTCTCCGTTAGCGTAAGCAATGCGCAACAGCAGGCACAATACGATGAGCAGCTGGAAAAATTCAAGAAGGAGGCCCGCCGGCTGCGTAGCCTGAACAGTGACAACATCGTCCATGTTTATGACTTATTTGATGAAAACGGCACCAGCTATTATGTAATGGACTACATTGATGGCGAATCGCTCTCGGCACGGCTGAACCGTACTGGCAAGCCCATTGAGGAATCCGAGGTAGAGAAGATTCTGACACAGTTGCTCAATGCGCTTCAAGAAGTGCACAACAACCATCTCTGGCATCTCGATCTCAAGCCGGCCAACATTATGCAGGACCGTAAGGGTGTGGTGCACTTGATTGATTTTGGCGCCTCTAAGCAGTTGAGTGCCGAGGGAGGTGCCACCGCATCGTCGGCCCTTTGCTTCACACCAGGCTATGCTCCACCAGAACAAGTGGAGCAAAACATGGATAAGTTCGGCCCCTGGACTGATTTCTATGCTCTTGGCGCTACGCTTTTCAATCTGCTGACAGCCCAGAAGCCCCCTCAGTCGAGCGACATCAACGAGCAGCCAGAGCAGGCTTTTGCCCCGTTGAACGCTGTCGGTTCTGGTATGCGCAACCTTGTTGTCTGGCTCATGCAGACCAATCGCACCCGTCGTCCACAGAATGTGGAGGAAATTAGCAGCTATCTGGATAAGGAAAACAAGAGTGGGGAAGCCACACGCATCAGCCAACCGACAGAGACGGTAACGAAACCAGTACCCCCCACCACTCCTGATGTGCCTGTCATTACTCAACGTCGCCGCTGGATGGTCTATGCGGCTGTGGCTGCTGCCGTAGCAGTGGTTGGCGTGGTGCTTTGGCTGTTGCTTGGTTCAAAAGGCAGTAGCAAGGAGATAGCCCAAAAAGAGGCGACACTCGAGGAAATGGTAGAATACTATCAGGATTATGACGACCTTGACACCGACCTTGACACCCTTGCCTATGCCATCGGCATGTGCCAGTCTGAGGGACTGACACAATACTTGGATGGAACCTTGAACATGGATACAACCAAGCTGTTGGAATTTTCTGCGGGAGTGTTGCTGGGGGTGGGTCTCACCGACAAGCGTCTTGGTGACGAAGAAGATGCTGCTGCCCTGGCAGTTGAAGAAGACAAGGCGGTGGAGTCGGGCATTGATATCGGACGACAGATAAAGAACCAAATGATGCCGCAGATGAATGAACAGGTCTTTGGCAATGAAAGCAGTGAGAATTTGCCAATGGATATATTTGTGGCGGGTTTTATCCAGGGCTATTGTCATCTGGACAATGTCATGAATCTGCCGGAAGCCAAGGAAGCCGCCAACAGACTGATGAACAAGTATCAAGAAGAAAAGGCTGCTAACGAATATCGTGATAATAAGGAGGCTGGCGAACGGTTCCTGTTCGAGAACGCGAGCAATTATGGTGTGACGACTTGCGCCAGCGGATTGCAGTACAAGGTTCTGCATGAAGGGAACGGACGTAAGCCCAAGGAAGACGATGTCGTGCGGGTGCACTACGAGGGTCGCCTCATCGACGGCACCGTATTCGACAGCAGCTATGAGCGTGGCGAGCCCGTCGAATTTGGTCTACAGCAGGTCATCAGGGGCTGGACCGAAGCGCTTACCAAGATGCCTGTAGGCTCTGAATGGGAAATTTATATTCCTCAGGAATTGGCCTATGGCAGTCGCGAAATGGACCGGATCAAGCCCTTCTCGACGCTCATCTTCAAAGTCAAGCTGCTTGACATCGTTGAGTAGGGTTGAACGAAATGGTCACTTCTTTTATTTTCGTGCAGAAAAATTTGGATGTTTAGCTGAAAAGCACTATTTTTGCAGCGTTTAAATAACCTTTGATAAGATGAGCAAGAAGAAAATTGTTGTGCTGACTGGAGCAGGCATGTCGGTAGAAAGCGGACTGAAGACGTTCCGCGACGCCGACGGATTGTGGGAAGAGTACCCCGTGGCTCAGGTGGCTACGCATGAGGGCTGGGAAGCCGACCCCGTGCTGGTGACTAACTTCTATAATATGCTGCGCAAGAAGTGCTGGGGCGTCAAACCCAATGAGGGCCACAGGCTGGTGGCTGAACTGGAGAAGAAATACGACGTGACAGTGGTGACGCAGAACGTGGACAATCTGCACGAGATGGCCGGCTCGACCCATGTGGTCCATCTGCACGGCGAGCTGATGAAGGTCTGCTCGAGCCGCGACGTCGACGACCCGCGCTACATCCAGCAGCTGACACCCGAGAACTGCGAGGTGGAGCCCGGCACGAAGGCCGGCGACGGCTCGCTGCTCAGACCCTACATCGTGTTCTTCGGCGAGGCGGTGCCCAACATCAGCATTGCTGCCGAGGAGGCCCAGAAGGCCGACATCTTCATCATCATCGGCACTTCGCTGAACGTCTACCCAGCCGCCGGACTCTTCCACTACGTGCGGCCTGGCGTGCCCATCTATCTCATCGACCCCAATCCCATCAGCGTGGGCGGTAGCGTGAAGCAGATTCAGAAAGGTGCCTCCGAGGGTATGCGCGAACTGATGAAGATTTTGGGCTAACGTTTTTTAACGCGAAAAACTTTGACAAATGGGGAAAAAGGCATAACTTTGCACCCAGAACAACAAATCTTTAGTAGAACAAGGATTCCGGCTTAGGGAAAACGGCCGGGATTCTTTAATTTTATTGACAACCCAAAACAACAAAGAAACATGGCATACATGTCACAAGAGGGCTACGACAATTTGATAGCCGAACTGAAGCGTTTAGAAGGCGTTGAGCGCCCCAAGGCGTCGGCCGCTATTGCGGAAGCACGCGACAAGGGCGACTTGAGCGAGAACAGTGAATATGAAGCAGCCAAGGAGGCACAGGCTCACCTGGAATCGAAAATCAACCAGCTGAAGCAGGCCATCTCGGAAGCAAAGATTGTAGACACGTCGCGCCTCAGTGCCGACTCAGTGCAGATTTTGTCGAAGGTGGAGATGACCAACATGGCCAATAAGGCCCGCATGACCTATACCATCGTCAGCGAGAACGAGGCCGACCTGCGCCAGGGCAAGATCAGCATCCAGACACCCATCGCACAGGGGCTGCTCAACCACAAGGTGGGCGATGAGGTGGAGGTGAAGATTCCACGCGGCATCATCAAGCTTCGCATCGAGAAAATCACCATAGGATAATTACGAATTAGAATTACGAATTGAGATGGATATTTTCAGTAAGATAGCAGCTGGCGAGATTCCCAGCTATAAGTGCGCAGAGAACGACGAATTCTACGCTTTCCTGGACATCAATCCGCTGGTGCAGGGTCACACACTGGTCATCCCCCGCCGCGAAGTGGACTATTTCTTCGACATGGCCGACGATGAGCTGGCACGCTATCAGCAGTTTGCCAAGCGCGTGGCCATTGCCATCAAGCAGGCCTTCCCCTGCCGCAAGGTGGCACAGATAGTGCTGGGTATGGAAGTGGCTCATGCCCACATCCACCTCATCCCCATGCAGAGCGAGGCCGATGCCGACTTCCGCCGCGAGAAACTGAAGCTGAGCGCTGAGGAGATGCAGCAGACGGCCGACAAGATTCTGGCAGCGTTCTCCAATAATCAATAAACGTTAACCAATAAACGTTAAGATGAATATTGCCGTCTTTGCCTCAGGTAGCGGGTCAAACTGCGAGAACCTTATCCGCCATTTTGCCGGTAGCGACGTGGCTCGCGTGGCTGTAGTCATTTGCAACAAGCCCGATGCCTACGTGCTGGAACGCGCCCGCAAGCTGGGTGTTCCCTCCGTTGTGGTGACACGTCAGGAACTGCAGCAGCCCGAAGTCGTCATGCCTCTGATGAAGCAGTATGACATCGGCTTCGTAGCCCTGGCCGGATTCCTGCCTCTGGTGCCCGACTATCTCATCGACGCTTTCCCGCGCCGCATGGTGAACATCCACCCGTCGCTGCTGCCGAATTTCGGCGGTAAAGGCATGTGGGGGCATCATGTGCACGAGGCTGTAAAGGCCGCCGGCGAGACAGAGACGGGCATGACCGTACACTACGTCACACCGCAGTGCGACGGCGGCGACATCATCGCTCAGTTCCGCGTGGCCTTGGAGCCTACGGACACGCCCGACGACATCGCCGAAAAAGAACACGTGCTGGAAATGCAGCATTTCCCGCACGTGGTGGAAGAGTTGATTAAGAAATTGTAATCAGACGGGTTCGCCGAGCAGTGTGGCACTGGTGCTGCCAGTGATACGGACGCGGACGGTCTGGCCGATATGGTGGTTTTCCTTCGGGAAGACCACCATTTTATTTTGCTCCGTGCGTCCGCAGAGCTGCTCGCGGCTGCGCTTGGAGAAGCCTTCCACCAGAACGTCGAACTCCTTGCCCTCGTCCTTCTTGTTCTGCTGTGCCGAGATGTCGGTCTGCAGGGCGATAAGCTCGTTCAGTCGGCGAATCTTTTCCTTCTCGGGCACGTCGTCAGGAAGATGTTTCGAGGCGTAGGTGCCCGGTCGCTCGCTGTATTTGAACATGAAGGCGGAGTCGTAGCCCACCTCGCGCATCAGCGAGAGCGACAGCTGGTGATCCTCTTCCGTCTCGCTGTGATAGCCCACGAAGATGTCGGTGCTGAGCCCGCAGTCGGGGATGATGCGGCGGATGGCACTGACGCGGTCGAGATACCACTCGCGGGTATATTTGCGGTTCATCAGCTGCAGGATGCGGTTGCTGCCGCTCTGCACGGGCAGGTGGATATGCTTGCACACGTTGGGCTTCTCGGCAATGACGCGCAGCGTGTCGTCGCTCATGTCCTTGGGATGCGAGGTGGTAAAACGGATGCGCATCTCAGGGACAGCCTCGGCTACGGCTCTCAAAAGACCGGCAAAGTTTAGTGTAGAGTTTTTACACTCTGCAGCATAGCTGTTTACGTTCTGTCCCAAGAGTGTCACCTCCTTGAAGCCGCGGTCGCGCAGGTCGCGCACTTCGCGCAGGATGCTCTCCACGTCGCGGGAGCGCTCGCGGCCTCGGGTATAGGGCACGATGCAGTAGTGGCAGAAGTTGTTGCAGCCGCGCATGATGCTGACGAAGCCGCCGATGCGGTGGCCCAAGGCAATGCGCTGCGGCACTACGTCGCGATAGGTCTCGGTGGTCGAGAGCTCGATGTTGATGGCCTTGTGGCCCGTCTCGGCCTGAGCCACGAGGTCGGGCAGCGAGAGGTAGGCATCGGGGCCGGCCACGAGGTCGGCTCCGTATTTGTTGAGCAGGTCGTCCTTCACACGCTCAGCCATACAGCCGAGGACGCCGATGATCAAGCCTCTCCCGCTCTCTCCGGAGAGAGAGCTGCTGCGTCTCGATTTGCGCAGGGCGCTGAGGGCTTCAAGGCGGTGGAGTATCTTCTGCTCGGCGTTGTCACGCACGGAGCAGGTGTTGAGGAACACGGCATCGGCCTCGTCAATGCTGTCGGTCGTTTCATAGCCGGCCATCTGCATTACTGAGGCTACGACTTCTGAGTCGGCCACGTTCATCTGGCATCCGTATGTTTCTATCAGTAGTTTCTTCACTTGCTATTCAAAATAGAGTGTTAATACAATCATCTTACTTGCGGCCCTGTCGATGCTGCGGGCAAAGGCCTGCTTGTTGCCGTCAGTTAGCTCGTCGACGTGTTTCTTGTCGAAGGAGTCAAACGGGCTGAAGCAGAACTTCAATTCGGGTATGAGCTTGAAGAAAGGCAGGTAGTAGTCGCAGCCCAGGCCCACCTCCAGCATTGCGTCGAATCGCTTCAGGTGGGTGTAGTCTTGGTCCTTGCTGGAGAGGTTGAGCATCGGACTGATGCCCGCCATGACGTAGGGCCGGTAGTTGTTGAAGCGCTGGGCTGAGAACTTCAGGTCGACGGGCACGGCAATGTAGGTGTTCTTCATGTCCTGTGTTGTCTCGCGAGGCTGACCGGCGTCGTTCAGGTCCTGCAGGTCACGGAACACCAGGTGCTTAGAACCGAAATGCATGGTGGGCACAAAACGGAGCGACAGGTGCTGCGAGAGGCGCATATCGGCCACGACGCCGACGCTGAAGCCAGGATTCCATGTATCTGCATCGCAGAGCACGGTGCGCTCGGTGGCTTCTTGCTCCGGCAGTTGAATCAGCTGCGGACCGACGTTCTTCAGTTCCACATCCTGCAGGTTCATACCTATGTGTATGCCAAAATGCAAGGGGCGCAAGTCGATATACGGCTTGTTCTGCACCTTGCGTTGCTGTGCCATAGCCAACGTGGCCAAAGCTACAAGCAAAAGTAAACTGATGATTCGTCTCATCACCTTATATAACGCAAAAAACACCATTTTATTATACGGCAAATAATCTGTTGTAATAAAAATGGATGTTCGGCGTAAAGCAAATCCCGCTTTCTAATTCAGACTTTGTATAAATAAAGAAAAAAGATACTCAAAAATTAGTAGGAACAAAAAAAACTGCCTATCTTTGCATCCTCAAATTTTAGTATTAACAATTTTATTAAAACAAACAAAGAATTATGGCATACGTAATTGGTGACGACTGCATTTCTTGCGGTACATGTCAGGGTGAGTGCCCCGTCGAGGCTATCTCTGAGGGTGCAGATAAGTACGTGATTGACGCTGACGCTTGCACAGAGTGCGGTACTTGCGCTAGTGTTTGTCCGTCGGAGGCTATCAGCCTTGGCTAATCCATAAGCATTAGCTTCATAAAACCAGAAAGGGGGACTTCCGTTTGGGAGTCCCCTTCTTGTAGTGCCTGCAATCAACGTCAGGAAGTCGTCGTGCCCTGCTGACGGTATCGCATAGGCGTCATTCCAAAGTGCTTCTTGACGAACCTGTTGAAAAACGACGGATTGGGAAAGCCGAGCCGGTCGCAGATTTGCGTAATGCTATAGTCGGTCTGACGCAGGTAGTAGCGGATGTCCTCTAATACATGTTCCGTAATCCACTCGTTGGCCGTTTTTCCAGAGCGTTTCTTGCAGAGGGCCGAGAGATATTTGGGCGAGATGCAGAGTTCGTTGGCATACCACTCAACGGAGTGGTGCTTCACGTCGACAGCATGCAGCAGGTCGAGGAAACGCTGGAAATGATTATTGGTAGCCTGCATGTCGAGGCTTATGCTATCGGTCAACATTCGGTTTTTCAGAGCGCCACATAGTCCTAGCACGGCACTGCGCAGCAGCGACTGGATAATGTCGGTGCTAAAGGGATTGGAGTTCTTATTGGCAAAGCAAAGAGACAGCAATTCATACAGATGAGTATAGAAAAGCAGGTCGTCATTCTGAATCGTGATGACATGCATACGCCTCACATAAACCACATCGTTCCAGATGTTCATCTTCTCGCGTAGAAAGCTTTGCAGGATTCGGTTGGTAAAGAACATTGCTTTCAGGTCGAGGTCAGGACTGAACATCGGATCGGCGATGATGACGTTTTGAGGGACGATGGCTACCTGATTCTTGTGCAATTCTATTGCTTGTCCATTCAATGTACCCTGCACTTTGCCCTGCGTACAGATGGCGATGGCGTTCATCGACACATGGGCGGCGCTGATTTCAGCAAATTTCTGGATGCTGTCGATGATGACAATGTCGCTGTCAGAATAGCCTATTTGGATATCCTCATTGTCGGTAAGCGTCTGGAGTGAAATCTCTTCTTGTAGCATTGTTTGCTTTATTATTCGGTTGCAAAGATAGGCAATTTATGCTAAAGACAATGTTCTAAACAGAACATTTTATTGCCTTTTATGCCTTTAGAAGTGAAAAATGGAATAAAACGTGCAAAATGGAACATGATTATTAGGCAAAAAATAGATAATTTTGCGCTCAAAATTATTCAATCTGCAATGAAAACAGTTTTTATTGGGCTACTGACTGTTCTAATGATATGCAGTTGTAGCGAGAAAAAAGAAAGCGGAGTGAAGGCTCCGACGAGAGTGAAGACCGAAGTAGCAGGTGCGACTGCAGCGGCCAACCGGCAACAGTACGTGGGTATAGTAGAGGAACGCGAGGCCACTGCCGTCAGTTTCACAGGCATGGGCGTGGTGCGTCGCGTGCTGGTGAGTGAGGGCCAGGCCGTGAGCCGCGGACAGCTGCTGGCCGAAATGGACGACACGCAGGCCCGCAACCTGTTGAGCGGTGCTGAAGCAGCAATGGCGCAGGCCAACGATGCACTCGAAAGATATGCAATGCTGCACGATGCCGGCTCGTTGCCCGAAGTACAATGGGTTGAGATACAGAGCAAAGTGGCGCAGGCGAAGTCGCAGTTGGCAGTAGCCAAGAAGAATCTGGCCGACTGTCGGCTTGTAGCGCCGGTCAGCGGCATCATCGGGCGCAAATATGTCGGCGCCGGCGAGACGGCCATGCCCTCGCAGGCTGTGGTGACCATTCTCGACATCAGCAGCGTCAAGGTGAAAGCATCCATCCCCGAGACAGAGATTGGCTCCATCAGCGCCAACACATCTTCTGTTGTAAGGGTGGAGGCCACTGGGCAGAGCTTCGAAGGCGGCAGAATAGAAAAGGGCGTGCAGGCCGATGCGCTGACACATACCTACGACATACGCATCAACGTGGCCAACGCCGGGCGGCAGCTGTTGCCAGGCATGGTGGCCTCCGTCCAGTTTAATGCCTCCTCAAGCCCCTCCCAAGGAGGAAATGTCTTGATACCTGTTACTTCCATCCAAAAGAAAACTGACGGCTCGCTCTTCGTCTGGACTGTCGGCAATGACAGCACGGCACACCGCACGACCGTCACCATCGGCGAAACGACAGGCAACCGCGTGGCTGTCATTACTGGCCTTGAAAGCGGACAGCGCATCGTCACTGAGGGATACCAGAAGCTAAGTGAGGGTTCCCGTATCGTTTACTAAGCAGACATGCCAGGAAATATATTTTAAATCGAAAATACGTAAATCGTAAATGAAAGAGATGAACTGGCTCCGTTGGCCATTGGAGCATTATCCCATCACGATATTGCTGGTAGTCATCCTGCTGGGCATCGGTATCTTCGGAATGCAAGAGATGCCGAAAGACGAGTTTCCGGCCTTTACCATCCGTCAGGGAGTCGTGGTGGCCGTCTATCCCGGCGCCACTGCCGAGGAGGTGGAGGAACAGGTGGCCAAGCCGCTGGAGCGCTACCTCTTTACCTTCAAGGAGGTGCGCCGCGAAAAGACGACGACGACGTCACAGAACGGCATGTGCCTGGTGCACGTCTATCTGAACGACGACGTAAACAATAAGGACGAGGTGTGGAGCAAGGTTAAGCACGGCCTCAACCTGTTTAAGCAGCAACTGCCTGCCGGCGTGCTCGTCCTTATAGCCAACGACGATTTCGGCAATACTTCTGCCTTACTCATCGCCATCGAGAGCCCCGAGCGCAGCTACCGTGAGCTGCACGACTACTGCGACCGTCTGGGCGACCGCTTGCGCCGTATTCCCTCTGTGGCCAATGTGCGAAGCTACGGTGAGCAGCAGGAGCAGATCTCGCTCTACGTAGACCGTCAGCGCCTGCAAGCCTACGGCATCGGTCAGCAGATGCTGCTCAACCAGCTGCAGCAGCAGGGCCTGACCACTATAAGCGGCAGCATCAACACCAGCACGCAGCAAACTCCCATTCACATCGAACCCACACAGCGCAGCGAAGAGGAAATGGAGAACCTCATCGTCTTCAGCGACCCTGCCACGGGCAAGGTAGTGCGCGTCCGCGATATTGCCACCGTGAAGCGTGAATACGACACCAGCGGCGGCTACATCGAGCAGAACGGCCACTCCTGCGTGCTGCTCTCCTTAGAAATGACACCCGGCAACAACATCGTGCAGTATGGAAAAGACGTGGACCGAGTGCTCAATGACTTCCGTGCTGAGGAACTGCCTGATGACGTCACCATCACCCGCATTGCCGACCAGCCGAAGGTAGTGGGCAAGAGTGTCAGCGATTTCTTGCGCGATCTGCTCATCTCAATGGTCATCATCATCCTTGTCATGATGGTGCTCTTCCCACTTCGCAGCGCCATCGTGGCCGCCATCACCATTCCGCTCAGCACGTTCATCTCCGTGGGTATCATGTACATGGCAGGCATCGAGCTGAACATTGTCACTCTGGCCGCTCTTATCGTCGTGTTGGGAATGGTAGTGGACAACAGTATCGTGGTCATCGACGGCTATCTGGAATATCTGGGCAAAGGCTATAAGCCGAAGGATGCCGCCTTGGAGTCCTCGCGCCAGTATTTCATGCCGATGATGCTGGCTACGCTCTGCATCTGCGTCATCTTCTATCCGCTGCTGCTGACGATGAAGGGGGCTGGACACGATGCTCTGCAAGATTTCCCGTGGACCATCACCATCAACCTGATGGTCTCGCTCTTCCTCGCCGTCACGGTCATTCCATTCTTGGAGGTGCTGATCATCAAGCCTGACAAGGTAAGTACAGGAGGAAACGTCATCACCAAGACTGTCCAGAAAACCTATAACCGCATCCTTGACATCACCTTCCGCCACCCTTGGCTCACTATTGGCGGTGGTTTGGGCATCGTGCTGCTTTCACTGCTCATTGTACCACAGTTGAAGATGCGACAGTTTCCATACGCCGACCGCGACCAGTTTGCCGTAGAAATCTTCCTGCCCGACGGCAAGGGCCTTGCCGACGCCAGAGTGCTCGCAGATTCTATCCGCGTGTCCCTTTCAAAGGACGAGCGTATTACCGGTATTACCTCTTTTATAGGCTGCTCTTCGCCACGCTTTATGATATGTTACGCACCGCAGATGGCAGGCAGGAACTTCGCACAGCTCATCGTCAACACCACGTCGCAGCAGGCCACCCTTGACCTCCTGGCTAAATATCAGCCGCAGTGGAGCGAGCATTTCCCCGAGGCATACGTCCGCTTCAAGCGCCTCGACTATCTTGAGGTGTCTGAGCTGGAATATCGTTTCTATGGAGAAGACCTTGACTCGCTGCACGCCGTGGCCGAAAAATTGATGGCACAGATGCGACAGATGCCTGAGCTGGAGTGGGTGCACACCGACTTCATGCAACCATTCCCGCTGGTCAATGTCGAGCTCGACCCTGTCGCCGCCTCACAACTTGGCATTAGCCGCGCCACGGCTGCTCTTGCCCTCACTACCGCCACCAGCGACTTGTCGGTAGGACAGTTATGGGAAGGCGACTACGCTTTGCCCATCGTGCTGCGCGATACCAGTACCATGTCTTTCTCCGACATCAGGAATCTTCCCGTTACCACACCCCTCACCATGTTGTCGGGCGGCATGGACGGCACCAGCACCAGCGTTCCGCTGCGACAAGTGGCCAGCGTGTCGCCGAAGTGGACCGAGAGCCGCATTATGCACCGTGGCGGCGAGCGCTGCATGACGGTGACGGCACAATTCGCCCAGGGCATCTACGCAGCACCCGTTGAGGCGCGCATCGCTTCGATGATGAACGACCTGAGCCTTCCTGCCGGTGTGCGCACCGAGGTAGGCGGCGAACTGGAGTACAACGCCGAGATGATGCCACAGATTATCGGCGGTGTCGCCATCTCAATCGTCTTCATATTCTTCTTCCTGCTGTTCAACTTCAAGAAGTTCGGCATCACCACCGTCTGCATCGTCGCTTTGGTTCTGATGGCTCCCGGCGCCCTCATAGGCCTTGGCCTCATGAACCATACCCTGGGACTCACTTCCATCATGGGTGTCATCACGCTGATGGGCATGATTATGCGTAACGAGATTCTCATCTTCGAGCACGCCATCGACCTCATCAAGCAGCACATTGCCGAGCATGGCGACTGGACGGTGGACCGCAAGGCTTACAACGACGCCGTCCGTCAGGCCGCCTACGAGGCCGGCAAGCGTCGCATGGTGCCCATCTTCCTCACCACGGCCACTACCGCCGTCGGTGTGGTGCCGATGATCCTCGCCGGCTCTTCGTTCTGGATGCCTGTCGGCGTCACCATCTTCGCAGGCGGCATCGGCTCACTCATCCTCGTCGTCACTGTTCTCCCCGTCGTTTATTGGAAAATAAGCAAGAAGTAATTATTTATGAGAAAACTCATTGCCTTTGTTTTTTGTTTCTTATGCTGCAACTACGCCGCATCCCAAACCTACACCCTGCAGCAGCTCAAGGACTCTGCCCTGCATAACAACATCGCCATCCATAGTGCTGAGCTCAGCATCGACGCAGCCCGCGAGCAGCGCAAGGAGGCTTTCACCAAGTATTTCCCCAACATCAGCGGCACGGGGCTGTGGTTCAACGCCAACCGCGGCATGGCGAAGATGGAGATGAACCCCTCGGAGATGATTCCTGCTGAGATGGGCGCCATGCTGAGCCAGATGCTTCCGGCCCAGGCTCTCGCTGCCCTGGCCAATCCCGTCAGCATGACGATGATGAAGAACGGTACCATCGGCTCGTTGATGGCCGTGCAGCCCGTCTTTGCCGGAGGACAGATTGTCAATGGCAACAAGCTGGCCAAGGTGGGTGAGGATGTCAGCCGTCTGCAGCTCCAGCTCTCAGAGAATGAGGTGGAGGAGAAAGTGGAACAGTATTACTGGCAGCTCGTTTCCTTGCAGGAAAAGACGAAGACGCTTGATGCCGTCGACACCTTGCTCGCCAATATATATAAAGATGTGGACGTGGCCGTGCGTGCCGGAGTGGCTATGCGTAACGACCTGCTGCAAGTGCAGCTGCGGCAGAACGACATCGAGAGTCAGCGTCTCAAACTCGAGAACGGCATCAGCATCGTCAGCCTGCTCCTCGCCCAGTACTGCGGACTGAGAGACACCACCTTTACATTGCTGACCCCAACCCTAACCTCTCCCCAACAAGGGTGGGAAGTCGCGTTGGAGGGGACAATAGCTCAATTGCCCGAGTATCAGCTTTTGGAGAAACAAGTCGAAGCCACTGGCCTGCAGAAGAAGATGGCAGTAGGACAGAACCTTCCCACCGTCGCCGTCGGTGCCGGCTACAACTACCACAACTTGATGGACAACGACCGCACCTTCGGCATGGTGTTCGCCACGGTCAGCGTGCCTATCACCGACTGGTGGGGCGGCAGCCACGCCATCAAGCGCAAGAAGATTGAGCACCAAAAAGCCATCGAGCAGTTGGAGGACAATGCCCAGCTGCTGCAGATACGCATGCAGAACGCCTGGAACGGCGTGGAGGAGTCGCGCCGCCAGCTGCTGCTCTCGCAACGCGGCATTGAGCAGGCCGAGGAGAACCTGCGCCTGAACCGCGACTACTATCGTGCCGGCACCTCGCGCATGGCCGACCTCCTCGAAGCCCAGCTGCTCTATCAGCAGGCCTGCGACAAGCACACCGATGCCTTTGCCGACCATCAAATCAAGCTCATGGAATATCGTCACGCCATCGGACAATAGAAAAAAACTTCGCCGTTTCTGCCATTACTTCAGATAATTGTCGTAACTTTGCAGCGACATTCTTTTTGAATATGGATACAAAGGATCTTTTTGCACAAAAGCTGCTTGAGGTGAAGGCCGTCAAGCTGCAACCCACAGCGCCCTTCACGTGGGCAAGCGGATGGAAATCACCCATCTACACCGACAACCGTAAGACACTCAGCTTCCCCCGCCTGCGTTCCTTCGTCAAGCTGGAGCTCTGCCACCTCGTCCAGGAGCATTTCCCCGAGGCTGAGGCTGTAGCCGGCGTGGCCACAGGCGCCATTGCACAAGGCGCTCTGGTGGCTGAAGAGCTGGGGCTGCCCTACGCCTACGTGCGTCCGAAGCCGAAGGATCACGGCATGGGCAATCAGGTGGAGGGCGAGCTGCCGAAGGGTGCCAAGGTGGTGGTGGTCGAAGACCTCATCAGCACCGGTGGCTCATCGCTGAAGGCCGTCGAGGCCCTGCGCCAATATGGCGTAGAGGTTGTCGGCATGGTAGCCTCGTTCACCTACGGCTTCCCCGTGGCCGAAGAGGCGTTCCGCGAGGCTGGCGTCACGCTCTACACCCTCAGCGACTACGAGCACATCATCAGTGAGGCCGCCAAGACCGGCTACATCAAGGACGAAGACCTGCCCGTTCTGGCAGAATGGAGGAAGAATCCGGCAGAGTGGGGATAAAAAAAAGCCAATGATTATGAGTAAGTATGAAAGCACCGTCAAGACGGTTCCCTATCCGCAGGAGAACGTCTACCGTATGATTAGTGACCTGAGCAACCTGGAGCGCATACGCGACCGAGTGCCCTCAGACAAGATTCAGGAGTTCAGCTTCGACACCGACACGGTGAGCGTCAGCGTGCCGCCCGTGGGGCAGATCACCATGCGCATTGTGGAGCGCGACGAACCCAAGTGTGTGAAGTTTGAGTCAGAGCAGTCGCCCATGCCCTTCAACCTGTGGATTCAGGTGTTGGCCGTCGACGAGCAGACGTCGAAGATGAAAGTCACCGTCAAGGCCGACATTCCCTTCATGCTCCAGGCGATGGTCTCCGGTCTCCTGCAGGACGGCGTGGAGAAGGTGGCCGACGCATTGGCACGAATACCATACGAATAAAAACTTCACTATCGTAACAAAAGCAAATGAGGATGTGTTAAGGCACGTCCTCTTTTTTTTTGCAAAGCCCAGCTTTCTCACCTCAATTATTCATGGTAATGAATTGTTTTTTTGTCAAAACACAAATTATCACGAATTTGCCACGAATTATTCACGAAATTTAATAATGAGTAATCGTAAAAGAATAACTTGGTAAAGTTTATGGAAACGAATTGGAATAATTATTCGTGGCCAAAATTAATCTCATTATTCTCATTCGTTTCGTTAAAAACCGTACCAACTTAGATTAGTAAAAAATATTTACAAAAGTGACGAAAAAACAGGTCTCAACGATGCTGAGATTGGCTCAGAATTCACGACAGGACAATTTGCTGAAAAAAACGCGAAAATGAGAGGGGTTGGCTATCTCGCTGACTGGCAGGCGCTTAGCTCATATTCCTGCTTTTCGGGAGCATCCTCGTTTTCAAAAAGGTATATCCCCATGAAAAAAAGTCAATGCCTTTTTTTCACGCGGACCATCTAGCACCTTTTAGAGGCTGAAAAGCTGCACAAAGCCTATACATGTGTGCAGTTTTTGAACCTCGCTCATGCTCATCCGATGACCGACAGACCCAATAATACTGCCTTCCCGCTTCTATTTCACGAATTTTATTTGTAAAGAAATCGGGAATCAATTTTCTTTACATTTTTGATAGCGGTATTCACGATTTCATCACATCTATAATCTCTAAACCCACGAACAAGTATGAGTTCCTTTCGTGTTTTTCGATGTTGAAATAAAACTGTTTTATACAAGTTTGCATGTCTGGAGTGATAAGGAGTGAAAGGGGAGTGAGCCGACTGTCGTCGGCGGAAGTGAAAGGGACGATACTTTCTGAGCAGATGGATGTGGCAGAACGCAAGCGAGCTTGCGAAAGTTGAATAATTAAAACATTCAACCTTTTAGAAAAAAGATCATCTTTTTTTTCGTGAAGAAGACCCTTTTTTTAATAAATGTGGTCATTTTAAAGCATGGCAAGTTGGCTGGTTCACAAAAAAAGCGTATCTTTGTGGCCTGAGTAGTTGTTGTTAACGATATGGCAAGACAAAAGACGAATCAAGAACTGAGCGAAATCACCTCCACGCATCCTGTGTTGTGCCCTGACGGCAAGTACCGCTGGGTGTACGACGTGCCCATGCTCAAGAATCCCGCCATCCTCTTCGAAGTGTACTGGGTGCTGCTTGTCAGCTTCGGCATCGTCTGGCTGATCTTCGTACTGATTGGCAGCTGTTCCGGCGATTTTGGCCTCCCCTTGCTGTGGATGTCCATAAAGATGTTCGCATTGCTCAGTGCCGTCTTCTTCGTATTGGGATTCGTGGCCTATTTCTTCGTGGCCTGGTACTATGGGTGGAAATATTCCATCATGTTCATCATGGACGAGAAGGAAGTGGTGCACGAGCAGCTGAAGAGCACCACTCACAAGGCCCGTGTCATCGGCAAGCTCACCGCTTTGGGCGGAGCCGCTGGCGGCGGTGTAGGCATGGTGGGTATGGGCGCCCTGATTGCCACGCGCACCTCGATGACTACCAGCCTCGACGACGTGCGCCGTCTCATTCCGCGTCGGCGCATGAATTGCATCAAGGTGAACGAGCGCTTCAGCCGCAACCGCGTCTTCGTTGCCGACGAGGACTTCGATTTCGTCTACGACTTCCTTCGTCAGCACTGTCACAATGCCCGATGATATGAACTCTTTTTTTACAGATATGAATAAAACAATGACTCTTTGTGTGCTCTGCCTGATTCTGGCAACACACACTTCGTGCCAGGCTAAAGGCAAGGACACACAGCAAACGCCAGCCGACACTATCGTCGCCGAGCCCGAGGAACATCATCTCAGCCTGCTCATTGCCGGCGACCTGATGCAGCACGCGGGGCAGATTAAGGCGGCTCTGCAAAGTGACGGCACGTACAACTACGACGAGTGCTTCGCCAGCGTGAAGGACGAGATAGAGCGTGCTGATGTGGCCATTGGCAACTTCGAGGTGACGCTGGGCGGAAAGCCCTATACCGGCTACCCGCAGTTCCGCGCCCCCGATGAGTATCTGAAGGCCTGCGTCGATGCCGGCTTCGACATCCTGCTTACGGCCAACAACCACTGCCTCGACAGTCGCCGCAAGGGCCTCGAGCGTACCATCGCGATGATGGATTCCTTAGGCGTGCCGCATCTGGGTACCTATGTCAATAAGGAAGTGCGCGAGGAAACTTATCCCTTCCTGCTTGAGAAGAACGGCCTGCGCGTGGTGCTGCTGAACTTCACCTACGGCACCAACGGTCTGCCGTTGGAGGCGCCCAACGTGGTGAACATGATGGACACAACCGAGATTCGACGTGACATTGAGAAGGCGAAGACGATGCAGCCCGACGTCATCATAGCCATGCCGCATTGGGGCATCGAGTATCAGCAGCTGCCGTCAGCACAGCAGCGCCAGATGGCCGACTGGCTCATCCGCAACGGCGTGGACCATGTCATCGGCGGACACCCGCACGTGGCACAGCCCTTGGAGCTGACCCCCGACAGCCTGCATCTCATCGCATGGTCAATGGGCAACGTCATCAGCAACATGACAAAGGCCAATACCTATGGCGGCTACATGGTGAAGATGGATTTTACAAAGAAATGCCTTCCCCCAGCGCCCTCACAGGAAGGAGGAGTGGCTGCGCCTGAGGCTAAGACTTGGCTTAGTGACTGCAGCTATATGCTCTATTGGGTGAGCCGTCCGCCAGAAGCCAACAACCGCCACAACTTCCGCGTACTGCCCATCGATATACCTGACAGCTTGCTCACGGGTGTGGAGCAGAAGAGCCGTTATGCCATCCGCGCCTCCATGCGTCGCCTGATGGAACATCACGGGAAGGGCGTCAGGGAATACATTGCCCAGCCAGTCACCTCCCAAGAAGGGGAGAAAAACTAATCGGCAGTCATGGTGAAAAGACTGTTAGTCTCATTGTTGACGCTGCTTTCGGCAGCAACGCTGTGCGCACAGGAAACGGAGTTCAAAGGCGCACAGTGGATTGCTATGGAGACCGACTCCACCATCCTTTTCCCGCATATTCACTTGCTGAAGAAATCCTCGGAAAAGGGACAGTCGCTCAAGCAGTACGCCCTGCCTGTGTTTGAAAAGCAGGTGCAGCTGAAGCCCGGCACCGTCAGTAAGGCGTGGGCCAGCGTCTGCGGAATGGGACAATATGAGCTGTTCATCAACGGACAGCGCATAGGGCAGAATTTCCTCGACCCTGGCTGGACGATGTACGACAAGGAACTGCTCTACAACACCTTCGATCTCACTTCTCACCTCTCGTCCGTCACCTCTCACCTCACTGTCACAGTGATGCTGGGCGGCGGCATGTACGACATACCCGTGCAGGGCTACCATAAGTTCGCCGGCTCCTGCGGCGCACCGAAACTGCTTTTTGCCCTGCATGTCGAGTATGCCGACGGCCAGCGGCAGACGGTTGTCAGCGACGGCTCGTGGAAGGTGAGCGAGAGTCCCGTCAGCTATAGCAGCATCTTCGGCGGCGAGACCTACGACGCTACTTTCAGCAGCGAGGCAAAGCCCGTCGTCATCACCCGTCCGCATTGGGACGTACCGCTGAAGAAGCAGGACGACCGCACCCGTCTTCGCATCAAGGCCGAGCTGCCCATGACTCCTCTCACCTCAAAAATCTACGATTCCCGCCAGAACTGCTCCGGCATTGTGCGACTGACGGTGTGCGGAAAGCGGGGCAGCACCGTCACGCTGCGTCCGGCCGAGCTGCTGAAGGACGGTCACGCCTACCAGCGCTGCGCTCCCAACTATGCGTGGACCTACACCCTGCGCGGCGATGCCGGGGGCGAGACATGGCAGCCGCAGTTCACCTATACGGGTTTCCGCTATGTGGAGGTGGAGGCCGACGACGATGTGGAAATTCTCAAGCTCACTGCTCTCCACACCTCGGCCGATGTAGAGATGACAGGTCAGTTCGAATGTTCCGACGAGCTGCTCAACAGCATCTTCAAACTCATCGACTGGGCCGTCAGCAGCAATCTGGCCAGCATTACCACCGACTGTCCCACGCGTGAAAAACTCGGCTGGCAGGAGCAGAACCATCTGATGGCTGCCTCGATGATGTACCGCTACGACATGCAGGCGCTGATGAACAAGATTGCCGACGACTTGGCTGCCTCGCAGCATGACGACGGCGTCATCCCCACCATCGCGCCCGAATATACTGTCTTCGACAAGGGCAGCGGCTTCGAGGACACGCCTGAGTGGGGCGCTTCGTTCATCCTCTGCCCCTGGTACACTTATCAATGGTATGGCGACGACAGCGCTCTGCGCAGACATTACGATGCAATGAAACGCTACATCGACTACCTGCAGAGTCGCAGCAATGACGGTATCCTCGACTACGGCCTGGGCGACTGGTTCGACATCGGCCCCGAGCGGCCGGGCAAGGCACAGCTCACCTCCGTCGCACTCTCCGCAACGGCGATGTACTACTACGAGCTGTGCACCATGAGCCGCATCGCACAGCTGTTAAGGAAAGAAGCTGACGCACGTCGCTTCACCACGATGGCTGCCGATGTGAAGCGTGCCTTCAATGCCCGTTTCTGGAACGCCGAGAAGCGGCAGTATGAGAACGGCAGCCAGACGGCATCGGCAATGGCGCTCTACATGAACTTAGTGACCGACGACAACCGCAACGATGTGCTGCAGGCACTGGTGAGCGACATCACCACGCGCATGGAAGACGCCAGTTCCTCGCCTCTTGTTACCGCTGGCGACGTGGGGTTCCGTTATGTCCTACAGGCGTTGATGGAAGGCGGCTACTCAGAGCTTATATGGAAAATGAACCAGCGCGACGACATCCCGGGCTATGCCTGGCAAATACGTCAAGGTGCCACAGCACTGACAGAGAGCTGGCAGGCCTACGACAACGTGTCGAACAACCATCTCATGCTGGGCCATCTGATGGAATGGATGTTCCAGGCGCCTGGCGGCATCCGTCAGAAAGAAGGCAGCGTGGGCTGGCGCCACATCGTCATCGCGCCGCAGATGGTGGGCAGCCTCACATGGGCCAACACCAGCTTCCAGTCGCCGAAAGGACTCATCGTCTGCCACTGGACAGCCTCGCCCGACCGCAGCCGCTGGTCGCTCGATGTCACCATCCCGGAGGGCGCCGACGCCGAGGTGCGCCTGCCCGACGGCACCGTCAGGCACATCCAGTCAGGCAGCTTCAGCTTTTCAAAATAGAAGAGAAAGGAAAGATTGAGGGTGTGTCAAAATACGCTTCGCGCCTAACCAAAACCAAATAAAACAAGAAAGAACCAAATAAAACCTCGGTTTTTTCTTGTTTTATTTGGTTTTTTCTTGTTTTTTATAGGGCGCGTAGCGTATTGAAGTGCCCCCAAGAAGTTGGACGTTAAACACGTTAATTATTCCCTAAGGTATTGAGCTCGGTATTGCACCGGGCTCATTCCTTTTAACTTCATTTTT
>CACYYG010000037.1 GCA_902778535.1 uncultured Prevotellaceae bacterium
GGAAGTGAAAGGGAATTGAAAGGGAAGTGAAGGGGGAGTGAAAGTGACGATAGTTCTGCCACATCCATCTGCTCAGAAAGTATCGTCCCTTTCACTTCCACCGACGACAGTCGGCTCACTCCCCTTTCACTCCTTATCACTCCAGACATGCGAAACTTGTATCATTTACTTGATGATCTGCTCCAGCTCGCTAATGTTCTTCTCAATCATCTCATCGGTGACAGTATAGTTTTGCAGGTCGCCCTTGATGAACGACTCGTAGGACGGCATGTCGATGAGACCGTGACCTGAGAGGTTGAAGAGGATGACTTTCTCCTCGCCCGTCTCCTTGCATTTCTTTGCCTCGCGGATGGTGGCGGCGATGGCGTGACAGCTCTCGGGTGCGGGGATGATGCCCTCGGAACGAGCGAAGAGCAGTCCGGCGTCGAAGGTCTCAAGCTGCGGGATGTCCACGCCATGCATCAGGCCGTCCTTGATGAGCTGCGACACAATCATACCGGCACCGTGATAGCGCAGACCGCCGGCATGGATGTTCGAAGGCTTGAACTGGTGGCCCAGAGTAAACATAGGCAGCAGCGGCGTGTAGCCGGCCTCGTCGCCAAAGTCATACTGGAATTTACCACGAGTCAGCTTCGGGCAGCTGTCGGGCTCCGCAGCGATGAACTCGGTTTTCTTGCCGTCGAGAATGTTGTGGCGCATGAAGGGGAAGGCGATGCCGCCGAAGTTGGAGCCGCCGCCGAAGCAGGCAATCACCATGTCGGGATACTCGCCGGCCATAGCCATCTGCTTCTCAGCCTCAAGGCCGATGATGGTCTGGTGAAGGCCCACGTGGTTGAGTACCGAACCGAGGGTGTACTTACAGTTGGGCGTCGTTGTAGCCAGCTCGACAGCCTCGGAGATGGCGGTGCCTAATGAGCCGCTGTGCGTCGGGTCTTCGGTGAGGATATTCTTACCGGCACGTGTCGACATCGACGGTGAACCCTCGACTACAGCGCCGAAGGCACGCATGATGCTGCTGCGGTAGGGCTTCTGCTGCATCGTGATCTTCACCTGATAGACAGCGCAGTCGAGACCGTAGATCTTGGCGGCATACGACAGGGCTGCACCCCATTGTCCGGCACCCGTCTCGGTCGTCACGTTTGTTGTGCCCTCCATCTTGGCATAGTAGCACTGCGGCAGGGCGCTGTTGATTTTGTGCGAGCCAAGGGGATTTGTCGACTCGTTCTTGAAATAGATGTGCGCAGGTGTGCCGATAGCCTCTTCTAAGCCGTATGCGCGCACCAGCGGTGTGGAGCGGTAGTATTTGTACTTGTCCAGCACTTCCTCGGGAATGTCAATCCAGCGGTGCTCGGTGTCTAATTCTTGGACACAGCACTCGCGCGGGAAGATGTGGGCAAGGTCGTCGACACCCAAAGGCTGCTTCGTTGCCGGATGGATTGGCGGCAGTGGCTTGTGGGGCATGTCGGCCTGGATGTTGTACCACTGTGTAGGAATCTCGCTCTCTTGAAGGATGAATTTCTTTTGTTTGTTCATAACTTTATTGGTAAGTTTAGTTATTGCGTGTGCAAAATTACACTTTTTGTTTCTATTCTGCAAAGATTTCGCCATTTTTCTGCAATACTTGTCTGTGTAGCCGGAGGTAGACTGCAATTCTGTCGCCATGCACGCAGAAAGCGTGAGGATGTAGTTTTAATTTCGTACACACCGTGTGTACTTTTAGTACACACCGTGTGTACTTTTAGTACACGTCATGTGTACGAAGCGTGTACGAAACGTACATGAAACTGTATGTCTGATTCTTTCTGGAAAAGGAAGGCCTACAATACTTGGCCGTCGTATGCCAGCTCGACGCCTTGCGGCAGTTTTTTGTTGACTTCAGCATGGAGACCGACGTCGTGGCACATGTGGGTGAGCAGAGTGCGTCGGGCGCCGATGCGACGGGCAAAGGCAATGGCATCGTCAACGAGCTGATGGGAGTGGTGCGGCTTGTCGAAGCGCAGGGCATTGACGAGCAGGGTGTCGACACCGAGCAGTAGGTCGGCCTGGTCGTCGGCAATGCTCTTCATGTCGGTGATGTAGGCAAAATGACTGAATCGGTAGCCCAAGATGGGGAGCTTGCCGTGCATCACCTCTACTGGCAGGATATCGATGTCGCCGATGCGCATGGGCTGGCCGGCGTGAATCTCGTGCAGCCCGATGGCTGGCACGCCCGGATAGCGGTTTTCGGCGAAGCAGTAGGGTAGCATCTGCAGCATACCCTTGCGTGCGATGGGGTCGGCATAGACGTCAATCTGTCCGAACTGGCAGTAGGGACGGATGTCGTCCATACCGCCTACATGGTCGTAGTGTGAATGGGTGACAAGGATGCCGTCGATGCGGCGGAAAGGCTGTGGCAGGATCTGCTGACGGAAGTCGGGGCCGGCGTCCACGAGGATGCGGGTGCTTTCCGTCTCTACCATGATGCTGCAGCGCAAGCGCTTGTCGCGTGGGTCATTGCTTTGGCACACCTCACACTGGCACCCGATGACGGGCACTCCACACGATGTCCCTGTTCCAAGTATTGTGATTTTCATACAATGTTTACTTCTGGCTTTAACGTGATGCCAAATCGCTGTTGCACATCGTCCTGTATGGCCTTGCACAATGCTACGATGTCCTGGCCTGTGGCACCGCCGAGATTCACTAAGACCAATGGCTGCTTGTGGTGAACGCCTGCACATCCCAGAGTGCGGCCCTTCCATCCGCATTGGTCGATGAGCCATGCAGCGGGAATCTTTTCGCTGTCTTCATTTATATAATAATGTGGCATCTGGGGATAGACGGCAGACAGTTCCTCAAACTTCGCGCGGCTGACAACAGGATTCATAAAGAAGCTACCGGCATTGCCCTGTTCGGCGGGGTCAGGCAGTTTAGAGCGGCGAATGTCGATAATAACTTGCCTGAGCTGTTGTGGGGTAGGGGATTCGATGCTTTTCCGCTCAAGTTCAGTGCGCAGGTTACCGTATTCCATGTTTGGTTTGTACTGGCGGTGCAGCTGATAGCTGACATGCGTGATGAGGAATCGGTTCTTCCACTCGTGCTTGAAAAGGCTGTCGCGATAGCCGTAGCGGCAGTCTTGCTGAGGAATGATAAGGCGCTGGCCCGTCTGAATGTCAATGGCGTGGATGGCGTGAATGAACTGGCAGGCCTCGGCACCGTAGGCTCCGATGTTCTGTACGGCCGACGCTCCCACTTCACCAGGTATGAGCGACAAGTTGGCCAAGTCGGCAAAACCCCTGTCAACAGTCCATGCCACCACATCGTCCCATGTCTCACCGCTGCCACAACGCAACAGGGCTCTGCCGTCGGGCTGCTCCGTCAGGCTGATGCCGCGTACAGCGGAGTGTACCACAGTGCCGTCATAGTCACCAGTGGGCAGCAGGTTGCTTCCTGTACCAATAATCAGGAACGGCTGACTCGCTCTTCGCAGCTCGTCAGCTATGGTACAAGCCTCTTCTGCCGTCGCATATTCCAGATAGCGGCGGCATTGTGCGTCAATACCAAAAGTATTTTGAATCTTCAATGTTCAATTTTCAATTTTCGTGAGTTTCCATTTGCCACGCTTCTGCTGGAAAGTAAGCCCCGTCTCCAAGCCGTTGGCAATGCCACAGATAACGAACAGCTTTTCCTTTGTGTGGGTATTTGGCTGTCCGTACACTATGTTATATATACTGTCGTGAGGAAGTTCGGGCGCAAAAGCCTCCCAAGAATCGGGCGTGATAAAGCCTTCCATCGTGGCAAAATCATCATCGGGGTCAGGCCCGCTGAAAGCAATTTCTTTGTTTAGACTGTGCTGTTGGAAAGCAGAGTCGGTGGCGAACCGATGATAGAAATCAAGGAACTGGACATTTCTGTTCTTCCGTAGTGCCTGATGGTCGATGCCTATCAGTTGCCAGCGACCCTCGTTGCGCTGAAAAATATATTGCTTGACGCTATCGCCACCGAGCGAGATTTTTTCCACCATCACGTGGTCAACGGTTGTGTCGCCAGGCAAGGACAACTGTTCGGGCGTGTCGAAAATGCGTACGTAAAGTCCCTGTTCCATAAAGAAGCGCTCGGCAGTCCATACCGAATCCTCCACTTCCGTGCGCTTTCCGTCGGCTGTGGTCACCGGCAAAGGAAAGACGGTGCGTCGATGCTGCAGCGAGGTGTTGCTGGCGTAGTAATAGAAGAAGTCGTCGAACAACTCGTCAGCCGCCTTCGGCAAGTCGTCGCTCTCATAGCGCTCGGGCAGGGGTTCCTCTTCTTCTTCTGGCTCAGCAACGACTGTAGTATCCTTTTTGCCGCCTGTGCAACTGGCCGTCAGCCACATCAGCATACCTGCAAAGAGTACGCATGTCCCTCGGAACAGGGGTGAGGTCTGTATCATCTGGTATGATCTTATAGTAGACTCTGATACTTGAATTTCGTGCAAAATTACAAATAATTCCGCAATCGGCGAAAAAAAGTAACAAAAAACTTGTGCGTAAGAAAAAAAATGTCTACCTTTGCACCCGCTTAGTTGAACAAGCCGCAGGGAAGAAAGAATGGACCCGTAGCTTAGCTGAATAGAGCGTCAGATTCCGGTTCTGAAGGTCTTGGGTTTGAATCCCAACGGGTTCACAAAAGCAGTAAAGATAGGAGCATAGCTCAGTTGGTTTAGAGCGCTTCAGTCACATTGAAGAGGTCTTGGGTTCGAGTCCCAATGTTCCTACAAAAGATGAGCAAAGTGAGAGTCAAATAAGGCTTTCACTTTTTTTGTTGAATAATACAGGCTTGCAGCGCCTACATTATTATAAATCCACTACACATAATAAAAAATGCTGCTGAGCTATTGCCCAGCAGCATTTGTTGAGAATTAAGTTCGCAAGAATTACTTCTGCTCCTCAGCCTTGGGCTCTTCAGCGGGCTTGTTCAGAGCTTCCTCGAAAGCCTTCACAGCGGCGTCAACCTCAGCCTTGAAAGCCTCAGTGGTGCTGTCAATGCTAATAGCGGCAACAGCCTCGTTGTACTGAGCAACAGCTGCATCATAAGCAGCCTGAGCCTCAGCGTAAGCAGCCTTACCAGCCTCGTCAAGCTCTTCAGCGGGAGCCTCGGGAGCAACGGGAGCCTCGATAGCGGCCTTAGCGGCCTCATACTGCTGCTCATAGAGGGCGTTCTTGATAGAATCCTTCTGCTCCTGAGTAGCGGTCTTAACACCAGTACCACAAGCAACCATCATGGCTGCAACTGCGAACATCATTACAATCTTTTTCATTTCTTTGCTTTTTTAAATCTGTAAAACAATCATTAGTTTATTAAAACGGTGCAAAGGTAAGTTTTTTTTTAATACGGCGTATCATTTTTTTTGAAAATTTTTCCCACTTTTTTGTAACTTTTTTGCAAGTGCCTGAATGTCAGCTAATTTCAAAATGTTAAATATTGTAATTTTCTTGAGTAGTTGATATTTGTTCAGAAAAATGTGAGTATTAAAGAGAAAATGCGTACCTTTGTATGCGTTTATGTACGCGTACATTCTTTATATAGTTAAATGATAGATACATCAGCCCTTCAGGGCAAGACGGCAGCCTACTATACGCTGGGCTGCAAGCTGAACTTCTCGGAGACGTCCACCTTTGGGCGCCTGTTGCAGCAGATGGGTGTGCAGACGGTGGCTAAAGGTGAGAAAGCCGACATCTGCCTCATCAACACGTGCACGGTGACGGAGGTGGCGTCGCGCAAATGCAGACAGGCCATCCACCGCATGGTGCGCCAGCATCCTGGTGCTTTCGTTGTCGTTACGGGCTGCTATGCACAGATGGAGGCTTCAGTCGTTAGCCATATCGAGGGCGTCGATCTTGTGCTGGGCTCTAACGAGAAAGACCGCCTCGTGCAGTTCCTCGCCGATGGCTTTATGCAGCGCGACATGGCTTCTTCTGCCAAGGTCGTGCGCACGGAGAAGACGAAGGACATCACCACCTTTGCGCCCAGCTGTTCGCGTGGCAACCGCACCCGTTTCTTCCTGAAGGTGCAGGACGGCTGCGACTATTTCTGCACCTACTGCACCATTCCCTTTGCGCGTGGTTTCAGCCGCAACCCCTCCATCGCCTCGCTGGTACAGCAGGCCAGGGAGGCCGTAGCCGAAGGTGGCAAGGAAATAGTGTTGACTGGCGTGAATATCGGCGACTTCGGCAAGACCACTGGCGAGCGCTTCATTGATTTGGTGAAGGCATTAGATCAAGTGGAGGGCATGCAGCGTTACCGCATCAGCAGTCTGGAGCCCGACCTGCTGAGCGATGAGCTTATTGAATGGTGTGCCAACGAGAGCCGTGCTTTCATGCCACATTTCCATATTCCTTTGCAGAGCGGCAGTGACGAAGTGCTGAAGCTGATGCACCGCCACTACGACAGCCAGCTCTTTGCCGAGAAAATCCAGCACATAAAGGAGCTGATGCCCGATGCGTTTATCGGTGTCGATGTGATGGTTGGCTGTCGCGGCGAGACGCCCGAATGTTTCGAGCAGACCTACGCGCTGCTCAACCGTCTGCCTGTCACGCAGCTGCATGTCTTCCCCTATAGCGAGCGGCCTGGCACGGCTGCCCTTAAGATTCCTTACGTAGTGAGCGAAGCTGAGAAGAAAGAGCGCAGCATCCGTCTGCTTCATCTTTCGGAAGAAAAAACAGATGCCTTCTATGCTGCCCATATAGGAACTGAGGCCGAGGTGCTCTTTGAGAAAGCTACGCGAGGCCGCGCCATGCACGGCTTTACGCGCAACTATATCCGCGTTGAGCTGTCGCCACAGGATGCAACTCCTAAACTTGACAACCAGTTGGTGCGTGTCACTCTCGGCGACTTCAATCACGACCACACCGCCCTGAAAATTGAACAACAAATTCTAAACTGTAAATAGTCAAATCATAAATGGAATGAAGCTTGCCATTGTCATCCTGAACTGGAACGGCGCCAAGATGTTGCGCCAGTATCTGCCCAGCGTCTTGCAGTATTCGCGCGAAGAGGCCACCGTCATTGTGGCCGACAACGCCTCCACTGACGATTCTTTAAAACTGTTGCGCGAGCACTATCCTGAGGTGCAGCTCATCCTCTTCGACAAGAACTGGGGCTTTGCCGACGGCTACAACAAGGCCCTGGCGCAGATTGACGCCGAATACTATTTGCTGCTGAACAGCGACATCGAGGTGACACACCACTGGCTGACGCCGCTCATCGAATTCATGGACAGTCATCCCGACGTGGCAGCCTGTCAGCCGAAGCTGCTCAGCATAGCCGACCGCGATGCCTTTGAATACGCCGGCGCCTCGGGAGGATTCCTCGACCGATATGGCTATCCCTTCTGTCGCGGCCGCCTCTTCGAGACGGTGGAAAAAGATGAGGGTCAGTACGACATGCCGGCCGAGGTGCTCTGGGCCACAGGAGCCGCCCTTCTCGTGCGCGCGCGAATATATAATAATGTAGGGGGACTGGACGGTCGCTTCTTCGCGCACAGCGAGGAGATTGATTTATGCTGGCGTATGCGACTGCAGGGTTACAAGATTTTCTGTTTACCTGAGAGCGTGGTCTACCATGTAGGCGGCGGCACGCTGCCGAAGTCGAATCCGATGAAGACATTCCTGAATTTCCGCAACAATCTGACAATGCTCTACAAATGCCTGTCGGACGACGAGCTGCGGCCTGTCATGCGTTGCCGCTGGTGGCTTGACTATCTGGCCGCGTGGGAGATGCTGTTGCTGAAGCGCAACGTGGGCGATTTCAAGGCAGTCTATCGTGCCCGCCGGGCTTTTAAGCGATGGCGCAAGGACTTCGAGGCCGACCGTCGGCACATCCAGGAAACGCGTATGGCAAAAGAAATACCAGAGCAGCGCCGTTTCTCACTACTCTGGCAATACTATGCAAAAGGCCGCAAGCGCTTCAGCGATCTGCCGTAGGCACTTGCATGTTTTCATTCCTTCTCTACGGCAATGCTGACCCTAATCTTCGGCTGTTCCTCGCCCCAGACCTTCACCCAGTCGAACCATTCCTGGGCAGAATGGAAGCCGAAGCTTTCATTGGCTGAGCAGTAGGCCACTTTGTAGTGAATGTGCTTGTCATCATGGCGTACTGCGAAACCATAATTGTCGTTGTCTGCCGCAAACTCCTTGACTATATACTGGTTGGGGATATAGATGGCCAGTCCCACAGTCTCAGGCTTCCATTTCTCGTGGTCGGTTGAAGGATAGTCGGTGCCCCAGCAGGCGCGTGTGCCCTTCTTGTTGGAGTATTCCGTAGAGCCTTTCACGTTGATGATACCCGTTGAGAAAGTGTTTGTCATCCTGTCGTGGCTGAAGAACACGTCGATGTCGGTATCGCGATGGCCGGCATACTGCGTGTAGCGGATGGTCATATCCACAGGCTCAGACAGCGAATCGCTCTGCCAGCCCTTGTCGATGACTTCCACGATGGTGCGCAGGGGGCCGTAGCTGATGATGCGCTGCGTACGACTCTTCACCGGTTCAATCATCGCGGGCAGATTCGTCTTGGCGTCCAATCCGCGCATAGCACCCAAACCGAAGGTGTTGCCAACCCACAGCACGTCGTCGCCATAGCCCTCTTTCTTCTGCTCGTCGCTGGTGTAGAACTGCGTTGCCTGCAGCTCCAGGCCCTTGTTGAATTTGCCATAGAGGTCGAGCGTCTGCCGCTTGTCGAAGTAGATGCGGATGCCGTTCAGCTCGCTTTCGAAGCACACGCCATGGTGGTGCAGCAGGTTGTAGCTGTTGGCACAGTCGCCGCGAGCGGTAATGCTTTCCACGTAGTTGTTCTGCTTGTTTTTCTCCTTCACCTTGTCGTTGCGCATCACCATCTCGGTATAAACTCGGGCAGGGTAGAGGCGGGGACCGCCGTTCCCTGTCAGGTCTACTTCATATTCTTTTCGCTCTTTCGGCCCCAGGTCAGCCAGGAAGCAGAGCTCGTCATAGCTTCCGTCCTGGTTGAGGTCGTCGAGCTGACAGGGCACCTCGGCGCTGCCGCAGGTGACGAGAGCCGTCGTGGCGTTGGCGAATTTCTTGATGTCGATAACCACCGGATGATCGTTGCGCGGTTGAGTGCTGAGGTTTTCTACCACCACACGGAAAGCATTGGCCTGTGCTCCCAGCATGGCAATTATGAGGATGGTCAGTATTCTTTTCATGGCTTTTCTTTTTCCCACAAAAATACTCATTTTTAAGGAATTTGTGCAGTTTGTTAAAAATATTTAGGTTAAAATTTGGTTAAATCAAGATTTTTTAGTAATTTTGCGCCACGTTTTAACAAAAGAAAACTTTCTGGTGCGAATATTCTGCCTCTTCTTGCTTCTGACGCTGGTGGCCTTGACGGGTTGTCAGCTGCAGGTGCGACCCTACGACGAGCAGCATCAGCAGGATGACGTCGTGCTCTATCGCTACGACCGCGTGGAGAGCCAGTATCTCACGCTGGCCGACTTTGCTGCTCTGCACCAGATGCGCACCGACTATCCTCAGCAGACGCGCACGCTGATTGAAAATGTTCTGCAGCTTGGACCTGTCGACGATCCTGACATCAACAACCGCCTGCTGCTCTTCTTTCAGGATAGCACGCTGCAAGCCATTATCGGCGATGTGGCCCGCCAGTATGAGAACACCGATTTGATTGAAAAACAGCTCGTTACCGCCTTCCATCGCCTGTCGGTTATGTTGCCGGGTATGAAAGTGCCGCACTTCTACACGCAGATTGGCTCGCTCGATCAGAGCATTGTGGTCAGCGACACACTTGTGGGTATTTCGCTCGACAAGTATTTGGGCGAAAACTATCCCGCGTATATACACTATGGTTACACCCCGAAGCAGCGCCGCATGATGACGCGTGAATACATTGTGCCCGACTGCCTCGGCTTCTACCTGCTCAGTCTTTTCCCCATGCCCGAAAACACAGACACGCTTACTGATAAACGGCACTTTCACATGATGAAGATACAGTGTGTGGTGAACAAGGTAATGGACCGACGTGTTTTCACCAACGACAGTATCCTCCTGCTGGATCAGTTCATCACAGATCATCCGGGCTTTACCACTGAGCAGTTCCTGCGGCTCGACTCTATGCCTCAGTGATTCTTTTACGAAAACCAGGCCGTTTTTTGGAAGAGCCAATTCTGTTTTTCACAGACCTTGTGCGCTGAAAGCGTGAGGATGCTGTTTTCATTTCGTACACACCGTGTGTACTAAAAATACACACGGTGTGTATTAAAAGTACACACGGTGTGTACGAAATGTGTACTTGACGTTTTTGAAACTGTATGGCTTCTGAATTCCTAAATCCCGTTCGCTGGTATCACTGTGGATGGCCGCAAAAACAAAAAAAAGGCTAAACATGCTTACGTACATTCTTTTTTTCGTACCTTTGCACTGATAAATTGACAAATACCATGAAGAAATTCCTTATGTTGAGCGCCGCGTTGTTCGTGGCCGTCTCGCAGCTGATGGCGGGACAACAACTTTCGTTGAAGGACATCACTACCACAGGCATGTTCAGCCCGAAGGGCATTGCAGCCGTAGAGCCGCTGCCCGACGGTCAGAGCTATGCACAAATCTCTGCCGACGGCAAGCAGATTGTTACTTGCTCGTTCCGCACGGGCAAGCAGACAGGTGTGCTTTTCGATGTCGCCACCGCCCGAGGTGCCAACATCAGCCGTGTGGATGGCTACATCATGAGCCCCGACCAGAAGCGCATCCTCATACAGACGCAGACGCGCGGCATCTATCGCCACTCCTTCACCGCCGTCTATTACATTTTTAATATAGCCAACAACAAATTAGAGCCGCTGAGCGACGGCGGACCTCAGCAGACGCCGGTATGGAGTCCCGACGGCCTGCAGGTGGCTTTCGTGCGCGACAATAATATATTTCTCGTTAAGTTGCTCTACAACAACGCCGAGAGCCAGGTGACGAAGGACGGCAAGAAGAATGAAATCATCAACGGCCTGCCCGATTGGGTAAACGAGGAGGAATTCTCCTTTAACTCGGCCATGACGTTCAGCGCCGACTCGAAGCAGATTGTCTGGGTGCGTTACGACGAGAGCCAGGTGCCCGAAGTGTACTTGCCCCTCGCCCCTGACGACTGGTCGGCCGGTGCTGCCAAAGCCTCGCCCAGCTGGATGCGGCCCGAGGGCACCTACTCCTATAAGTACCCCAAGGCAGGCGAGCGGAACGCCACAGTGAAGCTGATGAGCTTCGACATCAAGAGCCATCAGACGCGCACCATGCAGCTGCCTCTCGATGCCGACGGCTACATACCCCGCATCATGCCCACCAGCGATGCGACGAAGGTTTGCGTCTTCACGCTCAACCGCCATCAGGACTGTCTCCGCATCTTTATGGCCAATCCTTTAACCACTGTCTGTCAGCAGGTTATTGAGGATAAGGTAGACAAATACATCAACGAGAATGTATTCGCACAAACGAAAATTACGCAGAGCCATATCATCCTCGCCAGCGAGCGCGACGGCTTTAACCGTATCTACGTCTACGGGCTCAACGGTCAGCTGCAGCGCACCGTGGGCGGCCTGTCCAACTCTGCCGTTGTCACCGATGTCTACGGTTACGACGAGACAACGGGCGACGTCTTCTTTGCGGCCCTTGCCGACGGCCCCCTCAACCAGAAAATCTACGTCAACCATAAGAACGGCAAGACCGACTGTCTCACGCCGAAGGACGGCTGGAGCAGTGCTGTCTTCTCCAACGATTTCAAAAACTTCATCCTCACCTGGAGCGACCTGAACACACCGACACAAATTTCGCTGCTCGGTGTGTCGGGCGGTTCTTCCGCAAAAACCGTTACCGTTCTGGAAGACAACAAGGCATTGGCCGACACCTACGCTTCCTTCGACATGGGCCTCAAGGAGCTTTTCTCCTTCACAACCTCCGAGGGCGTCGTGCTCAACGGCTGGATGGTTAAGCCCCACGACTTCGACCCGTCGAAGAAATATCCTGTGGTGATGTACCAATACGGCGGTCCGGGCAACCAGCAGGTGAAGAATGCCTGGGGCATCGGCATGAATGGCCGCGGTGCCATCCTTGAGCAGTATCAGGCACAGCAGGGCTACATCGCCGTCTGCGTCGACAATCGCGGCACGGGCGGTCGTGGCGCCGAGTTTGAGAAATGCACCTACCTTCACCTTGGCGAATTAGAGGCCAGGGACCAGGTGGAGACTGCCCTCTGGCTGGGTCAGCAGAGCTACGTCGACAAAGAGCACATCGCCATCTGGGGCTGGAGCTACGGCGGCTGGAACACACTGATGGCTATGAGCGAAGGACGGCACGTGTTCTGCTGCGGCATCGCCATCGCGCCGCCCACCTGTTGGCGCTTCTACGATACCATCTACACCGAGCGCTTCATGCGTACGCCCAATGAAAATGCAAATGGTTATGATAATGTCTGCCCCATTGCCCGCGCCGACAAGTTGCATGGTGCCCTGCTGCTCTGTCATGGATTGGCTGATGACAACGTGCACTATCAGAACACCGCCGAGTACGTCACCGCACTCGTCAATGCCGACAAGGACTTCCGCCAGCTTGTCTACACCAATCGCAACCACAGCATCTATGGCGGCAACACCCGCTATCATCTCTTCCGCCAATGTATGGACTTTTTTGCCTCAAATATGTTCTAATACGACTATGGCATGGCTTAATTAAGGTTTTTTATGATTGAAAAGCATGCTTGTAAACATTTTTGTTGTATATTTGCAAATATTTATTGTTTAACTTAATACTTTAGAAACATGAAAAAGAAGATTATCGCTTTAGTTGCTCTGCTGGCTTGCTTCACCATGGGTGCCAGCGCACAGGTTTATGTAGGTGGCTCACTGGGCTTCACTTCATCTAAGCTCTCCACTGGCGGACACGACCAGGACGGTACTTCGTTCAAACTTTTGCCTGAATTCGGCTACCAGCTAGACCAGGATATCTCCATCGGTTTGCAGATTGGCTACTCACACGGCTATGCAGCTTTTGGCTCGATAACAGTCAACGACTTCAAGGCTCTTATGAATACGGGGATTAGCACAATGATGGACATTAATGAGGATGACTACAAGCTCAACAGCTTTACCTTTGCACCCTATGTCCGCTACAACTTCGCTCACCTGGGTAAGATTGACCTCTTCTTTGAAGGCAGCGTGGGCTACAGCAATGTGAAGTCTGACGATACACCCAACATGAACGGCAAGTCTACCGGCAGCGAGTCTAAGCTTGACGTTATAGAGATTGCCCTGCGTCCCGGCGTATCATTCAACTTGAACAACAACATCAGCCTTATTGCTAAGCTCGGCTCTTTAGGCTTCATGCAGGCTAAGGAGAAGGAGAGCGACATGAAGCTCACCCGCTTCGGTTTGGATATGGATTCCTACAACCTCATGTTCGGTTTGAACTTCCACTTCTAAGCCGAATCAGACCAATTAAAAAGTATAAGGCTGTGCGTTGCTATTGCGGCGCACAGCTTTTTTTCGCTAAAAAAGAGGCTTTCTTCTTTGGCTGCACGCAAGAAAATTCGTACCTTTGCACGCAAATTGAAAGAAAAAATGAACGAAACAGTTTACTTTGAGCATACAGAAGCAAGGTTTTTCAGTTTTCAGAAGGGCAGCGTCAACGAATATCACGTGATGGTACGCGTCAACAACCCGTTGCTCTCTTTCCAAGAGCAGCTTGACGCTGTGCTCGACTCCTACCAGAATCTCATCGGCAATCAGCTGCAGGGAGCTGTGGCCGTGTTCAAGCGCTATTTCCTCAGCGATGCCGCCAATCAGGCCGACAGGGTTTTGGCCTCCGATACCAGCGACTGCGCCAAGAGCCTTATTCAGCAGGGACCGCTCGACGGTACGAAGATTGCATTGTGGGCCTACCTGATGACAGGTGTCACTACGCGTCTTACAGACGGAGGACTCTATGAGGTGAAGAAAGCTTCTGCCGACGGAGCTGCCTACCGTCATCTTTGGAACGCTTCTGCCCATAATCTTGCTGCCAACTCAGAGTATCAGACGCGTCTGCTTTTCAATGAGTATGTGATGCAGCTTATGCAGGAAGGATGCACACTCGCTGCCAACTGCATCCGCACATGGCTTTTTGTCAACGACATCGACCTGAACTACGGTGGCGTTGTGCGTGCACGCAATCAGGTCTTTTTTACCCAAGGTCTTACACACGACACGCATTTCATTGCATCTACAGGCATCGGGGGCCGAGCACAGGATCCCTGCGTGCTGACGCAGATGGACAACTATGCCATCGCCGGCATCAATCCCGAACAGATTCATTACCTCTACGCTTCCACACACCTCAACCGTACGAGCGACTATGGCGTGTCCTTTGAGCGCGGTACTTATATCGACTATGGTGACCGCCGTCATGTCATTATTTCCGGCACGGCCAGCATCGACAACAAAGGTCAGATTGTTCATGTGGGCAACGTTGTCAATCAGACATTCCGCATGTGGGAGAACGTCGATGCACTTCTGCGCGAGGCCGGCTGTACCTACGACGACGTGGCACACATGATTGTCTATCTGCGCGATCCTGCCGACTATGCTGTGGTGAGCCGCCTCTATGAAAAGCGCTTCCCCAACCGTCCAGTAGTCATCGTCCATGCTCCTGTCTGCCGCTCTGGCTGGCTCGTTGAGATGGAGTGTATGGCGGTAAAGGCTCAGACCGACAAGCGTTTCCCCGCTTTCTGAGAATTGGACGCTCACGTGTTTCTTATCTGCTACTATAGACCACACTATGGCTTCTCTAACAGAAATGTCCCAGGCTTGGGACATTTCTGTTTTAAGCCTGGGACATTGTTTTGAATGTATAACGCTATCTTATCTCCTGTAATACTTAAGGGCCTCTGGCATCCATTTCTGGATGTTGTTGATGCGTGTGGCATCTGAGGGATGGTCGCTCAGGAACTCGACCGTCTGCTGGTTCGACGAAGCGGCCATGCGCTGCCAGAAGGGCAGAGCCACCTGTGGGTCGTAGCCGGCCATGGCGGTGATGATCAGGCCGATGTGGTCGGCCTCGTTCTCGTGGTCGCGCGAGTATTTCAGGTTAGCGAAGCTGAAACCCTGAGCGGCGATGGCCTGTACGATGCCCTGCGTGTTCTGGCCCATGCCGAGGGCACCAAGTACGGTGGTGCCTATCTGTGTGCCATACTGCTGTTTGATCTGGTTGCTCATCTGCTCGGCGGAGTGCTTGGCTACAGCGTGGGCTATCTCATGGCCCAGGACGATGGCCAGCGAGCCCTCGTCCTGCGTGACGGGCAGCAGACCCTCATACACCACGATCTTGCCGCCAGGCATGCACCATGCATTGACTTGCTTGTCGGCAACGAGGTTAAACTCCCATTGGAAATTCTGCACTTCGCTGGCCAAACCGTTGGCGTTCAAATACTGCGTGACGGCGTTGGCCAGCTTCTGTCCAACACGCTGCACCATAGCAGTGTTGGCAGCGTTGGTGGAGCGCTTGGCCTTGGTCATAAACTCTTTGTACTGCTGGGTGGCCAACGACAGCACTTCGCCGTCGCTCACCATCAATGTCTGCTTGCGCCCCGTAATGGGCACTGTCGATGTGGTGCCGCAACCAACGAGGATGGCAGCCACGAGCGACATCAGGATAAATCTTACTTTTCTCATAATGCTTACTGTTTTAGGGTTAATTGTCTTCAAAGGATAGCTTGGAAAGGCGCTGTCGCAACTGCTCAGCCAGGCTGCGACGGATGGCGAGGGTGATGCGGCAGGTGTTGTCGTAGGTTTGGCTGACAATGCGCGGCTCCATGTCTTTCACCACACGCATCACGCTGTTCATCATAGGGTAGGGGAAGTCATAGTCGACAAGTTCTTCAACCTGTCGCGATTCTTTCTTGGCATCGGCGATGGCAAGTGCTGCCGCCTCGCGATAGGCCACGATGAGGCCACTGGTGCCGAGGTTGACGCCGCCATAGTAGCGCACCACGACGACGAGCACGTCGGTGAGTTCAGCGGAGTTGATTTGTCCGAGGATAGGCTTGCCGGCTGTCGAAGAAGGCTCACCGTCGTCGTTGGCACGAAAATCCTGACGCTCAGGTCCCAGCATATAGGCATAGCACACATGGCGGGCGTCGTAGTAGCGCTTGCGATAGTCGGCCAGAATGGCTTTTATCTCGTCGGTGCTTTCCACGTGATGCGCCCACGACAGAAACTTACTGCGTTTCTCAGTATAGTATCCCTCGCCGGTGCTGCTGATGGTCAGGAACTCGTCTTTCATTAACTGAGTTTATGCACGACAAGCCCCGAGCGAAGCTTCGGCTCAAACCATGTGGCCTTGGGCGGCATGATCTTTCCGCTGTCGGCAATGTCGATAATCTGTTGCATGGAGACAGGATAGAGTGCGAGTGCTGCGCGCATCTCGCCGCTGTCTACACGGCGCTTCAGCTCACCCAGACCGCGCAGGCCGCCCACGAAGTCGATGCGCTTCGATGAGCGCAGGTCGCCGATATTGAGAATCTCGTCGAGAATGAGGCGGCTGCTGATGTCAACGTCGAGTACACCGATGGGATCGCTGTTGTCATAAGTGCCCTCCTTCGCCTTCAGACTGTACCAATGCTCATCGAGATAAAGTGAGAACTCGTGCAACTGCTGTGGCTTGTAGATGTCGGTTCCCTTGTCTTCAACGGCGAAGTTCTTGGCCAGCGCTTCAAGGAACTGCTCGCTGCTCAGGCCGTTGAGGTCTTTCACCACACGGTTGTAGTCGAGGATGGTGAGCTGTGAGGCCTGGAAGCATACGGCCATGAAGTAGTTGTATTCCTCCTGGCCTGTGTGATTAGGATTCTGGCGCTGCTTCTCAGCTCCCACGAGTGCAGCAGCTGCCGAGCGGTGATGGCCGTCGGCGATGTAGAGTGAAGGCATCTTGGCAAACTCGTCGGTGATGGTCTGCATGTCTTCGTCGCTGTCAATCACCCAGAACTGATGGCGGAAACCGTCGATGGGCGCGATGAAGTCGTACTCAGGTTCCGTCTTGGCATAGCGCATAATGAGTGCATCGAGCACAGCGTTATCTGGATAGGCAAAGAACACGGGCTCCATGTTGGCATCGTTCACGCGGACGTGCTTCATGCGGTCTTCCTCCTTGTCGCGGCGCGTCAACTCGTGCTTTTTGATGCGGCCCTCCATATAGTCGTTCACCCAGGCGCCAACTACTAAGCCATACTGTGTCTTCCCCTGCATGGTCTGCGCATAAATATAATAATGTTCGCGCGCATCCTGCACCAGCCAGCCCTTGTCCTGGAACTTCTGGAAGTTCTTGGCTGCCTGTTCATAGACGCGCGGGTCGTATTCAGATGTCCCCACGGGGAAGTCAATCTCGGGTTTGATAATGTGGTAGAGGCTCATTTCATTGTCGCCAGCCTCCTGTCTTGCTTCCTCGCTGTCGAGGACGTCGTAGGGGCGACTTTCCACTTTCTCTACTAAATCGCGCGGTGGTCTGAGACCGCGGAAAGGTTTTACGGTTGCCATATCAGGTTTGTTAGATGGTTATTTTGTGCAAAGGTACAAAGAAGTGTGAAAAGTGCAAAAGAAATTTCAAGAAATCTTTTGCTTTTCGCTCGCTTATTCGTACCTTTGTCAACAAATATACTAAGAGAAACGAAAAACTTATGAGACATCTAAACATTTTACTTGTAGCCTGCCTGACGGCATTGTGCGCTCAGGCTCAGAACGTGCAGCATCTGCTGAACGACAGCATTCCCGAAGTGGAACAGAAGGCCGATACATTGGCCACCGATACGTTAGCGACTGATAGCATAAAGGGCAAGGCTGACAAAAAGAAAGAAACGGCCTACCAAAAGCTTGTGAAGAAGGGTGGCGTCACCACCGAAGGCCTCTTCCTTGTGCGCCACATCGAGGACAAATATTATTTTGAGGTGCCCGATTCGCTGATGGGCCGCATGCTTCTCTGTGTGACGCGTTTTACGTCAGTACCGCAAGGGTTGGGTAATTTCGCAGGCGAGGAGATAACGCATAATACCATCTATTTCGAGCAGCGTGACACCGCACAGCTTCTGTTGCGCGAGTATGTGCAAAGTCACTTCAGCAATCCTGAAGACCAGATATCGCTGACGCTGAACCGCGCTACCGTCGACCCGATGGTGAAGGCTTTCAAGATTATCGGCCGCAATGAAGCCGATGATGCCAGCCTCATTGAGGTGACGCCGCTGTTCAAGACCGACAGCCATCTCACATCATTCCCCAATGCTATGAAGACCCAGCTGAAGGTGGGCGGTCTGCAGGCTGACCGTACCTATATCGACACCCTGATGGTATTTCCTCAGAACATCGAAGTGGCCACCACACGCACCTACGGCTCGTCGGGCACCAACTCACCGGCTGCACGGACGGGCTCACTCACGATGGCGTTCAACACAAGCATCGTCCTGCTGCCTTTGGAGCCAATGCGCAAGCGTCTGTGGGACGACCGTGTGGGCTATTTCGTGAACAACATGACCATCTTCAGCGATGATCAGCACAAGACGCAGCACGAGTCGTTCATCTCACGCTATCGCCTGGTGCCGAAGGACAAGAAGAAATATCTTGCTGGCAAGCTCGTCGAGCCTGAGAAACAGATTGTCTACTACATCGATCCCGCCACGCCGAAGAAGTGGGTACCCTATCTGATACAGGGCGTCAACGATTGGAACGAGGCTTTCGAGGCAGCCGGATTCAAGAATGCCATTGTGGCGAAGGAACTGCCCGAGGACGGCAGCATCAGCCTTGATGATGCCCGCTATTCGGCCATCCGCTACTTGCCCTCAGAGACAGAGAATGCCTATGGTCCACGCATCGTAGATCCGCGCTCTGGCGAGATTATCGAGGCTCATATTTGCTGGTATCACAACGTGATGAATCTGCTGACAAAGTGGTATATGGTGCAGTGCGGACCCTTGGACAAACGGGCACAGACGATGAAGTTTGACGACAAGCTGATGGGCGAGCTCATCCGCTTCGTCTCGTCGCACGAGGTCGGCCACTCGCTGGGCCTGCGTCACAATATGGGAGCCTCGTCGGCTACGCCGGTAGAGAATCTGCGCAACAAACAGTGGGTGGAGGCTCATGGCCACACTGCCAGCATCATGGACTACGCCCGCTTCAACTATGTGGCGCAGCCTGAGGACAAAATCAGCCCGAAGGGACTCTTCCCCCGCATCAACGACTACGACAAGTGGGCCATCAAGTGGGGCTATCAGTGGCGTCCGGAGTTCAAGGACGAGTATGAGGAAAAGGACAAGCTGATGGACGAGACGACGAAGGTGCTGCGCCAGAATCCGCGCCTGTGGTTCGGCGGCGAAGGGCAGGGCGAAGACCCGCGCTCGCAGACCGAGGACTTGGGCGACAACTCCATGAAGGCATCGGAGTACGGTTTGAAGAACCTGAAGCGTGTGATGGCGGCTCTGCCGCAGTGGACCCACGAGGACAACGACCAGTATGACGACTTGTCGGAGATTTACAAGGCCGTGCAGGACCAGTTTAACCGCTATCAGAACCACGTGATGAAGAACATCGCAGGACGCTACCGCAATAACATGCCTGGTCAGGAGCCGCTCGCCTTCGTGCCCGCCACACGTCAGAAGGAGGCATTGGAATACTTGGGCCGCAACATCTTCACGGCACCTGAGTGGCTCTATCCGAAAAACATCATCTATAAGACGGGCACCGATCCCACCAGTGCGCAGAACTCGCGCCAGGACAATCTCGTGGGGCGTCTGTTGTCGGTCAACGTGCTCCACACGCTGTGCAACACTGGCGATTATCCCGTCAGTGAATACCTCACCGACCTCTTTGCCCAGGTGTGGTCCATGCCTGATGGTTTGAGCGAATGGCAGCAGAAGGAGCGCAGACACTTGCAGCGCAGCTACGTGGCTCAGTTGGACAATCTGCTGAACCCCGATCCCAAGGCAGTCGTCGTGACCCGTGTGGACAAGAGTGACGTGCTCCTCTATCTGTTGCAGCATCTCGATGCCATCGACGACTACTGCCGGCAGCAACTCTCGTCTCTCACTTCACACCTCTCACCTCTCACCTCTTTACACTATCAGGAGATTCTCCGCCAGACAAAGCTCATACGCGACAAGCGCACCACCGTCAGGTAGACAGAAATCATAAGAGTGATAAGAGAAACGAAAAAAGAGAAACCGCAGTTGCGATTTCTCTTTTTTCATTAGCGTTTCCAGTAGTCGGTAAGGGAATCGAACCCTTATGCCAAGATTGAGAATCTTGTATCCTAACCGTTAGATGAACCGACCAAGCAGCGAGCGCCATCAAACTTGTTTGAATGGCCGAGTCGCGAGGGAGGAAGAGTGAAACTCAACCGACCAAGCAGCGAGTCACATCGCTAAATTGCTATGAAGGAAGAACGTAGTTCATCCCGCCTGGCAATGATATTGAAACAATCTTTTGAGTAGTCGGTAAGGGAATCGAACCCTTATGCCAAGATTGAGAATCTTGTATCCTAACCGTTAGATGAACCGACCAAGTCGCGAAGGAGGAAGAGCTAAGCTCAACCGACCAGAGAGGAAGCGGAAGCTGGGGGATTCGAACCCCCGGTACGGGAACCCGTACGGCAGTTTAGCAAACTGCTGGTTTCAGCCACTCACCCAAACTTCCCTCGGATGTCCCGAAAAGAGCACTTTCTCTCAAATGCGGGTGCAAAGGTACGAATTATTTTTCTTTCTTCCAAATTTTTCGAACAAAATTTATAAAAAGTTTCTCAATGTCGATTTTTTGGCTTCGCCGAAGGCACTTTCGCTCGGGAAAACAAAGAAAAACGGGTTTTCCTTTGGTTTTCCGCTCGCTTATTCGTACCTTTGGCTAACGCCGAAGGTACTTTCGCTCGGTAAAACAAAGAAAAACGGGTTTTCCTTTGGTTTTCCGCTCGCTTATTCGTACCTTTGCACCGATTCGAATGGAATCAAAGGCGAAAGTTGACATTATGGAAGCACTGCTGCGGTCTGCCGCTGGCCCTTCTGAAAGGTTGGACGAGAGGAAAGTCCGGGCAGCACAGGGCACTCCACTTCTGAAAGTAGAAGCAGTCGGCGACGGCTGGTCAGGGGAGAAGAAAACAACCGCCCCGCCTCTTTTCTCAAGCGGCGGAGCAAGGGTGAGAAGGCGTGTGTAAGAGACCACCAGGCGGCGGGTGACCGTCGTGCTGTTCCCGCTGGAGGCTGCAAGTTCATGTAAACCATCGACATCAAGGGTTGCCCGCCCGAGAGCTTCGGCTGCGATGGAGGGTAGAACGCTGGAGGCGCATGGCGACGTGCGCAGTAGATAAATGGCAGACGCTGGCCTCGTGCCAGAACAGAACCCGGCTTATAGCGGCAATGCTTTCTTTTTTATACAACGAAAATCTTCAAAAATCCGACAAAAATGTCCGTCAGATTTTTGAAGATTTTTGTTTCTTCAAGAAATATTGCTTAGTCGGCAGCCTCGAACTCGCACAGGAAGCGTACGTCGTTTTCAGAGAACATGCGCAGGTCGCTGACGCGATACTTCAGGTTGGTGATGCGCTCCACGCCCATTCCGAAGGCATAGCCGCTGTAGATCTTCGAGTCGATGCCGCATTGCTCCAGCACGTTGGGATCGACCATTCCGCAGCCCAGAATCTCCACCCATCCGGTGTGCTTGCAGAATCCGCAGCCTTCGCCGCCGCAGATGAAGCACGAGATGTCCATCTCGGCTGATGGCTCGGTGAAGGGGAAGTAGCTGGGACGCAGGCGAATCTTCGTGTCGGCGCCGAACATCTCGCGGGCGAAGCTGAGCAGCACCTGCTTCAGGTCGGTGAACGATACATTCTTGTCGATATAGAGGCCCTCCACCTGATGGAAGAAGCAGTGGGCGCGAGCCGTGATGGCCTCGTTGCGGTAGACGCGGCCCGGGCAGATGACGCGGATGGGCTCTGTCAGCTTGCCGTCCTCGGTGTGCATGCGCTCCATCACACGGGCCTGTACGGAGGAAGTGTGTGAACGCAACAGGATGTTCTTCGTCACGTCGTTGGGATGCTGGCTGACGAAGAAAGTGTCCTGCATGTCGCGTGCAGGATGGTCGGCGGCGAAGTTCATCTTCGTAAACACGTGCAGGTCGTCCTCCACCTCAGGACCGTCGGCCAGCACGAAGCCCATGCGTGAGAAAATGTCGATAATCTCGTTGGTGACGATGGTCAGCGGATGGCGCGTGCCCAGGTCGATGGGGTAGGGCGTGCGTGTCAAATCGACGGTTTCATCGGTGCTTTCCTGCGTCTGGCAGTTGTCGCGCAACTGGTTGATGCGCTCCTGTGCCATCTGCTTCAGCTGGTTGATCTTCATGCCAACCTCTTTCTTCTGCTCGGCAGCCACCTCGCGGAAATCGTTCATCAGGGCCGTAATCTCGCCCTTCTTGCTCAGGTATTTCAAGCGCAGCTGTTCCACCTCTTCGGCGTTCTTCGCTGTCAGAACCTCTACTTCTTTCAGTAGCTGGTCAATCTTTTCAATGATCATTGCTAATATATGCTATTTGTTTGATTATTAACGTAGTGCAAGGTAAAAGTTGTAGTAATCCTTATTGCCGGTTACTTCCTTGATGATGCGCAGGAAAGGCGGCAGCTTCAACGGCTCGCCCTCTGTGATGCCTTTGGTCTCGAGTATGACAAGGCCTTGCAGCTGGTCGAGGTAAGTGTCCACCTCGAAATACTGTCCCTGCCAGATGAAGCTCTTGCGCAGCTTATGTATGGTGTGGCGCTGCGGGTCGGCGATGGGCAGCATGATCTCGTAGAGATTCTGGTTGATCTGACGCTCAGTAACCAGCTCCTCGTTCTCAGCCGTCTTCTTCTTCGTGGTGTGCACATAGACCACCTTCTTGCCCCATGAGCGCTTGCGCAGACGCTCCTCACAGTCGGGATAGCCCTTCAGGTAGGTCTGCACAATCTCGCTTTCAATGCAGTCGTCGGGGAACTGTCCGATAATCTCCACCTCGTATTTGCGTTCCTCCTCGATGGGCTGAGGCAGGCTGAGCACGCTGCTGATTTCCTTGATTACGCGATGCATCTTCGCCTCGAAATCTTCGTGGTTGTTGATGACACGCAGGTGGGGATGTCCCGTCCAGGCGTGGATGACCTTCTTGTCGAGCATACGGGCAATGCGCAGGCCCTCGTCGTCGTTGTTCTCGTTGCGCGAGGCATTGTTGGCTGTGGTATAGAACTGCTCAGCGCCGTCGGCAGCCGACACAAGGTGCAGCACGGCGTCGTAGCGGTCGCGCAGCTCGGGCGTCGACGTGCCTACGGAGCGCGTGATCTGTTCCCACATCTCAGGCGTCATGTAGGCAGAGATGTCCAGTGCGCCGCGGTCGCAGACGATAATACAGGGTTTCTTGCACTCGCGTGCCATGCGCAGAAACTTGTCCTCCAGCATCAGCTGCACTTCGAGCGTGGCCTTCTCGCCCTCATAGAAGAAACCCGTGTTCTTCGTCAGATAGTTCATGCCTGCCTGTGTGAACAGCGTGGGCACCTCGGGAATGGTGAACACCTTGTATCCCAGGCTTGAGAAATGCTCGATGATACGCACCAGTGCCGTGGTCTTGCCGGCGCAGGGACCTCCGGTGAGCACTATTTTCTTAATGTCGTCCATATTGAAATAGAATCATCCTTGCTGCATATTCGCAGTTTCGTGCTGCAAAAGTACAGATATTTTTCCAATTGGCAAAATTATCTCCATTTTTTCATCCGCTACGCAGCATTTTCCCCTATCATTTCTTCAGAGCCACAAAAATGTATCGTTTGGTGGTATTATTTGGTTAAGATGGTGTGCCAGCCCATCCACGGACAATTGCAACTGAGTCGTTTTCAGATGTGATGAAATCGTGATTATCACTTTCAAAAATGTAAAGAAAATTTATTCCGATTTCTTTACAAATGAAATTCGTGAAATAGAATCGGAAAGACAGGCTTTTACAGTCTTCGAGCCACCAACTGAGCATGAGTGTGGCTCAAAAACTGCACACCTATATGGGTTTTGTGCAGCTTTTCAGTCTCTAAAAGGACCTGTTTTTGTCACAGAAGGGCTTGTTTTGGCTCAAAAAGATGGTCCGCGTGAAAAAAAGGCATTGACTTTTTTTCATGGGGATATACCTTTTTGAAAACGAGGGTGCTCCTAAAAGGCAGGAATATAAGCTAAGCAACTATCAATCAACGAGATAGTCAACCCCTCTCATTTTCGCGTTTTTTTCAGCAAATTGTCCTGTCGTGAATTCTGAGCCATTCTCAGCCTCGTTGAGACCTGTTTTTTGTCACTTTTGTAAAAATATTTTACTTATGTCCCGTATGTTTATTTCAACATCGAATTGTACGAATTATACGAATTCTTCCACCTGATTCGAGAAGATGCGCTCCAGCGTGTCCTGCTGGTGGAAACGCACGTTGGCATTCTTTGCTTGCAAAGCGTCCCTAGGGCCGAGCGGCCGTCGCGGTTCTCTATACCCACGATGAGGTCGCCAATGACGGCCACGCCGGGAC
>CACYYG010000038.1 GCA_902778535.1 uncultured Prevotellaceae bacterium
ATCGAATTGGAATACACGGAGCTGCCCTATAATAGCAGTATGGTGGGTATAGTAACCAACGCCATCACTATCGAGGGTTGCGTCTTCGATGGGAAGCTACTTCAATTGGATGAAAATGCTCGCGTCAGCGGAGGTTTTGTAGGCTACAGGGCAGGCTTGGTTCCCGTCAGCATCAAAGACTGCATTTTCGCGCCTACAGAGATGTACGTTAGAGGCTACGAAACTTTCGTTTACACCAAGAATTATAATCCCGAAAACATCACCATCACCAACAGCTACCACACCAGTCATATTGGCGGGGAGCAGGGCACAAGGGGCTTCAAACACGCACAGCCCCCCACCGACCTGGGCGCAACGCTGCAGACCTACGGCGCCAGCGGCATCACCGCCTACGAGAACGGACTCGCCTACGACGGCTATTACTACAATAGCTATCCCGACGTGCTCCTCACCGACCTGGCCGACAACGGCCCGGTATTGGCCGAGGCCGACGGCATGCTGGCCAATGTGACCTACAACCGCACACTGAGTGCTACCCAGGACAGCAATGGCTTATGGACCAGCCGAGCCTACACCTTGTGCCTGCCCTACGAACTCGACCTCTCGAAGATGTCAGAAAATGTCCTTGCCAAAGCATATCGCCTGGCGTATGTGAAGGACAGGGAGTATATCTTTACCAACGAATTTGGACACCTGTCAGCAGGCGTACCCTACCTCGTGGTGGTCTATGAGGGCGAGCTGAAACTCGATGCAAGCCATGTGGTGGTGCATAGCAATCCCTCCGACGGCTACCAGGTGTTTGAGTGGAGCGACGACCCGGCAGTCAGTGGCAAGGAGGTGGGACTCTGGCGCGGTACCTTCGATATCATCAGCAACGACGAAGCAGCCGAGCTGAAGGCTCACACACTGTCGAACGACGGCAAGTTCCGCCGCATCAGCAATGCCCCCGGCTATCAGGGCGCCTACATCGGCACCTTCCGCGCCTTCTTCATGCCCTACGAGAGCGACGGCTACTATGCCTTCACAACAAAGTCCGTCTACCAGGAAAACGGCGAGGAAGACACAGAAATACAGAACTTCCCTGCTGGCAGCTTCGAGGGCGACAATGACTATACGGATGAGACCACCGGCATCGGCACCATCCACACCATCGACAGTGACGGCACCCACCGCTACTACGACATGCAGGGTCGCCAGCTGCGCCAGCGTCCCGCTAAGGGTCTGTATATAGAGAACGGAAAGATACAATTCAACAAATAATACGCAACAAACTATATAACACGAAGAAAACTTTGTTATATTAACTAATAAATAAATGTATATGAAGAAGTATTTGTTACTGGCCGCAGCCGCCATGATGGCTGCAACAAGCGCATGGTCGGAGACCGTGACGACGGAGGCCGAGCTGAATGATGCCCTGAATGTCTTTGACGTTGATATTGATGTCAAGCTGGGAGCCGACATCACGCTCAGCAACTATCTGGGCATCACCAACGGGAAGAACGTGACACTCGACCTCAACGGCCACACGCTGAAGCGCAACCTCAGCGGAGCCAATGACTATGGTAGTGTCATCCGCGTGAGCACTGGAAGCAAGCTGACCATCGAGGACAGCAGCGGTGACAACAGCGGCACGATTACCGGCGGACGTTCCACCTACGGCGGCGGCATCAGCAACCACGGCTCGCTTACCCTCAAGGGCGGAACCATCTCCAGCAACCTGGCCACCGGCGCTGGCGGCGGTGTGTACAACGCTCCTTCTACGGTGGGCGGAACACCTGCCCAGTTCGACATGCAAGGGGGTGTCATCCTCGGTAACTGGGGTGCTGACGGAGGCGGCATCTATAACTACAGGGGTAGCAGCGTCGGCATTAGCGGCGGTGTCATCAGCGGCAACACCAGCAATGCCGGTGGCGGCGGTCTGGTGAATTATGGCGAAGCCTTCATCAGTGGCTGCACCATCCACAACAATCAAGCCACAACGTGCGGTGGTGCCATCTGGACCAGCGGTGAGCTATACCTCGGCACTGCCACCATCGTGGGCAACCAGGCCAAGGAGGTTGGCGGTGCCATCTACTATGGCAACGGCAGCAAGGGCGACCTCAACAGCACCGTCATCACAAGCAATAGAGCACTCGACGGCGGTGCCCTCTATGTGGAACAGACGGCTAACATCGTCTTCTACGCCCCCGAAATCACGGGCAACATTTCAACGCTTCACGGGGGTGGCGGCATCACCAACTACGGCACGCTCGACATCGACGGCATCACTGTCACCGGCAACACCGCCAGGTCCAACGGTAGCGGCATCTGGAACAGCGGCACGCTGAAGATGAAAGGCGACGTCACCGTGAAGGACAACAAGCGCGACGACATCTACCTCAACAGTGGCAAGATCACCTGCACCGGACCCTTTGCCGACAAGGAGAGCGTCATTGGTGTGAAGATGGACAATCCGGGCGTGTTCACCAGCGGCTACAAGGCCAACAACGAGCGCACCATGCACTTCTTCCCCAGCGGCACAGCAGACAGGATGGGCCTCAACGATAGTGGCGAGGGCTACATGACCATGGGTTATTATGAATGTCACTGGAATGGCAGCGAGGTGGTGCGCACGGCCAAGGTTGTGCCTATCGACAAGCCCCTCGTTGACATCACCTCAGGAGCCTACATCAATGGCGGCTATATGGACAGTGACCACTGGTACTATGCAAAAGGCAGTGCCGACATCCACGAGCTGATTACCTGTCAAGGCCCTGAAGTGCATCTTATCCTACGCGATGACTGCGGCGTGATGTTTCATAAGGGTATCAGAGTGGTCAGCGGCACCACGCTTCACTTTCATTCCACGTCCTACAGCAACAGAACTGGCGCTATGTCGGCAATCGGCACCAAGAACAACTATGCAGGCATTGGCAGCTATGAAGGTGCTCCCTGCGGCAACATCGTCATCCACGGTGGCGATATAAAGGGCATTGGTGGCAGCTATGGTGCGGGTATCGGAGGCGGTGACGAGGCCGACGGAGGAACAGTCACCATCTATGGTGGCTCGGTCCAGGCATACGGTGGCACCGACGCGGCTGGCATCGGCGGCGGCGACACGAAAGGCAACGGCGGCACCACCTATATATATGGTGGCGACGTGACGGCTTATGGCGGCTCGGAGTTCGGCGCCGGCATCGGCGGCGGCGACGGAGGCAACGGCGGCACCACCTATATCTACGGCGGTAAGGTGAATGCCAAAGGCGGCGACTACTCCGCCGGCATCGGCGGTGCCTCTTCTGCCAACGGCGGCAACACCTACATCTATGGCGGCGATGTGACGGCCAAGGGTGGCAAGCAGGGGGCCGGCATCGGCGCGTCGTGCTTGAGCAACGCCTCATCTTTCAACGGTGGCACCACCTATATCTCCGGCGGCAATGTAACTGCCGAGGGCGGCGATGGTGGAGCCGGCATCGGCGGCTCTGTGGGAAGCCACATAGGCACCATCGTCATCACTGGTGGCATCGTCACAGCCAAGTGCGGCGAAGGTGGAGCCGGCATCGGCGGCGGTCGCGGCAACATAGAATCAGGCTCGCTCACCATCACTGGCGGTACCATTACTGCCACAGGCGGCATAGGTGCTGCCGGCATAGGTGGAGGAGATGCCACTTATGTGCACAATACAGCAGGAAATGGCTTCAGCGCGCTGAGCATCACCGGCGGCACCGTCATTGCCACCGCCGGAGAAAGTACTAAAAATGGTTCTAACACTTACACTCCCGTCGCCATCGGCGCAGGGTCTGCAGGTGCCAGCAATGGTGCGCTTAATCTTAGTGGTTTTGCCCACGTCACTGCGGGCAACAATGCCAGCACTGCGCTCTTGACGGGTGCCGACCACCGCGTCGCTGCCTGCCGCAACCGATATGCACTGGTTGAGGTCATAGATGACGATACCCGGCACGGTAACATGAGCTATACCTGCAACCCGGAAACCCACACCGGTTACTGCCGCAACTGCAACTTCACCCTTGTGGGCAACCACTACGACAACGGAGAGGGCGAGGGCAAGTGCGTCTGCGGCTACTATATGGGCGTCTTGGAACTGGCACTCACCGACCTGGCCGACAACGGTCTGGCATTGGCCGAGGCCGACGGCATGCTGGCCAACGTGACCTACGACCGCACACTGAGTGCTACTCAGAACAGCAATGGCTCATGGACCAGCCGAGCCTACACCTTGTGTCTGCCCTATGACCTCGATCTCTCGAAGATACCGGGAAATGTCCTTGCCAGAGCATATCGCCTGGCGTATGTGAAGGACAGGGAGTATGTCTTCACCAACGAATTTGGATACCTGGCAGCAGGCGTACCCTACCTCGTGGTGGTCTATGAGGGCGAGCTGAAACTCGATGCAAGCAATGTGGTGGTGCATAGCAATCCCTCCGACGGCTACCAGGTGTTTGAGTGGAGCGACGACCCGGCAGTCAGCGGCCAGGAAGTGGGACTCTGGCGCGGTACCTTCGATATCATCAGCAACGACGTGGCAGCCGAGCTGAAGGCTCACACACTGTCGAAGGACGGCAAGTTCCGCCGCATCAGCAATGCCCCCGGCTATCAGGGCGCCTACATCGGCACCTTCCGCGCCTTCTTCATGCCCTACGAGAGCGATGGCTACTATGCCTTCACAACAAAGTTCGTCTACCAGGAAAACGGCGAGGAAGACACGGAAACACAGGACTTCCCTGCTGGCAGCTTCGAGGGCGACAACGACTATACGGATGAGACCACCGGCATCGGCACCATCCACACCATCGACAGCGACGGCACCCACCGCTACTACGACATGCAGGGCCGCCAACTGCGCCAGCGTCCCGCCAAGGGTCTGTATATAGAGAACGGAAAGATACAATTCAACAAATAATTAGCAACAATGGAAAGCAAGAAGAACAATTACAAGAAACCTGACATGCAGGTAGTAGAGATTCAGTATCAAGGGCATCTGTTAGAAGACCTGTCTGACGCACAAGGCTCTGACTCTGGCGGCGGCAATGCCCGCGAGCAGCGTAGCAACTGGGGCAGCGAAGACTAATTTGAAAAAAGTATGAAGGAACTATTGAGCATGCTATTGCTGAGCATGATGGCGCTCGGCACAGCATACGCACAGAACCAGCCTGCACGGATGCGGGTGGAAGTGGCTGAGGCAGAGACCGACAATGGCGAGTACTCCATCTTCACCTATAAGGACTCCGATGAGGACGACAGCTTCGGCTACTATCTCAGTCTGGGACGCGTCGCCGACTTCCTCGGGGCCGACGAGATTCTCGGCATGGAGGTACAGAACATCCACGAGGTCACCATCCGCCTCGGTGCCACTACCGACGAGGCAATGGCAGCTATCGACAGCATCCTCAATCTCTATGACAAGGATGTGGATACCACTGTTGAGTTCAGCGGTCGCGCCGCTACCAGCGGTTTTCAGCTCGGCGATACCCTGACCGCCTCTTGTACGGTGGTGAAGAAACCACTCGGCGGCAAGCGCCTGCAGTTTCTCTTCCCTGAGGGGCGACGCCAGGGCCGTGCCTATCTCTCAAAGTCCATGCTCAAGGAACTACGCACTAACTTTAAGTTCGACATAAAACTTCATCCTAAACAACATCGTAAACAATAAAAAAGTATTTAGTAATGGTCGCAGTCGCCATGATGACTGCAGTGAGCGCTCAGGCGCAGAGTAATGGTTATGACACCAAGCACGAGGTGGCCATCAGCTATGGCATTGACTCCAACTCGCAGATTATCGACGCGTTTGAGAGTTTGGGCGTTGCCATTGTGGGCGCCAAGTATGAAAACGAGAGGTTTTTCGGTCCTCTCAGTGCCGAGTATTTCTATCATGTGAAGAACTGGCTCGGCGTGGGTGGCATCATCGCCTATGGTCAGTGTAAAGAGGATGTATATCTCAATGGCAAAAAGGACGACGAGATGAAGAACAGCTACTTCACGCTGATGCTCGCCTCGAAGTTCGACTGGCTGCGCAAGAGCCACTTCGGCATGTACTCCAAGCTGGCCATCGGTGCCACCCTTCGCAGCGAGAAGTACGATGACGAAAGCAACTCGGAACTTCATGTCAACTGGCAACTGTCGTTAGTAGGCATCGAGGCCGGCGGCCCTACCTTCCGCGGCTTTGTTGAACTGGGCACTGGCGAGCAGGGCATTCTCCTGGCAGGTGTACGCTATAAGTTCTAATGGTATTTAGGCCATTATTACTTGTTTAGCAGGAATTGCAACACGCGGCTGCTCAGCTGGAGGGCATCACCTTCTGGCTGGGCAGTATATTTGTTGTGCCGCAGCGTCCACGGCTCTTCAAGTGCATACCAGTCAATCTTTACCTCTTGCGGCAGCGCCATAGCGAATAGCTCTGAAGCCGTCTTGTTGGCGTTGGGGCCGCCGCCAAGCAGCTCGGGCTGAGGCATCGTCAATGCCTCCATCTGGGCCAGGAGCGCATCGAAATAGGCTTTCCAGCGCGGGTAGTAGAAATCGCGCAGCAGTCCCTGCCACTCCTTGTGTGCATAGTCGCGCAGACCGCCGGTGTCGGCGCAGTAGCGGTTGCCCCAGGTGGTTATCTGTACACGGGCGTTCCATTCGTATAGCTGCTGCTCTTCGGGAGTCGTGCCGCAGTTGATGGCGGCCTGTGTCCAGTGGCCTAAGCGGAACTCTGTGCGTGTGGCCAAGAGCGAGTCTTGCAACAGGAGCATGTGCAGGAAACGCTCCGACGAGCGCTTGAAGTCCTCGATGGAGAAAGCCTTGTAGTCGGCTATGACGTGCTGGTATTGCAAACGAGCCTGGTCGGCCAGCGCCTGACGGGTGATGTCTACAAGGTCGTACTCGATGTTGTTGAGTGTCGAGTGTTCAGTGTTGAGTGACTTTTGTCTATCCCTTAACAATATACTTTCAGCACCCTGCAGGAACAGCCGTGCGGCCTCAAGTGTGCTGGCTGGGTCGTAGTAGTTTTTCATCTTCGACCACGATGATGCCTGGAAGTTGTTCAGCGACGGCCTGCCGCAGAAAATGCTCTCGTGAGGGCCTTGCTGGTTGTTGCCTGCCGGACAGTTGTAGATGGTTTTCGACAATAGCTGCCAGGCTTTTTCGATGTCGGCGTTCTCTGTGTTGTAACGTGCTTTTACATAGCTTTTTATCCATTCTTCCTTTGTGAACTTCTGCGGTCTCCACGGCAGCTCGCTCATCAGCTCGAACATCACGGGATTATTCTCCGATCCCTCCATTGTGAAGCCGATGCCCGATGGCTCGCTCCATGTTTTGACGGCATTAGAGGCTCCGTAGAAATTGTTCAGCAACTGGTCCATTCGTCCGTGCAGACCGATATTCGCACCGAAGTTCTCGAGGAGGCAGAACAGCCATTGGTGCTGCTTGTAGCCGTTGCCTCGCTTCCAGATGGAGGGTGCGCCGAACATTGGGCGACACTCAGAGAAGAGGTCGAGCACCAGCAGGTCGCCAGCCTTCATCGGGTCAACCATCTCGGGCCTCGGATTCTCCGTCCAGCCTTGTATCACCCACACGGCCTTCGGATTGACGCGCTTCATGGCATCCATCAGCTTGCGCCCCGACTCGGCGTAGTCGATGGTGGCGTCGTCGTGGCTCTCGTGGAACGGGTCCATTGAGTAGTAGTCGGCCTTGCCGTAGAGTTTCGTCAGCTCGTCGTAGTAGAGCTTGGCTATTTCGTCGAAGCGCTCATCCGTTGGCAGCAGGTTGGCGGGGCGCTGGAAGCCGTTCCACAGTCCGGCATCGCTCACATTTAGTCCCAAGCGCGCCTTGGCGTCGTGTGGCATCATTCCGCAATAGCCGGGCAGCACGGCATGCATGCCAAGTTCCTTCATCCGCTTCAGAATCTTCTTCTGCAACTGTTCCTGTCGAGTGTACCACGAAAGGGGTAGGGGACCGCCCCAGCCCTCGAGGTTGTTCATCTCCCACCAGGCAAGGAATGCAGGACCGGCGATGAACTTGCCAATCTCCTCCTCGCTGTAGCCCAGTTTCAGCAGCATGTTGCGCCACACGCACTCCTCGCCCACAATGGCCAGCGGCAGGTTGACGCCGTGCAGGCAGAGCCAGTCAATCTCCTGCTGCCATCGCTCCCAGTCCCAGAAAGCCATCGAGTAGGAGAATGTGCAGTAGTTGAAGGCATAGCGCAGCGTGAGATTCGTTTCGTGACGCTCCTTCTTTGCTACTGGCGGCAGCACATCAGGCAGCTTGGCCTGCATCTGATTCCACGAAAGATGAATGCCTGCGTAATACTTCAGGTACCAGTTCAGTCCCACGCCGATGTTCACCCACGAGTTGCCGCGTATGACCACCCGGCTGCCCTGCTGATCCAGTTCGAAGTAGTCCTTTCCGGCCTGCTTCAGCTCAATCTTGAACTTCCTTGAAGCGCCCTTGTCGATGCGTTCTATCAGGTCGTCGATGGGTGTGGCATTGGCTGTTAGCAAACCGAAGACGCACACTAACGCTAATAATTTGGCTTTTACCTTCATAATTCGATGTGTATTGTTTTTTTATAGTATCAGACGATTCCTGTCGGCTGCAAAAATAACAATTATTTCGCAAAAAACGGTAGTTGTGTTGAGAAAAATGATAAAAATATGTTTTATGTTTGTACCTTTGCAGCCCGTAATGAGGTACTTAGGCGAGATTATTTCATTGGGCGTGTCCTTTTCGTGGACCATTGCAGCGCTGGCCAGCGAGATTGGAAGCAAGCGGCTGGGCGTCTTCGTGATGAATGTGTGGCGCATGGGCGTGACGCTGCTGCTGTCGGCGCTGCTGTTGTGGCTGACTTTGGGCGTTCCCTATCCGGCTTTTGCGGGCGCATCGACGTGGGGCTGGCTGCTGCTGTCGGGCGTGGTAGGCTATTTCTTCGGCGACTGGTGCCTGTTCAACAGCTATCTGACCATCGGCTCGCGCATGGGACAGCTGCTGATGACGCTTGCTCCCATGTTTGCAGCCCTTTCTGCCTGGGTGATGATTGGCCAGACGCTCGCGTGGACGTCGCTGATAGCTATGGCGGTGACGCTCTCGGGCATCGCCATCTCCGTTCTCGGACGCGGCACCGAGGGGCATCACGTCTCTGTCAATCTGCCGCTGAAGGGCCTGCTCTTCGGCGTAGGCGCCGCATTAGGACAAGGCGTGGGCCTGGTGCTGAGCAAAATCGGGCTCGACCATTACGAAGCCGACATCCTCGCTGCCAGCTCGTCGCTGCCCTCCGTCCTGCCCTTTGCGTCGAATATGATACGTTGCGTGGCAGGCCTGCTGTGTTTCTCTGCCTGGCTCATCCTGAGCGGCCATGCTGGCAGAATGTGTGAGAGCCTGAGCGAGCGTCGCGGTCTCCTGGCCACGATGATAGCCGTTTTCAGCGGTCCGTTCATCGGCGTCGGTTTCTCCTTGATGGCCGTGCAGCACACCGCCGCCGGCATTGCCAGCACGCTGATGGCCACCACGCCCATCCTCATCCTCCTGCCTTCGAAGTGGCTCTTCCACCAGCCCATCACCTTGCGTGCCGTTGTCGGAGCTGTCATCTCTGTCGTTGGCGTGTCCCTCTTTTTCCTGCTGTAAATGTAAAGATTTTTCATTCCGATTTCTTTACAAAATTTTTTATGCAATCTAGAACGGAAATTCCTCCTTCATAGGGAATTTGCTTGTCAAATTCCGTCTCTGGTGGCAGCATTTTGACAGGCAAATACCTTGCGAAATGTTAAATGTTGCACATCCCCGTGCTCTTTGTGCAGCTTTTGGCACGCAAAAACGGCTCATGTCTATTACCAAACGGCTCGTAGATGATAAAAAAGAGGCTCCGCGTGAAAAAATCTATCGATAGATTTTTTCACGCGGATGATGGTTTTTTTAGCGTGGAGGCTCGCCATAAACACCGTGGAGGCTTAACCATCTGTCAGTCAATCGATTAGCAAACCCTCTCATTTTTGCGTTATTTTCGGCCAATGAAACGTTTGGTGAATTCTATGCGATTCTCAGGGGTAGTAAATCGCCTTTTTTCAGTACATTTTGTAAAGAAAACGGAACATTCGGGCAGGATGTCTTTGGCTATTCTTCAAACATCCGTTTGTTGAATTCCGTCTCTGTGAGCTCTAAATGTAGGGTATCCCTTGGGCCGCTGGCTCAATTCATAAAGTATCTGAATAATCGTTGAAAAATGAGCTGTAATTTCCCGATTTTGTTTATCTTTGCAAATGAATTGGCGAAAACGGACTGCACCTTGGGTTGCACGGTTTTGCAGAGTGTTTATAATGATTTTAAGTATTCCGAGTATGATTGACCAGATTATTGCCTACAACAAGAACTTCGTAGAACAAAAGGGCTACGAGAAGTATCTTACCAGCAAGTACCCCGACAAGAAGTTGGCTGTGCTTTCGTGTATGGACACCCGACTGACCGAGCTGCTCCCTGCTGCGCTTGGTTTGAGAAACGGCGATGCGAAGATTATCAAGAACGCAGGAGGCTTGGTTATTTCTGCCTTTGACTCGGCCATGCGTAGCCTCATTGTGGCCATCTATGAGTTGGGCGTTGAGGAAATCATGGTGGTTGCTCATTCGCATTGCGGAGCCTGCCACATGAGTTTTGACCACTTCTACCATGAGATGATTGCCCGTGGCGTGACTGACGAGACGCTTGAAACCATTCGCAAGTGTGGCATCGACCTGAATCATTGGCTGGAGGGCTTCAAGGACACGCCCGAATCGGTGAGGAAGACGGTCGATACCATCAAGACCCATCCGCTTGTTCCCAAAGACATGATAGTTCGTGGATTCATTATTGATTCTGAAACAGGTCAGTTGGAGGAAGTAGGTTAGAGATTAGAATTTAACTATTGGTATAACTGTTATCTTATAGCCATTCTTCTCGATGGTGCGCTCGTCATCATAGGTCACAATGGTAAGGTTGTCACACTTCAGTTCGCCTGCACATTCCACAATAGCGTCAACCTCACGTTTCTCCGTCTTGGGACTGCTCAGATCATAACATACTTGCACCAAACGCTCGATGTGAGCGCCTTGACGCAGAACAAAATCCACTTCCTTGTCGTTGCGTGAACGATAATAGAACATGGTCTTCTCGGTATCGTAGCCACGTCGAACCAGTTCTATGAACACCTGGTTTTCAAGTAAACGTCCGAGATTATCTGTCACAGAAAATGCCTTGGCAGCCACAAACCCGTTGTCAACAACATAAACTTTTCGCAGTGCTTTTTTCATCAGTTTCAGTTTGTTGTTGTAGCGTGACAGATAATAGAACAGATAAGGCTCATGAAGATAGTCCATGTATTTTTTAGTGGTGTTGACACTCGAAAGCCCCAGCTCTTCTGCCAATTCGTTGGCACTAAGCGGGTTGCAGAAATTGGATACCAAATACACAGCAAGGTTGCTGAGGTCTGTGATGTTTCTCACGTTGTGTCGCTTTGCCACATCCTTCCACACAATGGAGTCAAACAACGTATCGAGATAGCTGCGTACCAGTTGACGTGAAGCTACGACTTCCGGATAGCCGCCATTCCGCAGGTAATCATCTGTCAGCACCTTGCACTCAGCGCCCTGTTCGGGCATCAAATGGTGTAGGTCAAGCTTGTTCCAGTCGAACAACTCCTCAAGGCTAAACGGGAGCATCTCGACTTGCAGATACTTGCCCGTAAGCACTGTTGCCATTTCGCTTGAGAGCATCTTGGCGTTACTGCCTGTTATGACCAGGTTCTTCCCCTGCCTGAAGAGTTCACTGACCCATAAGTCCCACGCGTCCAGGTTCTGCACCTCATCCAGCAACAGATAGTCATAGCCAGGATAGACATCATCGAGCATTCTCATGACCAGATTGTCATCCCACGCATCCAGCAATTGCTGACTGTCGAAGTTGAGATACGCAAAGTTCTTGTTCCTCAGCATCAGTAAAGCCTGTGTCGACTTGCCTACACGACGTGGTCCTGTGATCAACTTAATGAGATGACTGTTCAACAACGTGTCGAAATCGTGAGAACTCCTTCTTGTCAGATACGGACGTGCCAATAACTCATCACGTTCTTTTCGTTGGTTGAGAACTATTGTTTTCATAAGCTCATGTCTATTTCGGTTGCAAAGCTACGACTTTTTCTTCTATTTTGCAAGCCTATTGCACAAAAAATGCATTATTTTATGCAATACTGGATTAGAAATGCACAAAAACAACTGCATTAGACCTTATCGAGAACCCTCGACTGCGCTTGAGAAGACCGAAGGGGTTGCAGCCAAGCGACCAAAGGTAGAACGTTGCCGTAGGCGATTTCTGTCTGGAAAGCACGCGAGCGCCAAATCTTGACCTTCACGTCAGTATCGGGCTTATGGAACTCCACCTTTGTAGATGAAGCGGCGCTCGAAAGCACTGTCTAGATTGCTCGTCTGGTTGGTGGTGGCAATGAGGATGCCGTCGAGGTCTTAAATCTCCTGCAGGATGATGTTCTGCATGGCGTTGTCCATCTTATCGACAGAGTGCCCACTTTCTCCGTGCGCTTGTTGATGATTCATAAAGTATCTGAATAATCGTTGAAAAAATAGCTGTATTTTCCCGATTTTGTATATCTTTGCAAATATATTAGCGAAACTGGCTTGTTCCCAAAGACATGACAGTTCGTGGATTCATTATTGATTCTGAAACAGGTCAGTTGGAGGAAATTAAACAGTAGATGGACAGGAAGAAAGATGCGATGGGAAGAGCCATTGCCGAGTATTATAAAACGGGAAAAGCAGACAGGCTCAGAGTGTTCTCCCCAATGTTTGAGGAGGATGAGATTCCCCTTACTATTCTTTTTCGCAGCTATAAGGCCATGCCGGCGATAGAGCGAAAGGCGCTGGATATGGCAAGCGGAAGGGTGCTTGATGTCGGAGCCGGTTCTGGCTGTCATTCATTCGTCCTTCATGAAAGAGGTATGGATGTGACCGCTATTGACATCTCTCCTCTTTCCGTTGAGACCATGAAAGAGCGTGGGTTGAAGAAAGTGCTTGAACAGAACTTCTTCACGCTGGAGGGAAAGTATGACACCATCCTCATGCTGATGAATGGTATTGGGATAGTGGGAACCCTGGAGCGGTTGCCGGAATTCTTCAAGCAGCTCGACAAGATTCTGGCTCCCGGAGGTCAGGTTCTGTGCGATTCGTCGGATATCAGCTATGTGTTTGAGACGGAGGACGGTATCATTGAGCTGCCCGATGACATGAGCTATTATGGCGAGCATAGCTTCCGGATGCAATACAAGGACACCATCGGAGACCCCTTTGGCTGGCTCTATATTGATGCTGACACCCTGAGACAGAAAGCTGGGAGATGCGGATATGCAGTCGAGATTGTTGCCGAGGGTGGCCATTATGATTATTTGGCGAGAATCACAAAGAAAAGATTAGAGAATTATGGAAGATAACAAACCCATCGACGGCGCCGAGTATATTACATTGGAGGATGCCAAACGGCTGAAGCTGCCTTTTTATGAAGGACTGGCAGCTGGTTTCCCGTCTCCTGCCATTGACTACCAGCATGAGAGCCTGGATATGAACGAGAAGTTCATTCATCACCCGGCAGCTTCCTATTTTGTACGAGTTCGCGGAGAGTCGATGATCGGCCTTGGAATTCTCGATGGCGACATCTGTCTGGCTGACCGTCAGGAAGAAATATTCGACGGCAACATTGTGGTTGCTTTCGTCAACGGCGGCCTGACTGTAAAGACCCTCGACACTTCGACCAAAGACAAAGGCTATCTGCGCCTGCTGCCGGCAAACCCCGAGTTTAAGCCCATCATTATCGATGCGGATGACCAGTTCATCCTTCAGGGCAAGGTGACTTCCATCCATCGTGACACAAGAATAGTCTGATGAAAGGAGTAAGGGAGGCAACTACAGTACTTGCTAAAGATGATGTACGCCATTGTTGACTGTGACAACTGCTATGTGTCGTGTGAGCGCGTTTTCCGTCCAGACTTGAACGGGAAGCCTGTTTGCGTGCTCTCCAACAATGACGGCTGCGTGGTGGCCAGAAGTAATGAGGCAAAGGCTTTGGGCATCAAGGCCGGATTGCCTTATTATCAGCTGAAGGAGCGTTTCCCGAATGGCGAGGTGACGGTATTCTCGTCAAACTATGAACTCTATGGCGACATTACCGACCGCGTGATGTCGCTCGTACGCACGGCTGCGCCTACGTTCTACCGCTATTCCATAGATGAGGGTTTCTGCGACCTGACGGGCATGGAGCATCTCGACCTGAAGAAATGGGGCGAAGACTTGTCGACATTCATCTGGAAGGCCACCCGCATGCCCGTCAGCATCGGCATTGCTCCCACGAAGACATTGGCGAAGATGGCCAGCCACTACGCTAAGCACTATAAGGGCTACAATCATTGCTGCATGATAGAATCTGACGAACAGCGCATCAAAGCCCTGCAAATATACGAGATTGACGAGGTGTGGGGCATCGGGCGACGCTATGCTGCACGCCTGCAAGACCTGGGCATCAAGACCGCTTTTGACTTTGCCAGCCGTGCAGAGACATGGGTTCGTGCCACTCTGAATAACGTGGTGGCCATGCGAACATGGAAGGAGCTGAACGGCATCGACTGCATACCGATGGAGGATATGAGCAAGAAGAAAAGCATCTGCACTTCTCGCTCATTCCCAGGCATGGTGACCGATATGGAAACGCTTCGCACCAGTATCTCCAACTTTGCTGCCAGATGTGCCGAGAAACTGAGAAAGCAGGAATCGGTTGCCCAGACTGTATGCGTCTTCATCGACACCAACCATTTCCGTAACGACCTGCCCCAATACTGGAACATGGCTGAGGAAAGACTTCTTACCCCAACTAATGCTACCCAACAGATAGTTCAGACCGCCACCAGATGCACGGAGCGAATCTTCCGTCAGGGCTACCACTATAAGCGTGCCGGAGTGATTGTCATGGGCATCAGTCCCGATAACGGCATACAGACGAACTTCATCGACTATGATGCGGAGCGACATGAGAAGATGAAACGGCTCGACGAGGCATTGGACAGAATCAACCGTGAGTATGGCTCAGAGACTATCGTATTGGGGTCTCAGCAGTATACCAAGCCAGAGGGTAAAGGAAAGGCCGGCGTGTTCAAGGACAGCATCAAGCACGATTTCCGCAGCCCCTGTTATACCACCCGATGGAGCGATATACCCGAGGCGACATAATAACAGCTGAGGCAAACAACTCAACTCTCACAATTCCTTGCCGAAGCATCTTCTGAACTCACTCTCGAAGTTGGGAGTAAGCATCCCCTGGCCTATTGCTTCGCGAATCTCCGTCATCGTCCAGAAGCGGCCTCCGTCGAGTTCATCAGCCGAGGGGCGTATCTCACCGTCGTAGGTCGTTCGGTGCACATATACCAGTTCCCGCTCTCGGCTGCTCTCAAATACATACTTATCAATGGCTTCTGCGATGAAGTCGGTAATGCCCAGCTCCTCGCGCACTTCACGATGCAATGCCTCCTCGGGAGTCTCACCATAGTCGATATGGCCTCCAACAGCCGTGTCCCACTTTCCCGGCTGTATGTCTTTCCAGTCGGGCCGTCGCTGCAGGTAAATGTCTCCCTTGGAATTGAATACATGAAGATGCACTACGGGATGAAGCAGCTTGGAGCCGCTGTGGCACTCGCCTCGCGTGGCAGAACCTGTCACCTGTCCGTTTTCGTCGACTATCGGGAATAGCTCCTGTTGATTGTCCATGCTACTTTTTATTCGTAGTGCCTGATTCTTACCTCAATGCCGTCGTCTTTCAGCAATTCAGGAATGACGCTCACGTTGGTCTGCCCGTAGTGATAGGGGAACACCACCTTGGGCTTCACCATCTTGGCAGCTTTTACAAGTTGTTCGGGCGTCATGGTGAAGGGCTGGTTGCAAGGCAGGAAAGCAATGTCGATGTCCTTGATGGCAGCCATTTCGGGAATGTCCTCGGTGTCGCCGGCAATATAGATTCTGAGTCCGTCGACGGTAAGGATGAAGCCGTTGTCTCTTCCCTTGGGATGGAATTGCTTGTTGGCCTCAGTCGTGTTGTAGGCCGGTACTGCTTCTACGGTAAAGCCGTCGGCTATCTGAAGGAGGTCGCCATTAGCCATTACTCTGCCATAGCCCAGCATGTCGCCACACCGTTTGTTTGTAATGAGCATCGTGTTTTCTGCCGTGAGCTGTTTGATGGCTCCCTGGTCGAAGTGGTCGCGGTGTTCATGGGTCACGAAGATATAGTCGGCCTTGGGCATGGTGGTGTAGTCGATTTCCCTCTCACCCAATTTCAGCACGGGGTCAATCTCTATCTCCTTGCCATCATACTCCATCCTGATGCTGGCGTGCACAAGGGCGTGGAACTTGACGGTCTTTCCGCTCTTTGTCTTGAAGACATCCACTTCATAGTTGTCTGCCGTTACCTGATGTCCGGCTTCCTTCCAGGCCAGAATACCGCCTAAGAGATTCACAGCGCGATAACCTTCAGCTCCAAGTGCTGTAGCGGCATTGGCAGAGCGACGGCCACTCCTGCAGTACACCGCGATGGTCTTTCCCTTGGGCAGCGTTGCCTTTGCCTTCTGCATGAAGTCGCTTTGCTTCACATCAATGTTCAGGGCGTTCTCAATATGTCCCTCATTGAACTCTTCGGCAGTTCTCACGTCAAGAATCACCACGTCGGACTGGGCTATCAGTTTGGCAAAGCCTTCAGGATCGGTGTTCTCGTAATTCTGTTGGCAGCAGGCGTTAGTTATTCCAAATGTTGCCAGCAGGCATGTGATAATCTTTTTCATATTATATTTGTTTTTAGTAATCTTATGGGAATTTCTTGTTCATATTGAAATGAATGAAAGGCATCCGACACTCATAGTCAACCGGGTGGTAGTGCGTTGTGCAGCATGAGCGATGCATGCGAGTAAGGACGTGCTGAGCCTGCGCCGTGAAAGTTCCTGAACAGAACAGATTGCTGCCGGCTCCTGACAGCGGCCGAAGTTGGTTTCCAGTTCGCCCTGTGAATGCGGACGCCTGTGTGTCACTCGGTCAGTTCTGTCTGGAAATTCAGCGACTGTATCTCGATGTCGAGCTTGCGCAGTTTGGCCGACAAGTCGTCAATCTGCTTTCCGAGAGCCTTCACGTCGATGACCGTCACCATCTTGATTTCTGAGCGTGAATAGCGGTCGTGACCAGAAGAAGCAGTTTCAAAGGCGCTGCGCAATGTACTGATTCTCATGGTCAGCACGTCTTTCTGTGCCATCATCTCTGTCAATATCCTGCCATCGCTATTGCGGGTTTTCATGTTCGTGGCGTTGATGCGCCAGATGAGCGACTCAAGCTGAACAAGGCACGAGTCGAGCTCCTTCATCAGCTCTGCGGGGTGCTCCGACGGCTCATCGCCCTCCTGCACCTTCACGTTGTTCTGTATGCGCTGTCCCAACTGCTGGATGCGCTTCTGTAAGTCCTTGCGGATGCTTAATGCTTCGGCTAGTTTCATATTCCAAATCGTTTTTATTCTATTACGGTCATTCTCATTTCAACATCGTCAACGGGCCTGTCAGCGCGTCCCGTTGCTGTTCCCTGTATCATTTCAACCACGTCAAGGCCTTCTTCAACCTCGCCGAACACAGTATATTGGCCGTCAAGATGGGGAGTGCCGCCAACAGTAGAGTAAATCTTCAGCTGGTCGTCAGTAAGCCCTGATTTGCCTACCTTGCTCTCAGCTTCAGCTGCCAAACGGTCTTGTAATTCCTGCAGTCCGGCACGGTTTCTTTCACGTCGCATCTGCATAATCTCGGCACGATGCTCAGATGCAAGCTGATTGAATGCTTCCTGAACTTTCTGCATCCTCAACTGTTTGGAGAACTGACGCAGCTGACCTTCATTATAGACTTGCCCCCATACGATGTAGAACTGTGAACCGCTGCTACGGCGTTCAGGATTCACCTCGTCGCCCTGACGAGCTGCAGCCAAGGCTCCACGTTTATGGAGCAGTCCGTCCTTTATCTCAGCTTCGAGCGTATAGTCAGGACCACCTACGCCAAGCATCTTTCCTGCAGGTGCGCCCTTGGAATCAGGATCGCCGCCCTGAATCATAAAGTCCTTAATCACCCGATGGAACAGCGTGCCATCATAATAGCCTTCCCTAACCAGCTTCACGAAGTTGTCGCGGTGGATGGGAGTCTCGTCATATAGGCGAACCACGATGTCGCCAAGCATTGTCTGTATCTTAACCTTCATATCAGTATTGTTCGTTTATGTAGTTCTTGGTACTCATGTCGTAATAGAGGGCTTCGAGTTCCTGTAGCGTCAGTTTCTCTACAGAATGCTCTATTATCCGTATCAGCTCTTCACGCCGATACTCGTCTGATTGTCCGAATCTGCCTGTATATGCCATGCTCTATTTGCTGTATTATTCTTTCTTTCGTCTATTTTCGGCACAAAATTACTAAAAAAAGACTTAATGCTGTCATTTTGCAAGTGAATGTTTGTTATTTCATCAGAAAAATGAGTTTTTGGGAGTGTCTCTAACACAACGCATTAATTTGTCATGAGTATGATCACACCGCTGATGCATATATAAACATAGACGATGTAGCGGAAGATGCGGTTGGGAATGTGTTTGAAAACATAGGCACCCAACAACGTGCCGATGATGACTCCGCCAAGGCCATAAATGTAGTCTGCAAGGACGGTGGTGGTAAAGAATCCATTATAGGCTCTCACGCCAGTCATCATCACATTGCCTATCAGGAAATAGGTCTGCGTCATCGCCATGTAGTGCTCCTTTGTTGGCTCACTCTGGATGAAGTAGAGCACGGCAGGTGGGCCTTGCATACCAAAAAAGCCTCCCATCAGTCCGCTGAGTGTTCCTGCACACATCTGCACCTTCTTTGTTGTAGGCAGCTTGATGCGCTGGCTGAAGAGCATGAAATAAATGCCGATCAGGATGAGTGCCACACCAAGGATTCGCCGCAATATATCGTCTTCGATACGCGTCAGGGCGAAGATAGCAATGGTTGACACGATGATGAATGTCATCAGAATCGGCCAAAGACGTTGCCAGGTAACGTAGTCTTTCAGTCGCCATACGATGGTGGCAGAAGTTGTGATGGCCAACAGTCCTGAGAGTGTGGTGGCCTCACCATAGCTTGGCATGAGGAAAGGCAGCATCGTCATGATGAAGATGCCGAAGCCGAAGCCCGTGGTACGCTGGATGAAGCTCGCACCAATGCTCAGCAGGAATATGAAAATGACAATGCTATCCATTTAACGTCTATCTCGGCTGAAGGCATAGGCGATACTCGCTGGGCGACTGGCCAAGATGCTTCGTACAGTAGCGGCTGAAGTAACTCAACGAGGTAAAGTTCATGGGCGTTCATGACGTGAAAGTCTGTGGAATAGTGAAATTCAACCTCCATACGATTGGCTTTTGACTGCAAAAAAGTTCGTTCTTATTATCATGCAGGGATGTTTGGTGCTAATACTCATAAAGCTTAATGTGGAGGACTTTCCATTCCCCGACACCAATGCGAGCATGACGGCCTTGATGGGTTTGGTCACCATTGTGACGACGGAGATATTGCATAGTGCCGGAAGTATCGATTTCGACTTCATCAACGGAAAGAAGACCGAGACGCTTGCCTCTGAAACGTTTGTTCTCCTCTTGGTCCTTAGTTCCACCAGCTTCAGCGAAACCGTCCTCGCCTAATTGTTTCTTTTCCTCCTGTTGCTTCTCAGTTGGTGTCTTGAAGTCGATGACCACACCGCTGCCCGCTAACAGGTAGTCAAACTTGCCGAGACGGATGAGTATGGCACCGCCCTCAGGCCATGTACTTCCGTCGGTGGCTCGCGAATCCCAAGGCAGTGTGAAGTAATGACGGCAGGTCATCACTACGCCGTCGTTGTCTATGATACGCTCACGGTCATTCTGGTCGAACAGGAGTCCCCACGACAACTTACTATCCAGCATCTTTCCATTCGACAACTGGCGCAACAGCCCGTATGCCTTTGTCACGGATTCAGTCTCTTTCCCGCTTGCCTGGTCGATGGCAAAAGGACTGAAACCCAATGCCTGATGCTCACCGAAGGCATAGAGAGCACGCACGCCGCTGTTCTCGCAGCAACGGCTCTCAGGGATAAAAAGACGGTTCCTGACTTTTCCGCCATCTTGCGGACGTAAAGGCATGGCGTATTGCGAAGCCCACGACTTGAAGCCTGTGTCGTAGATGTCAGGAGCGAGCAGGTCGATACTCGGAGCTCCCTCATGCCAGAAGTCGATGAGATGCGCCAACGGCCCGGCAGAGGGATATTCGCCTGGCCGTCGCCCACGACTGTTCATAGCGGCATTCACGTAGAGCGGCATGTCGTGAATGTCACGTGCAGCCTTGGCCAGATGCTCTACATAACGGGCGTAGCTCAGCGCCATGAACTTCTCGTCGGCATATTCGTCTGTGCCGTAGCGCTCTGCCCAGCGTTCCTGGTCGTATACTTTCTCGGCTAAGGGAGAATGGTCGCGTGCTGATTCCAGCATACCAATCTCATTCTCTATCTGCATCATGATAACCACCTCGCGTTGCGGGTCTTTCTCACGGATGTGCCGCATGAGTGCCGAGAAGGCCTTGACGTCTGCCTGCAGCACATTGTCGCTGAAGCATGATGCTATCTCCATCTGCTTTCCCTCGGCAGTCATCGCCCGGGGAAAGCGCTTCGTATCCTGCTTGAACCACTCAGGTGTATAGCACGACATAGAGTTCTTCCACGCACCAAACCAAAGGAACACGACGTGCAAATGTTCGCGTCGTGCCACATCGATAGTGCGGTCGATGAGCGTGAAGTCGAATTGTCCTTCTGTCGATTCCAAGAACTCCCAATAGGCAGGAACAAGCACCGTATTCAGTCCTAATGCCCGCATTCGTGGCATCACCTCGTCGATATCCTGCACCGACGTTGCAGCAGAGTTGCTCAGTTCTCCGCCAAGGATGTGACACGGAAGCATCGAGAGCCTGTCGCCTGCTGTAACGGTCTGCAGTGTGAACAGAACGAACAGAAATACTATCAGCCTTTTCATATCTCTTGAATTTAATCAGGTTGCTGTCCGTCATGAGCCTTCCATGCACATTCAGTAATCTTCATGTCTGAGAAGACGGCAGTGAAGGATGATTCTTCGGGTGAACAGGCATAGATGCCAAACTGGATTTCATCGGCAGCTGCGTACATATGACAGACACGCATCTGACTGAACTTCACCCCATCGGTAGAGCACTCTATGCAGTAGTCGTCCTCACGGCGGGAGAAACGATACCACATCGTCTTCACATCAGCAGAAATGGCCGTGGTGGCCCAGTCGGAATAGCCATTGTTGGTGGCTACGCTGCCAAGATGCTGGAACTCCTCATTCTCGTACTCAACAGAGCCTTTCAGCCAATTCGCGCTGTCGAGATACATCACAATGCCACACTGGTCAAATCGGTGATGACTCTGCGTGAAGTCGGTCTTCACTACGAAACTGAAAAACTTCTCGCGTGTCTTCATCTGCAACACTGGCGCATTGTCGTTTTGGAAATGATAATAGGTGCGTTGCCACAAGTCGGTATGCGGAGCTGTAGTAATACTCACAGTATCGCCTTTCAGTTCAAACCCCGCAGGCTCTCTCGTCCATTGAAACCTGCTCAGGTCGATACGCCCGCTATTGGTAAGAGCTGTCCTAACATCATCCACGAAATCGGTTGACTCAACCTTACTTTCTTTATTGTTACAACCGGTTAGGGCTACTGTCGTAATTGCTGCCATAAGCAAAATGTCTTTTAACTTCATAAGCCTTATTTGTTTAATTTCAATCTTTTGCAATGACATGATAGCATTGATTATTTTATGCAAAAATACGATAATTACCTGAAATAAAGACACAATGAAAGGGAAAATATGCTTTTATAGTGTCATTTTTAACTTTTCTATGCTATAATCTGATCGAATAATACCGATAGTAATTCACTTTTTAGCAAAAAGTGAAAATGATAGTGCAATATGTGTAATAAAAATAACAAAAAATTGCCGTACCTTTGCAGTCGAAAAACAACATCAATATGAACATCAAGAGTATCATCACTGCCGCTATCGGTCTGCTCGTATCAGTATCGTGCAGCGGCGGCGCAAAACAGGAGAAAATTATGAACAAGGACGGAAAAGCAATTGTAGTGTTCTTCTCGCATGCGGGAGACAACTACGCAGTAGGAAACATCGAGGTGGGCAATACGAAGATTTTAGCCATAAGGAGCGTATGGCGGAGAATATCGACATCTTCGACTTCTCGCTGAGTGACGAGGAGATGGCGCAGATAGCCAAGATGAACCAGCATGACGCAGGCACCAGAAATTTCGGTGACCCTCAGTTTGTAAAGTATCTGATTGAAACTTACGGATAATTGAAAAATAATGCGTAAATTTGCGGTGTAAAACATAATTAGTGGGATTTATGAGTGAAAAGAGCAACGTCCTATTTCTAGGAACAGGTAGCGCCTTGGCCACTCGCTGCTTCAACACCTGTTTCATCCTGTGTAACAAAGGAAACATGTTGATGGTGGATGCAGGAGGCGGCAACGGCATCCTGCGGCAACTCGAACTGGCGGGAGTACAGCGCGAGAACGTCAGTGATATCTTCGTCACACACGCCCATACCGACCATATTCTTGGCGTCGTCTGGATGATACGGACGGCCCTTCAATTTCAGTCACCCAATCCACTCCACATATACAGCCACCGCAAGGTGCTCGAAGTGCTAACATATATCTGTCAGCAGATCCTTCCAAAGCATGAGAATGAACGCATAGGCAGTGTGGTACTGATGCATGAGTTGCACGACGGAGACCGCTTCCTAGTGGGCGATATACAGTTGCAGTGCTTCAACATCCATTCCACCAAAGAACTGCAGTATGGCTTTTCGGCCTTGCTACCAGATGGACAACGGCTGGTCTGTCTGGGCGACGAGCCTTTTTGCGCCGACAATGAGAAGTATGCTTTGGAAGCCGACTGGCTAATGAGCGAAGCCTTCTGTCTTTATGTCGACCGCGAGGCGTTCCATCCTTATGAGAAGCACCATAGCACCGTTCTTGATGCAGCCCGTCTGGCTGAGCAGTTATCGGTGAAGAATCTCATTCTCTATCACACCGAGGACAAAACGCTGAGCACCCGTCGGGAACGATACACGGCAGAAGCCCAAACCATTTATAACGGCAATGTTTTTGTTCCTGATGATTTCGACATAATCAATATATGACAAATATTAAAAAAGAATACAACTATGCTTGGAAACTTTTCTTATTACAACCCCACCAAACTGTACTTTGGTGATGAGTCTTTGAACTTCCTCATGGACGAACTGAAGGGCTACGGCCCCGTGGTGCTGCTCAACTACGGCAGCGGCAGTGTGAAACGCAACGGTATCTACGACCAGGTGATAGCCATCCTGAAAGAGGCTGGCAAGACCGTTATCGAGAACCCTGGTGTGATGACCAACCCCACACTAGAGAAACTGAATGAAGGTGTGAAGATTGCCCGTGAAAACGATGTGGACCTGATTCTCGCCCTCGGTGGCGGCAGCGTGTGCGACTACTCGAAGGCAGTGGCAGCATCGACGTATTACGAAGGCGACTACTGGGACCATTTCTGGCTGAAGCAGCAAAATCCCGCTGAAGACCAGCGACTGCTGCCCGTGGGCTGCATCCTGACGATGGCCGGCACAGGCTCGGAGATGAACGCCGGTACGGTGATTACTGATGCGGAGCACACGTTCAAGGTGGGTCACGTGTTCGACAGTCGTCTGATGCCTAAGTTCTCTATCCTCAATCCGAAGTTCACGATGACCGTACCCGAGAACCAGATGAAGGCGGGCATCTACGACATCATGAACCATATCATGGAGCAGTATTTCAGTGACTTCGACGACAACACCAGCGACTATCTGGCCGAGGGTCTGATGCGCTCCGTCGTCCACAGCAGTCGCATAGCCGTGAAGAATCCGCAGGACTACGAGGCACGCTCCAACATCATGTGGACGGCTACATGGGCGCTGAACACACTCATCGGACTGGGCAAGCAGCAGGACTGGATGGTGCACATGATCGGTCACAGCGTGGGTGCCTGGACGCATGCCCCTCACGGCTATGCGCTGGCATCCGTCTCAATGGCCTACTATCGCCGTGCTATGAAAAACGGATTGCCCAAGTTTGTGCGCTTCGCCAAGAACGTGTGGAATATCCAGAGCAACGGAATGACCGACGAACAGATAGCCGAAGCTGGTCTGCAGGCCCTGAAAGCCTGGGAAACAAGTATCAGTATTAGTAGGTGCTGGCAGTATCGGACAGGCTATTATCCGTCGTGTGTCGGCTGGTAAGCACATTGTGCTGGCAGACTACTTCATAGAGAATGCTCAGCGAGCAGCAAGGACATTGGAAGATGCAGGATTTGAGTGCTCAACTATCCAATGCGACCTTGGTTCAAAAGGGGACATCCTGAAATTGGTGGGGTTTGCCACCAACAAGGGATACGTAACGAATGTTGTGAATGCCGCTGGTGTGTCACCTTCACAGGCTCCCGTAGCTGAGATCCTTCGCGTTGACCTTTACGGAACAAGTGTTCTATTGGAAGAGTTCGGCAAGGTGATTGCAGAGGGTGGATCAGGTGCGATTATCTCGTCACAAAGCGGTCATCGTCTGCCAGCCTTATCGCAGGAACAGAACGAGGCTTTAGCCACAACTCCTGTTGATAAGCTGCTGGAATTGCCGTTCCTGAAGGAAATCAACGACACGCTGAAAGCCTATCAGTACTCGAAGCGTTGCAATGTGCTCCGCGTGATGTTCGAGGCTAC
>CACYYG010000039.1 GCA_902778535.1 uncultured Prevotellaceae bacterium
GGCGGGGTCCCACCTCTTCCCATTCCGAACAGAGAAGTTAAGCCCGCCTGCGCCGATGGTACTGCAATGCAATGCGGGAGAGTAGGAGGCCGCCTTCTTAATTGGGAGCCCTGGAGAGAAATCTCCGGGGCTCTTTCGTCTATTGGGCTTCTTGATTCATAGTATCTGCTGGAATGACTGAATTGTTCCTCTACAAAAGATTTTTGGTTAAATATGTTTAAATGTTATGGCGCGAGGATACCTAAATGTATTGTAATCGGCGAAAAAGTTGTACCTTTGCAGTCCGATTATTGGGGAGGGTCTTAGAATCCCCGCGGGCGTCGTGTAAATAGCGACTGTCTTTGGCCGGACAGCGTGGTTTGTGAATCGGCGTTCACACATTAACTTTATAAAGTAAAAGAACTGTTTTTTAGTATTTTTTTTGAAGAAATGAACACTTTAAGCTACAAGACCGTCTCCATTAACAAAGAGACGGCTAAAAAGGAGTGGGTCGTCATTGACGCTACCGATCAGGTAGTGGGTCGTCTCGCTTCGAAGGTCGCCAAACTCATCCGTGGTAAGTACAAGCCCAGCTTCACTCCGCACGTCGACTGTGGCGACAACGTTATTATCATTAACGCAGCCAAGGTGAAGTTCACCGGTAACAAAGAGACCGACAAGGTTTATACCCGTTATACTGGCTATCCTGGCGGACAGCGTTTCAATACACCTGCTGAGCTTCGTAAAAAGCCCTTCGGTGTAGAGCGCATCCTGAAGCACGCCGTGAAGGGCATGCTGCCTAAAGGCCCTCTCGGCCGTAGCCTGCTGAACAATCTGTACATCTATGATGGCACAGAGCACAAGCATGAGGCCCAGAAGCCCAAGGCTATCGATATCAACCAGTATAAATAAGTTTAAAGTTCAAAGTTAAGAGATGGAAGTAATTAACGCAATAGGTCGTCGCAAGAGCTCAGTGGCTCGCGTGTATATGTCGGAAGGAACCGGCAAAATTACGATCAACAAGAAAGACTTAACCGAGTATTTCCCCTCAGCTATCCTTCAGTATGTGGTTAAGCAGCCGCTGAACCTGTTGGAGTGTGCTGAAAAGTATGACATCAAGGCTAACTTAGACGGTGGTGGTTTCACCGGTCAGAGTCAGGCTCTGCGCATGGCTATTGCCCGCGCACTGGTGAAGGCAAATGCCGAGGACAAGAAGAGTCTTAAGACTCAGGGATTCCTCACACGCGACAGCCGCGAGGTAGAGCGCAAGAAGCCCGGTCAGCCCAAGGCACGTCGTCGCTTCCAGTTCAGCAAGCGTTAATATATGCTGGACGAGTTTAGTATCTAAACCAGGGGGATTCATTTATGTAGTGACTACCCTCTGGCTGATTCTAAAGCGAAAGAATTAAAAAGAAAGTAAACAACTAAAATTAAAAAGCAAACAATGGCAAGAACAAATTTTGACCAGCTGCTGCAGGCCGGCTGCCACTTTGGCCACCTGAAGCGCAAGTGGTGCCCCGCTATGGCTCCTTACATTTACACCGAGCGCAACGGCATTCACATCATTGACCTCCACAAGACCGTCGTGAAGATTGACGACGCAGCTGAGGCTCTTAAGAACATCGCCCGTCAGGGCAAGAAAATCCTCTTCGTAGGTACTAAGAAACAGACTAAGGAAGTGATTGCCGAGAAGGCAACCAGCATCAATATGCCATACGTCATCGAGCGCTGGCCCGGTGGCATGCTCACCAACTTCCCCACCATCCGCAAGGCTGTGAAGAAGATGGCTAACATCGACAAGCTGATGAGCGACGGCACTTTCGGCAATCTGTCGAAGCGTGAGCTCCTGCAGGTACAACGCCAGCGTGCTAAGCTGGAGAAGAACCTCGGCTCTATCGTCGACCTCACCCGTCTGCCCAGCGCTCTCTTCGTCGTTGACGTGATGAAGGAGAACAACGCTGTGCGCGAGGCCAACCGTTTGGGTATTCCTGTGTTCGGCATTGTCGACACCAACAGCGATCCCTCGAATGTGGACTTTGTCATTCCCGCTAACGATGATGCTAAGGACAGCGTAGAGGTAATCCTGAATGCTTGCTGTGCCGCTATCGCCGAGGGTATTGAGGAACGCAAGGCTGAGAAGGCTGATGAGAAGGCTGCTGAGGCTCAGGCTGATGCAGATGCTGAGGAAGTGAAGCCCCGTCGCGCTGCCGGTGCTCGCCGCGCCCGCAAGGAAGAGACTGCTCCTGCTGCCGAGGTTCCCGTTGCTGAGGAGGCTGCCGAGGAAGAAGCTCCCGCTGCTGAGTAAAATTCATAATTTTTAAAATTGAAAAATTAGAAGAACAATGGCTATTTCAATTGACGATATCAAAAAGCTTCGTGCCATGACCGGTGCAGGTCTGGCTGACGTGAAGAAAGCACTTACCGAGGCCGAGGGTGACTTCGACCGCGCTAAGGAACTGCTCCGCGAGCGCGGATTGGCTATCGCTGCCAAGCGCTCTGACCGCGAGACATCCAATGGTTGTGTGCTTGTGAAGAAAGTGGACGGCTTTGCTGCTATGATTGCCCTGAAGTGCGAGACAGACTTCGTGGCTAACGGCGCTGACTTCATTGCTCTGACACAGAGCATCCTTGACGCCGCTGTGGCTGCCAAGTGCAAGACCCTCGACGAGGTGAAGGAACTGGAAGTCAACGGACAGAAGGCTCAGGAGGCTGTCACCCAGCGTTCAGGTATCACTGGTGAGAAGATGGAGCTCGACGGCTACCTGACCCTCGAGGGCGATAACGTTGAGGTCTATGACCACATGGGCAAGCACATGCTCTGCACGATGGTTCAGCTGAACAAGGAGAACGTCGAGGTGGGTCACAAGCTCGCCATGCAGGTGGCTGCCATGAAGCCCATCGCACTCGACGCCGACAGTATCGACCCGAAGATTCTTGACGAGGAGTACAAGACCGCCGTTGAGAAGTCAAAGCTTGAGCAGGTTCAGAAGTTCGTCGACATGAAGCTGAACAAGGCTGGCATCAACCCCGCCCATGTTGACAGCGAGGACCACATTGAGAGCAACACCGCCAAGGGTTGGATCACGAAGGAGCAGGCCGACGAGGCTCGCAAGATTATCGCCGAGGCTAAGGTTGAGGGCGAGGCTCAGCTCAAGATGCCTATGATTGAGGGCATTGCCAAGGGCCGCGTTCAGAAGTTCAAGAAGGAGAGCTGCCTGGTTGACCAGGAGTTCCAGTTCGGCGACGGCGACAAGGCTAATGTGGCTGAGTGGCTGAAGAAGCAGGACAAGGAACTGAAGATTGTTGCTTTCCGCCGCTTCACTCTCGTGGCTGAGTAATCTAAACAATTATTATTATGAAAGACGTCTGCTCTCGCAAGGGGCAGACGTCTCCTTTCATTCCAAACTCCAATAATTATCACGCACAAATGAGAAGCAGAACAGGCAATTGGTTTGAATGTAAAATCAGATATGAGAAAACAATGGATGACGGGCTTCAGAAGAAGATTACCGAGTCCTACGTCGTCGATGCCCTTTCCTTCACTGAGGCCGAGAAGCGCATTCTGGAAGAAATGTCATCGTTCATCAGTGGTGTTTTCGAGGTCAGCGACATCAAGCGTGCTGCTTACAGGGAGATTTTCTTTAGCGACGTTGCTACTGACGACCGCTGGTACAAAGCCAAGCTGCAGTATATCACCATTGACGAAAAGACCGAGAAGGAAAAGCGCTCTAACGTCAATTTCCTGGTGCAAGCTGCCACACTCAACAGCGCCGTGCACAACATTGTCGAGGTAATGAGCGGCTCAATGATTGACTATGTCATTGCCTCCGTTGCCGAGACTTCTCTGATGGATGTCTTCGAATACAAGAAGAAAGAGGAAGAGCAGGACAAGCCTGAATACGAGTCGTAAAAATCCGTCATGATGTTTCCCGTTAAGGATAATCTGCGCCGCATTCTTGGCACTATTCCGGAAAATGTCAGGTTGGTGGCAATCAGCAAGTACCATCCGGCCGAATATCTCATGGCCGCTTACGAAGAAGGCCAGCGTGTGTTTGGCGAGAGCCATGAGCAAGAGCTGCGGCTGAAGCATGAGGCGCTGCCCAAGGACATTGAGTGGCATTTCATAGGACATCTGCAGACCAATAAGGTAAAGTATATCGTGCCCTATATCACGATGATTCAGTCAGTTGACTCAATTAAGCTCTTGCGCGAAATAGAGAAACAGGCTGAGAAGTCGGGTAGGGTGGTGAAGGTGCTCTTGGAGCTGCACATTGCCGAAGAAGCCACAAAATATGGCCTCACCCCTGATGCCTTGCGCCAATTGCTCAGCGACGGTGAGTGGCGTCGGATGAGCCATGTGCGCATCTGCGGATTGATGATGATGGCTTCCTTTACCGACAACGAGCAGCAGATTGCCGCTGAGTTTGAAACGGCGCGACACATCTTCGACGAAGTGAAACAGCAGTTCTTTGCCGACGATGACGCCTTCTGCGAGCGCTCGTGGGGCATGAGCGACGATTACAAGGTCGCCCTCCAACATTCCTCCACTATGGTTCGCATCGGTACAGCTATCTTTGGCCCTCGTATATATTAACTACATTTTCGTGAAGATATATCCCCGTGAAAAAAAGGCATTGACTTTTTATCACGGGGATATATGTTTTTTTCAATGAAGGTCATGGTAACTTTTATAAACCAGCGTTGCGGTTCAAAATTGAGGTGTGAAATAACTTTTTTAGTAAGATTTTGCAATCTCTGCTTTGCAAATTTAGAAAAAAGTCGTACTTTTGCACATTGGAAGCCTTAGTGACGATAGGCGTAAGAAAAGTTATTACTCATATTTTATATATGGAAGCGTTTTTCCGCACACACCGCTACCTGGTTGAGCACGTCAATGCACCCGTCCGGCGCTTGCTGATGGACGAGATTGACTGGAGCGACCGCATGATAGGCATCAAGGGCACCCGTGGCATTGGCAAGACTACGTTCCTGCTGCAGTATGCCAAGGAGCACTTTGCGCTGGAGGACAGACAATGCCTGTACATCAACATGAACAACTTCTACTTCCAGGGACGTGGTATTGCTGATTTTGCAGGTGAGTTCTACCACAGGGGCGGACGCGTGCTGCTCATCGATCAGGTGTTCAAGCAGGAAAACTGGTCGCACGAGCTGCGCAAATGCTATGACCTCTACCCGGGATTGAAGATTGTTTTCACGGGAAGTAGCGTGATGCGCTTGAAGGACGAAAACCCAGAGTTGAACGGCATTGTGAATTCTTACAACCTGCGTGGCTTCTCGTTCCGTGAGTTTCTTAACTTGCTGACAAATAATGATTTTCGTCCATATTCGCTCGATGAAATCTTGAACGACCATGAGCGCATCGTGAAGCAGATTCTTCCCAAGGTTTCGCCACGACGTTATTTTCAGGATTACATCCATCACGGCTTCTATCCCTTCTTCCAGGAGCAGCGCAATTACAGCGAGAACCTGCTGAAGACCATGAACATGATGACGGAGGTGGACATCCTGCTCATCAAGCAGATAGAGCTGAAATATCTCACGAAAATCAAGAAATTGTTCTACCAGCTGGCCGAGGAAGGCCCTAAGGCGCCCAACGTGTCGAAGCTGGCGCAGGACATAGAAACCAGCCGTGCTACGGTGATGAACTATATCAAGTATCTTACCGATGCCCGTCTCTTGAATATGATCTATCCTGTGGGTGAGGACTTCCCGAAGAAACCGTCGAAGGTGATGCTGCATAACTCCAACCTGCTCTACGCCATCTATCCCATCCACGTGGAGAAACAGACGGCGATGGAGACTTTTTTTGTAAACTCGTTGTGGAAAGACCACAAGGTAAACCAGTCGGGACGCGACCAGCTGTACCTTGTTGACGGGCAGCGGAATTTCCGCGTCTGCGATGCTGCCGGCAATAATAAAATAAGGTATGCACCCGATGTCATCTACGCGCGCTATAACACGGAGATTGGCAAAGACAACCAGATTCCTTTGTGGCTTTTAGGATTCCTCTATTGATATGAAAATACTGAAATGGGGCTTCATAGGCTGCGGTGAGGTGTGCGAACTGAAGAGCGGCCCCGCTTTCAATGAGGTGGAGGGCAGCAGCATTGTTGCTGTGATGAGCCGCACCAAAGAGAAAGCCCGTTCCTATGCCCAGCGACATAATGTTCCACGCTGGTATACTGATGCCCAGCAGCTCATCGACGACCCTGAAGTGAATGCCGTCTATGTAGCCACTCCGCCGTCAAGCCACGCCACCTTCGCCATTATGGCAATGAAGGCTGGCAAGCCTGTTTATGTGGAGAAGCCCTTAGCTTCTACTTATGATGATTGCGCACGCATCAATTATGTGAGTGAGCACACGGGACAGCCCTGCTTTGTGGCCTACTATCGCCGTTACCTGCCCTATTTCCAGCGAGTGAAGGACATCGTCGACCAAGGCATCATAGGCGAGGCTGTCAACGTGCAGGTACGCTTTGCCGTTCCACCGCGCAACCTTGACTATACTCACCCCGAAAACCTGCCTTGGCGACTGCAGCCAGAAATCAGCGGCGGCGGCTATTTCTATGACTTGGCACCGCATCAGATGGACCTTCTGCAGCATATCTTCGGTGTCATACTTGAGGCACGCGGCATGACGGCAAACCGCGGACATCTCTATACTGCCGAGGACTCGGTAAGTGCCGTCTTCCGTTTCGAGAACGGATTGACGGGCAGTGGCTCGTGGAGCTTTGTGGCACACGAGTCGGCACGTACCGACCGCATCCTCATCATCGGTACACAGGGCTCGATGTCTTTCTCGGTATTCAACTATGCACCGATTGAGCTGCATACCAGTCACGGTACGGAGCTTATCGAGGTGCCTAATCCGCCTTACGTGCAGTTCCCGCTCATCAAGAGTGTCATCGAGCACCTACAGGGTCTCGGTGTCTGTTCGTGCACCAGTGTGTCGGCTACACCCACCAACTGGGTGCTCGACAGAATCCTCGGAAAGATATGAGCCACGTCTTTACACGGTTTTACACGGTTGTATTCCTTCTGATGGCTGGCTCCTTGCTTGTGAAGGCTCAGGCGCAGACAGACAGCACGAAGCATCACTCGCTGGTGCGTGAGACGGTGCGAAACTTCGACCGCTTCGACACCAACTACATCGAGCCTCAGCACTACATCTATACCGTCATGTTGCAAGTCACCCACAATTACGACATCTTCACCCTTCGCAGCGCAGGCAGGGAGCCGCAATCCATCACCTTTTCGCCCGACATGAAAATGAAGGTGGGACCCTACGTGGGATGGAAGTGGTTTTTCCTCGGATATACTTTCGAACTGGGCAACATCAATCTTCGCAATATCAAGCAGCAGCTGGACTTCAGCATCTACAGCTCGCAGATAGGCATCGACCTTTTCTACCGCCGCACAGGCAACGACTACAAGCTGCGCGATGCACGACTGGGACAAAATGTCAACACCCAGCCTTTGGAGCACCAGCCCTTCAGCGGCATCAGGGCCGGCATCACAGGTTTCAACGTTTATTACATCTTCAACCACAGGCGTTTCTCCTATCCTGCCGCCTTCAGCCAGAGCACCCAGCAGAAAATCAGCTGCGGTTCGTGGATGGCAGGCATGGGCTATACGCGCAATTCGCTCGACGTGAATCACGAGCGCCTGCAAAACCTCATCGACAAGCATCTCGGGGTTAATACTGTATCCCTTGATTCAGGCATGATGATCAGCAATGTCAGCTACAACGACTTCAACATCTCCGGCGGCTATGCCTACAACTGGGTGTTTGCCAAGAACTGGCTCTTTGGTGCCAGCCTGCAGGGAGCCGTGGCTTACAAGAAGAGTGCGGGCGATGCTGTTGGCAGCAGCGACGAGGACTTCAGTTTCCATAATGTCAATCTCGACGGCATAGGACGTTTCGGCATTGTCTACAACAACATGCGATGGTATGCCGGAGCCAACATCATCGTACACACCAACAACTACCACAAACCCCGCTTCCGCACCAACAACACCTTCGGCTCGATGAACATGTATATCGGCTATAATTTCGGATTGAAAAAGAAATACAGGAAATAACTATTGTCTATGAATAACGAATCTCACAGATTAAGGAAATGGGTGGTGCTGCTGTTCACCATTCAATGTTCACTATTAGCCAGTATGGCACAGGAACGCTGCCACTATGAGGCGGCAGACAGTATCCTCATTGAGCAGCTGCTGGCCGACGGCAACGCACAGAAGTGTGACAAGGGCCAGGATGTGCTCTACTTTGCGAGGAAATTCTTAGGCAAACCATACGTGGCACACACGCTGGAACTCTTTCCCGATGATGAGCGCCTGGTGCTGAACACTCGTGAACTGGATTGTACAACCTATGTCGACATCGTGGTGGCCCTCACGCTGTGCAGTCGCAGAGGGGAAACAACCTTCCGACAGTTCGTGCATCAGCTGCACATGCAACGCTATTGGAACGGCGTGTGCGATGGCTATCCCTCGCGCATACATTATTTTACTGATTGGATTCGCGACAACTCACGCCTGGGTTTCGTCACCGAGATACAGGACACACAGCCTCCGTTTACTGCCGTGCAGGCGTTGAAAGTCAATTACATGAACACGCATCCGCAGTCCTATGTCTCGCTGAAGCGCCATCCAGAGTATCTGCCCCTCATTGCTGAGAAGGAGAGAGACCTGACAGGCAGAAAATACCGCTATATCCCCACAGCACAGCTGGCCGACAGCCGTGTGTTGAGGAATACTGTCAACGATGGCGACATCATTGCCATCACCAGCCTCACTCCCGGGCTTGACATCGCCCACCTGGGCATCGCTGTGTGGCACGATGACGGCCTGCACATGATTGACGCCTCCAGCAGACACAAGAAGGTGGTGGAGGAGAGCATCACCATGCAGCAATATCTCAGGAATCGCAGAAATGCCGATGGAATAAGAATCGTGCGTCTGCATTAGACGGAAAAATACTAAATGTAGGGGTATCGAGAAAATTTTTTCACCATTTTCTTTGGAAATGTGAGGGAAATCGCTTAACTTTGCAGAATTCAATTAAAAACATTTTTATTTATCGTTAATATTTAAAAACTAATGAGTCAAAAGAGAGTTTACCTCTTCGGCAACGGTAAGGCCGAAGGTAATGCAAAAATGCGTGAGGAACTGGGCGGCAAGGGCGCTAACCTGGCCGAGATGAACCTTCTGGGCGTGCCCGTTCCTCCTGGTTTTACCATCACTACTGACTGCTGCAACGAGTATTATCAGGTTGGCCAGCAGAAGATCATGGAGCTGCTCAACGACGACGTTACAGCTGCTGTGAAGCACATCGAGGTGCTGATGAACTCAAAGTTCGGCGACAAGGAGAATCCTCTGCTCGTCAGCGTACGCTCGGGTGCCCGCGCTTCTATGCCCGGCATGATGGATACCATTCTGAACCTTGGTCTGAATGACGAGGTGGCCGAAGGTATGGTCAAGAAGACCAACAACCCTCACTTTGTGTACGACAGCTATCGCCGTTTCGTTCAGATGTACGGCGACGTGGTGCTCGATATGAAGCCCGTCAATAAGACCGACATCGACCCGTTTGAGGAAATCATCGAGAAGGTGAAGGCCGAGCGTGGCGTGAAGCTCGACAAGGACCTGAACGTCGACGAACTGAAGAAACTGGTGCAGCTGTTCAAGGCTGCCATCAAGGAACGCACCGGCAAGGACTTCCCCAACGATCCTATCGAGCAGCTCTGGGGCGCCATCTGCGCCGTGTTCCGCAGCTGGATGAACGAGCGCGCCATCCTCTATCGTAAGATGGAAGGCATACCCGACGAGTGGGGCACGGCTGTCAGCGTGATGGCTATGGTATTCGGCAACATGGGCGACACATCGGCAACTGGCGTATGCTTCAGCCGTGATGCCGCCAACGGTGAGCCTCTGTTCAACGGCGAGTATCTCGTCAACGCACAGGGCGAAGACGTGGTGGCCGGTATCCGTACTCCGCAGCAGATCACCAAGATCGGTTCACAGCGCTGGGCTGAGCGTGCCGGCATCAGCGAGGAAGAGCGTGTGGCTAAGTATCCTTCGATGGAGGAGGCTATGCCCGACACCTACGCACAGCTGAACCAGATTCAGAAGAACCTGGAGAACCACTATCGCGACATGCAGGACATGGAGTTCACCGTACAGGAGGGCAAGCTGTGGTTCCTGCAAACGCGTAACGGCAAGCGCACAGGTGCCGCTATGGTGAAGATTGCCATCGACCTGCTGCACGAGGGAATGATTGACGAGAAGACCGCCATCATGCGCTGCGAGCCCCAGAAGCTCGACGAGCTGCTGCACCCCATCTTCGACAAGAAGGCTCTCACAAAGGCCAAGGTCATTGCTCAAGGCCTGCCTGCCAGCCCTGGTGCTGCCTGTGGTCAGATTGTGTTCCACGCCGACGATGCCAAGGCTTGGCACGAGGATGGTCACAAGGTGGTGCTCGTCCGCATCGAGACCTCGCCTGAGGACCTCGCCGGTATGGCTGCTGCTGAGGGCATTCTCACCGCTCGTGGCGGTATGACCTCACACGCTGCCGTTGTGGCTCGTGGCATGGGTAAGTGCTGCGTCTCGGGCGTAGGTTCGCTGAACGTCAGCTACAAGGACAAGACCGTTGAAATCGATGGAACAGTATACAAAGAGGGCGACTACATCTCTCTGAACGGTAGTACTGGACAGGTATATGCCGGTGAGGTTCCCACGAAGGCTGCTGAGCTCAGCGGCGACTTCAAGGAGCTGATGGACCTCTGCGACAAGTACACCAAGCTGCAGGTTCGCACCAATGCTGATACTCCTCATGATGCACAGGTCGCCCGTAACTTCGGCGCCAAGGGTATCGGCTTGACTCGTACCGAGCACATGTTCTTCGAGGACAAGAAAATCGTAGCAATGCGTGAGATGATTCTCGCCGATAGCGTTGCCGGACGCGAGAAGGCTCTCGCCAAGCTGCTGCCTTATCAGAAGGCCGACTTCAAGGGCATCCTTGAGGCTATGGACGGACTTCCTGTGAACATCCGCCTGCTCGATCCTCCCCTCCATGAGTTCGTTCCCCACGATCTGGCTGGTCAGCAGCAGATGGCTGAGGAAATGGGCGTAAGCCTGGAAACCATCCAGCGCCGTGTCGCCTCTTTGGCCGAGAACAACCCGATGTTGGGTCACCGCGGCTGCCGTCTGGGCATCACCTTCCCCGAAATCACCGCTATGCAGACACGCGCCATCCTGAGTGCTGCCTGCGAGCTGAAGAAGGAAGGCAAGAACCCCATGCCGGAAATCATGGTGCCTCTGATTGGTATCCTGCACGAGCTAAAGCAGCAGAAGGATATCATCCAGTCAACCGCTCGCGAAGTATTCGCCGCTGAGGGTGTTGAGGTTGAGTTCGAGATTGGTACGATGATTGAGATTCCTCGCGCTGCTCTGACAGCTGACCGCATCGCCACTGAGGCTCAGTATTTCTCATTCGGTACCAACGACTTGACGCAGATGACCTTCGGTTACAGCCGCGACGATATTGCCAGCTTCCTGCCCGTCTATCTCGACAAGAAGATCCTGAAGGTTGACCCGTTCCAGGTGCTCGACCAGAACGGTGTCGGCAAGCTCATCAAGTATGCCGTGAAGCAGGGTCGCGAGGTGCGTCCCGATCTGCGCTGCGGCATTTGCGGTGAGCATGGTGGTGAGCCCAGCAGCGTCAAGTTCTGCGCCAAGATCGGCATGAACTACGCCAGCTGCTCTCCCTTCCGTGTCCCCATCGCCCGTCTCGCCGCCGCGCAGGCAGCCGTCGAGGAGTAATTATCACTCTTAAATAATGAAAGGGACCTGTCCGTTTGGGCAGGTCCCTTTTTGTATCTCCAAGTTTCTACTAAAAGCAGTGTTCATATCGGAATAAACCATGATAATATTGTGTATCTTATCGGAATTCAACAAAAATAACGCTTCATTTTATCGGAGTTTAAATAATTGTTCGTACCTTTGTGGGTGAATGATACATTAATGGATTAACATCACAAAACGAATTTATATGAAACAGACAAATAAAAAATGGTTGCTTCTTGCTGCCGGCGACGGAGAAACGCGCTGGCTGCGCGACCACTCGCGGCACCGGCGCGACGCCCAGCTGAAGGGCGACCGCTGTCACGTGGACGGTACGCTGAACCTCACGGACAACATCTCCACCGACTTCGACACCAACGGCTACCTGCTGCTGCCCCTGACCGCCAACGAGATTGACGAAATCTTCGAGAGCTTGACCACTGGCATTGACTTCTTACAGAATGAGGAGAGTCAAGCGGCAAAGGGTGAATGGTTTGACCTCAGCGGTCGCCGCATTTCTCATCCCACCCAAAAAGGAATCTTCATCATCAATCATAAGAAATGGATACGCTGAAAAACATTCTCATTGGTGCCCTCGTCTATCTGGCATGTACCTCTTCGGCTTTGTCTCAGGCCACCGTCCGTGATTGGGAGAACCCACAGGTGGTGGGAATCAACAAGCTGCCCTATCATGCGACGTTGCAACTGCCTTCTCGCGAATCTGAATGCAAGGAAATCATCTCACTCAATGGGCAGTGGCGCTTCTATTGGTCCGCTAATCCGGACGAGCGGCCCGCAGACTTCTATCGAACTGATTTCGATGTCAGCCAGTGGAATCACATCATCGTGCCGGGAAACTGGCAGATGCAGAACTTCGGTAAGCCCATCTATACCAACTTTAAGTTTCCCTTTCAACCGAATCCTCCCAGCGTGACCAGCGAACCGCCCAAAGAGTGGTATGCATACAACCACCGCAATCCCGTGGGTTCCTACGTCACCTTTTTTAATCTTTCGCGCAAGGAGCTGACACAGAATATCATTCTCCACTTCGGCGGCGTGAAATCGGCCTTCTATGTGTGGGTAAACGGACAACAGGTGGGTTACAGTCAGAACTCCATGTCGCCCGCTGAGTTCGACATCACACGCTACGCCCGAGAAGGACAGAACCGCCTTGCAGTGGAAGTGTATCGCTGGAGTGATGGAGCCTATTTGGAGGACATCGACATGTGGCGTCTGAGTGGCATCTTCCGCCCTGTGCAGCTCTGGGTGAGGCCGCCCGTGCATATCAGCGATTACTATGTTACGGCTATCCCCAACACAGATTTCAGCATCGCAGAGGTCAAGGCCGATGTGGAACTGTGCAACACCAGCCGCAAAAGCGTGAAGGACCTGAACGTGGCCTTCCTCATTGAAGGGAAGGAAATCAAGGGTAGCGTGCATCGCCTTGCGGCCAAAGACACGATGCACGTGCAACTCCGTTGTGAGCTTCGGCATCCGCGTCTCTGGTCGGCAGAGAAACCACACCTCTATCCCTTTGCTGTTGAACTGCGTGACAGCAAGGGGACGACCATAGAACATTTTGACTATCACATCGGTGTAAAACGTATAGACATCGTGGGTGAGGTCTTCAAAATCAATGGACAGAACGTGAAACTGCGTGGCGTCAACCGTCATGACCACCATCCTCGCATGGGCCGCTACGTCGATGATGCCACTTGCGAACTGGACATCAGACTGATGAAGCAGGCCAATATCAATTTCCTGCGTACCACGGTCTATCCCCACACAGCGCTCATTTATGAGTTGGCAGACCGTTATGGTCTCTACGTCATGGACGAAGCTTGCAATGAGAGCCACGGCTTCGGCATCGGAAACAAGGATATGGGCGACAATCCTACGTGGCTAAAGGCACATGTAGATCGTGCTTCCTCGTTGGTACTGCGTGACCGCAACCATCCTAGCATCATTCTTTGGAGTCTGGGCAACGAGGCAGGAGCTGGAGCAAACGCAAAAGCCATGCGCGATACCATTGTTGCCTTGGATCCAACACGTCCAACTTTCTACGACAGCGACCGTCGCTACTCTGCCATCTACGACGACAGCTACCTCTACCCCGAAGAAATGCGACAGGTGGCAGAACGCGTCAGCGACCGTCCGTTCATGATGCGAGAGTATGCTCATTCAATGGGTAATTCCACTGGCAATATGCAGGAATACTGGGATATTATCTACGCTGATTCCAGCATTCTTGGAGCTGTCATTTGGGATTGGGCGGATCAAGGGCTGGCCAAGCCTATCGACGGTGGCCCCCTGCGTTTCTCCGCCGATCTGTCCTTGCAGTCCGACGAGTTCTGGGCCTACGGCGGCGACTTCGGCGACCAGCCCAATGACGGACGATTCCTCATCAACGGCATTGTAGGCCCCGACCGCACGCCTCATCCGGCATACTATGAGGTGCAGCACGTCTATGCTCCTGTACAGTTTGAGCGAGAGGGCAATGGCAACGTGAAGGTCATCAACCGCGACTGCTTTACCGAACTCAGCGAATACGACTACACCTACGACACGTTGCGCTACGGCAGTGAGACCGTGCTGAACGTCTATGCCCGCCTGCGGTGCGACATGCCGTGGGCAGACAAGGGCTTTGCCGTGGCCCGCGAGCAGTTTGTGCTGGAGCCATACACCTTCCCCGCCAAGACCGACATCACGAAGTGTGCGAGGGCGGAGGGCAAGGCGAAGGGCGTCACCGTCTGCGGCAATGCCCTCACCTCGTGGATCGTCGGCGGGCGCGAGCTGCTCCAGGCTCCTCTCGAACCCTGTTTCTGGAAACCTGAGAACGACAACCAGAGTGCCGCTGGCTTTGCTCGCCGCACGGCGATGTGGAAGGAGGTGAGGGACGTGAAGGTGCACTACACCGCACTCGACGACCACAACATCCTCGTAGAGATGGACTACCGTCCCACGTCCCACGACCGCCCCGTGATGCCCAGATTTGGTATGCAGATGCGCCTGCCTGCCAACTTCACGCAGGTTCGTTACTATGGCCGCGGCCCGTGGGAGAACTATCCCGACCGCAAACGGTCAGCCTTCCTCGGCGAGTACGTGATGCCGCTCGGTGACTTCCAGACCGAGTACATCCACCCGCAGGACAACGGCTACCGCTGCGACGTGCGGTGGATAGAATTCTCACAGCCCGGACGCACCGTCCGCATCGAAGGCCTTCAGCCGCTCTGCGTCAGCGCCTGGGACTACGGCGACGAGGACCTCGGACCGCTTCACCCGCATGAGGTGCCGCGAGGACGATTCGTCTGCGTCAACATCGACCTCAACGTCCATGGTGTGGGCGGCACCGACACCTGGGGCAAGCGCACCCTGCCGAAATACACCATCGACGGCAACCTGCCCCACCACTTCGCCTTTATCCTCTCGGCAGAAAACGATCAACAACCAGAAAATCAACCCTCATGAAAAGAAACATCATGCTCCTGCTCTGCGGAGCAGCATTGACGGCCTCGGCACAGACCGACGTCACGGCCGACTACCTGACCCATTACGATTTCGACAGCGGCTTCCACCACAAGGCCGGAGCCACCACCGAGGTGAAACAGGAAATCAAGACCATCACGGGATGGACAGCCGGGTTCACCGTTGATTACACCATCACCGGCATCTATGAATATGGCTTCGCCGGCACCTTCAACGGCGGCGAAGTACCGTCCAAGGGCTACCAGAACAGCGAGGGTGGCGCGCTGGCGTTGTCGACGGGTTGGGGCGTGGCGATGACCTACAGCCAGAACGTCACCCTGCCCGCCGGCACCTATACCATCAACGTTCCCACCTACAACGGCAAGAGCGCCACGAAAGGCAGGTCGCAGCTGGCGTGGATTCCGCAGAACGGCGCTGCCGTCATCTCCACGCTCAACGGCTATCCCTCGAAGACGTGGTCGCTGGACCAGATATCCTTCACACTGACCGAGAGCACCCGAGGCAAGATACAGATTGGCTATACGGCAGCGGAGAACACAGGTTCCGGCAGTTCGGCCAACCTGCTCATCGACTACGTGCAGATTCTGGTACAGAGCATGGACGACAGCAAGGCCGGACTGAACAAGACCCTCCAGGAAGCCAACACCCTCTATGCCGACGGCAGCGGACGGGGAGCCGACGACCTGAAGACGGCCATCGACCGCGCACAGGCTGCCTACGATGGCAGCGAGACTCCGCTCTCTGAAGTGCTGGCTGCCGACGAGGCTCTGAAAGAGGCTATAGAGACCTACCGATGGTGGAACGCCTCGCCAAGCACACCCTTCGACTGCACCGACCGCTACCTCCAGAACCCCTCGTTCGAGGTGGACGGAACGGCAGGATGGACAGTCCTGGGCATGAGCTCACAGACCAACAGCTATTTCACCAAGAAGGACGGCACCTACTATATGGAGGCATGGGTCAGCCGGGGAAGCAAAATTTCTGACGCCAGCCTCTCGCAGGTGCTGAAAGGGCTGCCCAAGGGCAACTACCGCCTCTTGGCCAACGCCCTGCACATCCAGCAGTCGGGACAGGGCAGTGTCACCAATACAGGCGCCGCACAGAAGGGTGCATACCTCTATGCCGGGCTCACGAAGACGCTCGTCACAGCCATGAAAACCTACCATGTCGACTTCTCCGTCGTGGAGGAACATGGGGAGATTGAAGTCGGCGTGCAGACCGAGGACCCCACGGGGAACTATCTCTGCGTGGACAACTTCCAGTTGCAGTACATCGGCGAGGTCGGCACGTCGGACATCGTCAAGGAACTGCAGAGCCTCGTGACGCAGGCTGAGGATGATGCTTCCAACGTGATGCAGCAGACGGCAGCAGACGGTCTCAACCAAGCCATCGACGAAGCACGCCAGGCACTGGCCGGCACAGGCACCGGCGAAGACAACAAACCCATCTACGACGAGAACGCACTGAACGAAGCGTACGCCGCGCTGACGGCAGCCATGGCGGCGGCCAAGGAGTCGGTGGCGCGCTACACATCGCTGCAGGAGCGCATCAACTATGCCGACAAGGTGCTGGCGTGGTGGAAGGACATGCCCCGCAAAGCCACGGCGTGGGGCGTTCTTGACCAGACAGTAGCCACGGCCAAGGAGCAAGTGAAGGACTGCACCCTGACCGACGACCAGCTGGCAGCGGCCACCAACAGCCTGAACACACGCATCAAGGCTGTCGACAAGAAGATTTACTGCAGCGGAAGCGCCTGCGGCAGCGATGCGAAGCTGCAGGACAACAACAACCAGTGGAGCTACAAGCGCTCCTACCAGTCGAAGCACTGGGTGCTCTTCTGGGAGAAGGAATATGGCGACGAAGTGCCAAGTGCCGTCCCGGGCATACTGGAGACGGCCGACAAAATCTTCGAGGTGTATGCCGACAAGCTCGGTTTCATCACCATCAACCAGGGCAAGTCCAAGAGCGACACCTACAAGATGATCATCCGCCTCTACTCGACCAGCGAATGGAAAGCCGAGGGCAGCGGCATTGACAACCAGATCGGTATGCTCTCGCTCTCGCGCTGGGCCTACACCTCGCGCGGCGGACAGACCGTGGCCCACGAAATCGGCCACTGCTTCCAGTACCAGGTACACTGCGACAACGGCGACTGGAACGGATGGATGTACAATTGGCACGAATCCACGGTGAACCCCTTCTGGGAGATGTGCGCCCAGTGGATGGCTTACGTCTATTACCCCGGCAAGCTCCTCAACGACAACGAGTGGCTCTGGAACTCCCTCAACGGGATGCACCGCCACCCCCTCGCCGGGTACCTCCGCTACGAGAACTTCTTCATCCAGGACCTCTTCGTGCACAAGCACGGCTGGGACGCCGTGGGACGGCTGTGGAACGACTGCCGCGACCCCGAAGACCCCTTCGAGACCTACATGCGCACCCGCATGACGGGTACCACCAGCCAGAAGGTCAGCCAGCTCGGCGACGAACTCTGGGAGTGGGGAGCACGCATGACCACCTTCGACCTCGACCCCATACGCTCCATCGGCGACGGCAAGGCCAGCTGGCGCAGCCAGACAGCACTCACCAAGGACGACGACGGCTACTGGTGGCCCGAGAAGAAAAACTGCATCGAGAACTACGGCAACAATGCCATCCGCCTCAACGCTCCCTCCAAGGCCAAGACGCTCTACGTGGAGTTCGAGGGCAAGGCCGGTGCCGACGGCTACACCGCTAAAAACATCACGCGCGCGGGATGGCGCATCGGATTCGTAGCCTTCAAGAGCGACGGCACGCGCGTCTATGGCGACATGCACCGCGCCGGCTACAACGACGCCGACCAACTCATCGCCTTCGACTGCCCTGCAGGCTGCAGCCACGTGTGGCTCGTCATCAGCGGAGCACCCTCGACCTACTGGACACACAACTTCACGGGATGGATAGACAACACCGAGGAGCAGTGGCCCTACCGTGTCAGGTTCTACCAGACCAACGTCTACGGCGAGGCCAACAACGACGACGTGCCGATGGGCGTTGAGGACACTGAGGCGCTGAGGCGCGAAGACTTTGCCATACACGACCTCAGCGGACGAAGGCTGGGACAGGGTGCACCGGCGCTCCGCAGCCTTCGCCACGGCATTTACGTCGTAGGCGGCAAGAAAGTGGCGAAATAAGTTGCGACGTCTAAAGAAAAGCTTAGTCAGAAGAAATCATTAAATTTGCAAACAGTTTGCTGAATGTGCTTTATGGGATTATTTCCCATCCAGAGTTTGTGATGCGACTATTGTGAAAATGGTCTGACAAAATGTTGACCAAAATGTCGATCAAATTGTTGACCGAATAGTAATCATAAAGATTAAGATTAGATTAGATGAAGACAGATTTTATTACTTAAGCGATTATTCTTGCAGAAGAATACGAGTCAGCAACGTGCAGAACGTGCAGAACGTGTATAATTTGCATTCGGAATGTTAACCAGTTCTTTCGTAAGTCATTGATAATCAGCTCCCGTTAGCCGCCGCGCAGGCAGCCGTCGAGGAGTAAATTGACTCTGATATCATAAGTAAAGGGACCTGTCCGTTTGGGCAGGTCCTTTTTTAGCCTTCTGAAGAAGGCTTCCGACGATTATTATGTAAAAATGTCGCAGAATATGCAAAGTAATATTATTTGCAAGATGAGATTAATATCAAACTACTGCTTTTAGATACGGGTTTCTACTAAAAATAGTATATTTATCGGAATAAACAATGATAATATTGTGCATTTTATCGGAATACAAAATTAGTAAATAGTCTGCATTCAACCTCTGTTTTAACTAAAAACAATAAAAAGGCAGATCAAAAGATAATACGATAACGGATGTTATATATGAACTGTCAACAAATTAGATTTCACTTTATTTCGGTTGAAGACTCAGACGGTACTCGCTGGGAGACTGGCCAAGATGTTTGGTGCAGTAGCGGCTGAAGTAGGAAAGAGTCGTGAAATTCATCAGTTCTGCTATCTGAGTGAGGGACAGGCGTTCATCATTCAGATAGTCTTTCAGTATAGGTATAGTATGGCAGTCGATGTATGAGGTTACACTATGTCCTGTCATGCGTTTGATGGTGGCCGAGAGATACTTTGGCGACACGTTTAGTCGCTCTGCATAGTAGCTCACATCACGTTCTGTTCGGCTGATGCCCGTAGAGAGCAATGCCATCAGTTGTTTCACGATGTAGGCCGTGCGGTCGGTATGCGAGTCAGTGGCTTCACGCTGGGCGTGCGCTTCGAAAATGTCGTACATCATCGTCAGACAGAGACTGCCCATTAGTTCGTGATAGAACTGTAAATGGCTGTCGTCCATACGGTCACGCAGACGATGAAAATCCTCCAACAGATGCTGTGACTGTTCTTCTGAGAGTTTGATGACGGGGTCTTGGTTCAGCGAGATACTTCCACCGATACTGTAATTGTTCGATGGCAGCAGGTTCTGCAGGAATTTATAGTCGGCAGCAAACCACTCCACCTGCAAGTCTACATGTCCAGCAAGGTTGCTGATACGATCAGGCATCGGTATCACCACCAAATCATTTTTGACAATGTGGTAGCAGTGCTCGTTGAACACAAAACTACTCTCACCTGCCAAGCAGAGCAAATGCATACAGGTGTGACTCAACTCGCGGGAATTCATCCCATAGAAGTCTGTGGAATAATAGAATTTTGCCGAATTCATTCGGCAAAATTACACATTATTTTAAACTTAGAAGAAAGAATTGCGCAAAAAGTGAAAACTATAGCGCAATTTGTGATACCAAAGTATCGAAAAATCATCGTAACTTTGCACCCAGATTCAAAAGAAAAATAAATATGAATATCAAAAGTATCATCACAGCCGCCATAGCATTGCTGGTTTCCACGGCTTGCAGCGGTGGTGCAAAACAGGAGAAAGTTATGAACAAGGAAGGAAAGGCAATTGTAGTATTCTTCTCACATGCAGGAGACAACTACGCAGTAGGAAACATCGAGGTGGGCAACACGAAGATTGTGGCCGACTACATCACGGAACTGACAGGTGCAGAGCAGTTTGAAATCGTTACCCACAAGTACGACGGCATGGCCTACAACCCGCTTATCAAACTGGCACAGGAAGAAACCAAGAACGGTGAGCTGCCCGAGTATGAGGGTGACGTCGACCTGAGCAAGTACGACACGGTGTTCATC
>CACYYG010000040.1 GCA_902778535.1 uncultured Prevotellaceae bacterium
CCTCACTGCCAAGCGTCATCGTCTACCATGAATATGACGACTACCGGCGCAGGACGAAGACCTGGTTGCCCGTCACCTCGTCCGACACCCTCTTTGTCAACGACAACACCATTTCGGCCCAGGCACAGTCGCAGTATTCCGACACAGCGCCCTTCTCACGCACGGAGTATGACACCTTCCTGCCGTCGCAGCCCTCCGCCCAGTACAAGGCCGGCGCCCAGTGGCAGGGCAGCGGCAAGAAGGTGAACATCACCTACAGCGAGTATGTGGGAGCCGGCATGTACTCGCCCGATGGAAAAGCCGCGCGCGTTTGACTCCCGAGGGCAAAGCGGCGTTGACCCCTACGGGCAAAATTTTCGGGGGTACGGAGGTACGGGGGTATGAGATTAGACCTTACGATGAAGACAGGCGTGCAAGCTATTCTCGTACCCCCGTACCTCCGTACTTCCGAATCGTACCAAGTTATTTTTTGCATATCACTTAACCGAGATACGCCGTTAGAGTGAAAAGACGAAAAAGGATTATTTCCCGTTGTGCTTTCTGATAATCTGCAGGGTTGAGCTGTCGCAGTCGAAGACAGAGTTCAGCCCTTGTGCCTCCTGTGCAGGATCGCCGCAATAGGGGTCGCCCACCTGCCACTGCTCATGCACCGGACGGGCCTCGCCGCCCCATCCCCAGAAGTTGCAGCCGCGCACGGTGCTGTCGCCCATCGCCATTGAGAAGATGTAGTCGTAATATTCGTCACGCGCTGTGGTAGGCGTAGCGCAGCCGAACTGGAAACCGTCGCGGGGATAGCCGAATTCCTCTATCACCAGCGGTTTCTGCAGCTTTTGGGCAATGCGCACGTGCTCCTTCAGATATTCACCGGAGTTGTCACAGGAGCGCTGAATGTTCTCCTTCAGCGAGTCCTGCTTTGCCCAATTCCAGTTGTAGGGCCAGATGTGTGCGTTGAGGTAGTCGATGTTCTCGTCGGCCGAGACGCGCTCATAGAGTGCCGTATCGCCCTCGCAGCCCCAAATACCCTCCGAGCCAATGCTGATAAGATGGTTTTTGTCTAAGCTGCGGATGAGCGCCGAGGCTTCGCTGAGCCATTGTGCAAAAGGCTCCTTTGCCTCCTCGCTAAAGGCACGCGGCTCGTTGCCAATCTGCCACGCCATAATCGTGGGGTCGTCGGCGTATGCTACATGGGTGTAGCGGTTGGTACGGTTGACGATGAAACGCACGTAGTCGTAGAACAGCTGGTGGGCCTTCTCATTGGTAGCATATTTACTCATTGCCTGCATGTAGGCACCGTAGCCGTCCTCATTGGGACGCGGCTGCCTGCCCGCTCCGGCCTGCTCCAGATAGAAGCCATATCCCCCACTCCACTCCCATGAGTTATTCAGGTAGAGCACAGCCTTCATATTCCGCTTGCCCATCTCCTGCAAAAGGAAGTCGAGGCCGGCCAGAATGGTGTCATTGTAAACACCGGGAGAAACCTGCAGCGTGGGCTCCACCTTCGTGGTGATGCCTCGCTCACCGTCGCTGCCCACGAGGATGCGCAGGTTGTCAAGGCCCAATTCATGCAGCTTGTCCAGCTCGCGGTACAGACGCTCGCGGTCGCCGCCCTGTCCCTCGCTGCCGAGAATGGCACCGTACCAGAAATTCGTGCCCACGAAACGGTAGTCGTGGCCGTCGACAACGAAGGTTGTGCCTTGGCGCTGCACGAAGGGGCTGGTGCCTGCCATATCCGTGGCCTTGTGAGTGCCCTTGCAGGCAGTCATTCCAATAAAAAGCGATATGATAAACAGGATGGAAATAGTGGCCCCACCCTTCACGCCGTCCCTACAAGAGAGGGGAGTGGCTGCGCATCCTTGCGTCTTTTTCATGCTTTTGAAGATTTTTTACTTTTGCGCCATTCAATAAAGATGATGCCCAGAAGAAGCAACACAAGGATGACCATAGCAACATAGGCCACTGTCTCAGTAGTCTTGATAGTAGCGGGATGGAAGTCTAACTCCACCTTGTGCTTGCCGCCATCGATGTGAATAGCACGCAACACGTAGTTGACGCGCCCCAGCTCCACGGGCTTGCCGTCGACGGTGGCAGTCCATGAGGGATAATAGATTTCTGAGAAGACGAGCACGCCGCCTGTCTTACTCTCGACATTGTAGACGAGATGGTTGGGCTCATAGCTCTCCAACTGTACGCTGCTGGTGCTGTCCTGTGCCGCAGCCTGTCCCAAAATCTTCTCAAACTGCTTGTCGGCCACGGCTTCATGGCGCAGTTCTGTCTCGTTCAGTGCTGCCAGCTCTTCCTTAGCCGTGCCCACGTAGCTCACCTTGTCAACAAACCATGCGTTGCCACAGGTATGACTGTTCAACATAGGCATCAGGCCTTTGTCTGTTTTCACCACAACATACCGTGTATTGAGCATGTTCAGCACGGGCATGATCATGTCGCTGTCGATAGAGTCCAACTGATAATTGATCTGCGGTGCATAATAGTTGATGGCCATCATCTCACGGACGATACAGCTGTCAATCAAATCCTGATAGCGCTGCATCTTCGCGGCATGATAGCCGCCCACGCTCTTGTGGTAATAGCTCGTCTGGTTCTCGTTGAACACCGTAGAGAGTTGTCGATCGTCGTAGGGCATGTTCAGCACGCGGTAATCCAATGTCTTGTCCTGCAACAGATAGTCGTCAAGCGGTGTCTTGGCGTGTGTCTCCTCCTTGATGCTGTCGCTACGGAACATGCCGTCGTTGAGGTAGTTCTTGTTCACCTGCCAGAGGTCGAAGAGGCATACAACGGCAATGATGGCAACGGCGGGCAGCGCCTTCAGCTTCTTCGTCATATAAAGCCAAAGAACAACGGCACCAATGGCGACAATAGCCAAGGAGCGCCAGCAGTCAGCAGTAAAGATGGACTTACGCACGTCCTGTATCACGCTGAGCTGCTCCACCCATTCGGGCTGGTCGGGCTTGATAAAGCTGAAGAAAGCCGAGGGGGCAATGGCGAAGATAAGCAGCGCACCGCCCACAAGACCAAAGCTCGTGGTCAGCGGTGTCAGCGGCAATTCTTTCTTATCAAAAACGGCCAGCGGACTCTTCTTCCCAAAATAGTTCATCGTGCTGTTCACCATGACTATCAGCAAGGCCAGAAAACCCATGAAGAGCGTTATGCCAATGCCGCTGCTGATGCCCATCAGTATGAGGAAGGCAGCGAGGCAGGCGATGAGCGTGGTCATGTTGATGCGCTTACGCAGCAGTTCCGGCTCGTCGATGACGCGCTTCAGGCCCAACATAGCCATTAAAGGAATGGTGAACTCGGCAATGACGAGGATGCTCTCCACCGTGCGGAACTTGGCATACATCGGCACATGGTCGATGAAGAAGTCGGTGAAGGCCTGATAATTATGTCCCCACGACAGCAGGATGCTCATAATGGTGACAGCCAGCAATGCCCATTTCATTGGTCCCTTTACTACAAAGAGACTGAGGACGAAGAGCAGGATGACGAGAGCGCCCACATAGACGGGGCCCATGGTGCCGCCCTCGTCCCAGTATTGCGGCAGCATGTCGAAGAGCTGCCCGGCCTGTAAGCTCTGTCCGTCGGGCAGAGTGACCACCTCGCTGGCCTTTGCCTTTGCGGCGCTGTTCTCGCCGAGGCTGCAGAAAGCGGTGCCCTGCTCAGCGTCGGCGCGCATCGAGGCGCCGCCTTTCACGTTGGGGATGAGCAGCGACCACGTCTCGCCCTTGCCGTAGCTGTACTGCGTGATGTAGCTGCGCTCCAGTCCGCCGTCGGTGCCGCCCTGTGCATCGGCTTTCAGTTCTGAGCCGCCACGCATCGTGGCCTTACTGTATTCCCACGTATGGTAGAGGTTGGATATGTTCACCAGCACGCCCAACAGTCCGCCAATGATGCAGACGCCAGTAGCCTTCAGCCACTGTGCCATTTGCTTCTGGCGAATGGCTTCTATCAAGTATGCCACCACCATAAAGAGGATGACAAAGAGGAAATAATAGGTCATCTGCACGTGGTTGGCGTGCACCTCCAATGCGGTAAAGATGGCCGTTACAAGCAAGCCCAACAGATATTTGCCTCTATAAGCCAGCACTACGCCTGCAATCATGGGCGGCAGATAGGCCAGAGCCATCACCTTCCACATGTGGCCAGCAGCAATGATAATGAGGAAATAGGTGCTGAAAGCCCAGAGAATAGAGCCCAGCGCTGCTAAGTATGTTTTAAAATTGAACGCGCGCAAAAGAATGAAGAAGCCCAGCATATAGGCAAAAAGGTGCCACACGTAGTCGGGCAGCCACAAGTGGTACGCGTTTTCCACTGTTGTCACCGGCACATTGCTGCTGTATGACGGCGCTATCTGATAGGTGGGCATACCGCCGAAGAGGCTGTTGGTCCAACGGGTGCGCTCACCGTTTTTCTCCAGATACTCCTTTGCCTCCTGGCCTGCTCCGGCACCTGCCGAAGTGTCATGCTGATAGAGGATGCGGTGTTCTGTGTCGGCTGGGAAGAAATAGGCAAAAGCCAGCACGGCAAACAATACTACTGCCAGCACGTCGGGCAGCCAGCGTTTGAAGTCTTTCATCTTTTTCTGTTTTGTTCCTTTTTGCGTGCAAAGGTACGAATAAGCGAGTGAAATACAAAAGGAAAACATGTTTTTCTTTTTATTTCCGAACGAAAGAACCTTCGATGAAGTCAAAGGTACGGCTTTTCACACCATAATGAAAAGAAAAACACTTTTTCCTTCTTTTCTCAGGATAAAAAGCCGTAACTTTGCGCACGCTATGGCTGATACGACGAATGAGAAGATTCTGCGCGGCTTCATCCGTTATTTGAAGCTGGAACGCAGCATGTCGGGCAATACGCTCGATGCCTACAGCCGCGACGTGGAGAAACTGCTGGCCTTCCTCAAACCTCAGGACAAGGCGTTGTGTGACGTCACCCTCGACGACTTGCAGGAGTTTTCCGCAGGCTTGCACGACATCGGCATCGGCCCACGGTCGCAGTGCCGCATCCTCAGTGGTGTGCGCGCGCTGTTCCGTTTCATGGTGCTCGACGGCTACGTGGAGCAAGACCCTACGGAACTTTTAGAGAATCCTGTCCTGGGCGAGCATCTGCCTGAGTTTCTGACGCCCGCCGAGGTGGACACGCTGGAAGACAGCATCGACCTGTCGGTACCTGAAGGCCATCGCAACCGCGCCATCATTGAGGTGCTCTTCTCCTGCGGCCTGCGTGTTTCAGAGCTGGTCAGCCTGAAGTGGAGCCAGTTGTTTGAGGAAGAACGCTATCTGCGCATCACGGGCAAGGGTAGCAAGGAGCGACTGGTGCCCATTTCTGACAGGGCCTTGAAAGAGATTGCAAATTATCTGCCTTGGCGCAACAGTCTGAAGATAAAGCCAGGCGAGGAAGACTTCGTGTTTTTGAACCGTCGTGGTGCCCACCTCACACGAACAATGATTCTCATCATGCTGAAACGACAGGCTGAGGAGGCTGGCATTACGAAGACCATCTCGCCACATACCCTACGCCACTCTTTCGCTACTGCCCTGCTGGAAGGCGGTGCCGACCTGCGCGTCATTCAGGCACTTCTTGGGCATGAGAGTATCGGCACTACTGAGATTTACACGCATATCTCCATGCAGACACTGCGCCGTGAGGTGCTGGAGCATCATCCCCGAAACAAGCAAAGGGGAACGGACTAATCAAAATCAATAGGAAGATAATCAAAATATCATGGTGAGTTAAGTTGAAAGTCTGTACTTTTGCAACAATATTTACTAACTGAGGCAAAAGCACTACTTAAATACTTTCAACGATACACACATGGAAAAGAAGGAGTATTTCTTCGCCGTAGACCTGGGAGCCACTAGCGGACGCACCATCATAGGCAACATTGAGAACTCACCTCTCACCTCTCACCTCTCACCTCTAAAACTGGAGGAGGTGACACGCTTTCCCAATCATCTCATCGAGCAGGGCGGCCACTACTACTGGGATATTCACGCCCTCTACTTCGAGATGATTCGTGGTCTGAAGGAGGTGGCACAACGCGGGCTGAAAATCAAGTCGATAGGCATCGACACATGGGGTGTTGACTTTGTGTGCATCGGCCATGACGGAGCTATATTAAGGAATCCGCGCGCGTATCGCGACCCCATCACCTTCGAGGCAATGGACGATTATCTGCGCAACGTTGTTTCCCGGCGTGAAGTTTACGGTGTGACCGGCATCCAGTTCATGCACTTCAACAGTCTGTTCCAGCTCTATGCCATGCAGCGCGAGAAGAACAGCGCTTTGGAGAACGCCGCAAAGATTCTCTTCGTGCCCGATGCTCTCAGCTGGATGCTGACGGGCAAGGAAGTGTGCGAATATACCATCGCCTCGACCAGCCAGCTGCTAGACCCGCGCACTAAGGAACTCGACGAGAAGCTGTTAGCCTCGATAGGACTTTCAAGAGAAATATTTGGCCCAATGGTGCAGCCGGGTACCGTCGTCGGCACGCTCACCGAGGAGGTGCAGCGCCTGACAGGACTGGGCCCTGTGCCCGTCATCGCAGTGGCTGGTCACGACACGGGATCGGCAGTAGCTGCCGTACCCGCAAAGGACGAGAACTTTGCCTATCTGAGCAGCGGCACGTGGAGCCTGATGGGCATTGAAACGAAAGACGCCATTATCAACGACCTCTCCTACGAGCGCAACTTCACCAATGAGGGCGGCGTGGAAGGCACTACGCGTTTCCTGAAGAACATCTGCGGCATGTGGCTCTACGAGCGCTGCCGCTTAGAATGGCCAGAGGAAGTGCGCAAGCTCAGCCATCCTGAGTTGCAGGGCAGCGCTATGACCGTCGAGCCGTTCCGTTCGCTCATCAATCCCGATGACGACTGCTTCGCAGCTCCGAAGAGCATGACCACCGCCATCCAGCAGTATTGCCGCGACACCAGCCAGCCTGTGCCTGAAACGCCCGCTGAGTTCTGCCGATGCATCTTCGACTCGCTCGCACTCCGCTACCGTCAGGTATTCGAGTGGCTGAAGGAGTTTGCCAATTTCGACCTCAACGTCTTGCATATCATCGGCGGCGGCTCGCTCAACAAGTATCTCAACCAGTTCACGGCCAACTCGACTGGTGCCACCGTCCTTGCCGGTCCGCAGGAATGTACGGCTTTGGGAAACATCATGATGCAGGCCAAGGCTGCCGGCATTGTCGCCGACATCTGGCAGATGCGTACCCTCATTGCCGCCGCCACACAATTGGTGAAGTACGAGCCGCAAGACAAAGCCCAGTGGGATGCCGCATACGACAAATACTTGAATGTTGTGAACAAAAAGAAGTCATAAAGCAAACAATACTTATCAATTACAATATTTTTATATGAAAGCAAATCTGATTGAACAGGCCTACGCCGTGGCGAAAGACCGCTACGCAGCCATTGGCGTCAACACCGACGCTGTACTTGACCAGCTGCAGAAGCAGCAGATATCGCTGCACTGCTGGCAAACCGACGACGTGGTAGGCTTTGAGCGCAACGATGCCCTCAGCGGCGGCATCCAGACAACAGGCAACTATCCCGGCCGTGCACGTAACATCGACGAGGTGCGCAAGGACATCGAGTTCGTGAAGACCCTCATCGCCGGCAATCACCGCCTGAACCTGCATGAGATCTACGGCGACTTCAAAGGTGAGTTTGTCGACCGCGACCAGGTAGAAGTAAAGCACTTCGAAAGCTGGATTCAGTGGGCAAAGGAGAACAACATGAAGCTGGACTTCAACAGCACGTCGTTCTCGCATCCTAAGAGCGGTAGCCTCACGCTGTCTAACCCCGACAAGGCCATCCGCGACTTTTGGATTGAGCACACCAAGCGCTGTCGCCGCATCGCCGACGCAATGGGCAAGGCACAAAACGACCCCTGCATCATGAATATCTGGGTGCACGACGGTTCGAAGGACATGCCCGTGCAGCGCAAGAAGTACCGTGAGATCCTGGCTGCCTCGCTCGACGAGATCATGGAGGAGAAGCTCGACGGCGTGAAGAACTGCTTCGAGGCCAAGCTCTTCGGCATCGGTCTGGAGAGCTACACCGTAGGCTCGCACGACTTCTACACTGCCTACTGCGCCACCCGCAAGCAGATGTATACCCTCGACACTGGCCACTATGAGCAGACGGAGAACGTCTCAGACTTCGTCTCTACCCTGCTGATGTACGTACCCGAACTGATGCTGCACGTCAGCCGTCCTGTGCGTTGGGACAGCGACCACGTGACCATTATGAACGACCAGACGCTCGACCTGTTCAAGGAGCTCGTCCGCTGCGACGCCCTCGACCGCGCCCACGTCGGCCTCGACTACTTCGATGCCAGCATCAACCGCATCGGTGCCTACATCATCGGCACCCGCGCCACGCAGAAGTGCATCCTGCAGGCCCTGCTGGAGCCGAAGGCCAAGCTGCGTGAGTATGAGGACAACGGTCAGGACTTCGAGCGTCTCGCCCTGATGGAGGAAGCCAAGTCGATGCCCTTCGGTGCCGTGTTCGACTACTTCAACCTGAAGAACAACGTGCCCGTGGGCGAAGAGTACATCCAGTGCATCCAGCAGTACGAGAAAGACGTGACGAGCAAGAGATAAGAAGACTCTCCCCCCGCCCTCCCTAAAAGGGAGGGAGCAATTACCTTTGCAAAACTGAGCATCATGGATTTTCATTGCGCTTCACCTGATCGTTATGAATTACTGAAGGAATTTGCTAAGAAAAACCGTCGTAACATGACGTTAGCAGAATCAGTATTGTGGGAACATCTGCGTTCATTGGACGTAGGAACTCGGTTTAACAGGCAATTCATTATTGGAGATTATATCGTTGATTTTGTCTCTCAACGAGGCGGACTGGTGATTGAGGTTGACGGCGGATACCATTCCGAGCGGCAACAAGCAGAAAACGATGCCATACGCGAAGAGGCTTTAGAGCAAATGGGGTTTCATGTCATTCGCTTCACGAATGAAGATGTTCTTTACGACATCGACAACGTATTACAACAAATAGAAAACTATTTCAATGAATAAGAACATAACATCTATAGAGCAATCTGCTCCCTCCCTAAAAGGGAGGGCGGGGGGAGAGTCTGGGGGGTCTCTTCGCTCTACCATCGCAGTGTCTCTCACCAACTATCTCGATGCAGGTGCCATCGTGGCCGGTGCCAGCGGACTGACGCTGTGGCAGAACTACCTCGGCCTCTCCGAGGTGCATCTGGGGTGGCTCAACTTCATCAGCGCCAACTGCCTCGGAGCCGCCATCGGTGCCATCATCGGCGGATTCCTGGCCGACAAGTATGGGCGCAAGTTCATCTTCACCTACAACCTGCTGGTGTATATGCTCGGCGTGCTGCTGGTCATGTGCTCATTCAACTACCCGATGCTGCTGGCCGGATTCCTTGTCACGGGCATCAGCGTGGGCGTGGGCGTGCCTGCCTCGTGGACATATATCTCCGAGAGCTCGGAGGTGAACAAGCGTGGACGTAATATCTGCATCTCGCAGATGTCGTGGGGCCTTGGACCGATGTGCATCCTGCTCTTCGGTATGCTCTTCGCACCTGGCGGCTATCTCTTCGGTTGGGTGGAAGGCGTGGCTCATGCCGTCGGTGGCGACGGCCTCAGTACAGAGGCAACCAACGTCTTCTCGTCGCGCATTGTCTTCCTCACGCTGTTCATCGTGGCCTTCATTGCATGGAACCTTCAGCGCAAGCTGCAGGAGAGCGCCGAGTTTGTCAGCAATAAGGAAAAAGAGGAGAAGACAAGTCTTGTGGACAACATCAAGGTGCTTTTCCAGAACATGACAGCCGTAAAGACCGTCATTTTCCTCGCCACCATCTACCTTACCTGGAACCTTGTGGCATCCGTGATGGGCTTCTTCCAGCCGCATATCTACGAGACGGCAGGCGGCGTCAGCAACGAGCAGGCCAACTGGATGAACTGCATACAGTGGGCCATCATCGTGGGCGTGACGTTCATCGTGTCAAAGCTGATTGACAAGACAGCTCATAAGGCCATCTACACCTTCGGCCTTCTCGTGGCCATCTCCGCATGGGTAGTCATCATCACCGTGGGTGCCGGCGGCATGGCAGGCCTCTGGCTCTTCGCCATCCTGTGGGGCATCCAGGGCGGCTCGTCGCCGCAGATTTTCTACGCCCTGTGGGGCAGCGAGCTCTTCCCGGCCAAGTTCCGTGCCGGTGCGCAGGGCCTGATGTTCTTCATCGTGCGCGGCCTGTCGGCTGTGTGGGGACTCGTCTTCACCTATATCTACGGCGAAAACGGCGAGGGCTTTACCATCGCAGCCTGGTGCATGATTGTCCTGTTGGCCATCTCGCTCATCGTAGGCTTCATCGGTGCTCCGTTCACTCGTGGCCGCTCACTCGAGAGCATCACCAAGGAGCGCTACGGCGAGCATTTCTAGTAGTTTTCTCTGTCTGTATAAAAAAGGCCTGTTATCCCTCGGACGGCAGGTCCTTTTCTGTTTATTTATGTCTAAGGATTAAAAGGATTTAAAGGATTAACACAAAACGGTCGTTAGACCGTTACATGTTGTCCAAGTTGTTCATGTTGTCTTCAAAGAATACAATTATAGTTGTTTAAAAGACAACAAGTACAACAAAAACAACATAATTGGTCTAATGACCAATTTGGGATTAAATGTGTGTTGTTATGTGGCTAAAGATGTGCAAAGCACATCCATCCTTATAATCCTACAAATCCTTAGACTAAATAATCCCGTTCAGATGGAGTTTCTTTAATGTCTAAAGATTAAAAGGATTTAAAGGATAAATAATTGCCCTTCGAACAGAGCATCACTAAGGAGCGCTAAAGCGAGCATTCTTTAGAGTGTTTCAACAAGATCATTCTCGAGAGAATTCAACCACAAAGCAGCTCCTCACGATTGGGAAGCATTGCCTTTGGGTTAAATTCTCTCGAGAATTTTTCAGCTTATTTCACCACGACTTTCTTCGTCGTTCCATCCTGCATCACCACGATGTTCAAGCCTTTCTGCAGTTTGTTCTGCATTTTGCCATTGGGGCTATAGATGCGCACCTGTCCTTGCTGTGCCATCATTACGATTTCAGCGATGCCCGTCTCATAGACCGCCGTCACCGTTACATCGTGTGCAGGCATCGTCTCAGGCACGCCCACCCATTCGAAGCTGACATAGTCACCCTCAGGCTTCGGCTCAGGCGTAACCGCTGCGCCATATTCATACGTCATCTGCTTATACACCTCGTCGCCAATCATATAAGTCAGCATATAGCTGTTGATGCTGAATGTACCAGTAACAATCACTAACTTTGCCGGCATCGTTGCAGGAATCTCACTCCAGCCGCTGAAGGTATAGCCTTCCTTCTCCGGGTCAGGCTCTGGCGTGATAGGTGTGCCATATTCTACCTCCATCGTCTTGTATTCCTTTCCGTCGAGGATATAGGTCAGGATGTACTTGTTCACCGTCAGCGTGGCCGTTATAGTCACATCGTGTGCAGGCATCGTTGCAGGGATGCTGCTCCAGCCAGAGAATGTATGTCCCTCCAGCTCTATAGGCGGTTCAGGCGTGATGACTGCGCCAAACTCCAACTCCATCGACTTGTACACTTCGCCATTTACGATATAGGTGAGCATATACTTCGCCTTCGTAAATGTTCCTGTCACAACAACCGAGTGGGCTGGCATGACTTCAGGTAAGCCGTTCCAACCGGAGAAAATGTGTCCTTCCTTGACAGGCCCCGGCTCTGGAGTAATAGTTGCACCATATTCTACCTCATATGTCTTATACTCTTCGCCATCTACGATATAAGTCAACTGATACTTGTTTACCGTAAATGTTCCAGTCACCGTCACGTCATGCGCAGGCATCGTTGCAGGAATCTGATTCCAGCCAGAGAATGTATAGCCCTCTTTTTCTGGTGTGGGTTCTGGAATTATTGATTCACCCTCTTCCAGCGAATATATCTTATAATCATTTTCGTCAATCTTGTATTTCAAGTTGAAATAGATTTTTGTTTTTATTGGTTCGTCATTGATAAATGCTTGAACAGTAAGATAATCGTTGTTAACAAAGTATTGCGAAATACTTTGATTAAAATAAATCTGTAAGTAATAATATCCATTGCCAAGATTTTGTGTAAGACTATTTTCTATAGTTATCTCACGCTCGCCTGTTTCTTCATCTGTTAATAATCCTCCACCACCTATTGATTTACCAGAGGGGGAAATCGTATTCCATTTATATCCCAAATGAGAAGTATGGTCACCCGTTACTTTAAAAGAAATTTTGTCACCGGCCTTTGCTTTTACTTTAAAGAAGTCCTGATCCGCAATGTTCATTAAGCAGAATCTAGTAGGAGCACTCTTTAATTCATTCGCATAAGTCAAATCATTGTTAGGCTCTTTTTCCTCATAGTTTGTGACGACTTGAATATAGCATCTGTCATATCCTCCTTCTGATTGAATGTATCCTGTGGGCTTTAAAGCTGCTAATCCTTCTTTGTGTGCAGTAATAACTCCACTTGGACTAATAGAGAACATTTCAGGACATTCTACTACGACATCCGTATTTCCTAAATCTTGGAGATATTTCCTTTCATATGTCACCCAGTTTCCTGTTTGTGTAAGATAGAAAATGTCATCAGGCATATCACTTGATGAATATGAGTATTTGATGCGATGCTTTTCTCCAACCGCCAAGGTGATTAGTGGCGCACCATTAGAGTTTGTTTCCTCCTCTTCCCATTTAAACCCATACATAAACTTACCACTCTGATAGAAAGCCCCATAAGCAGTTACATCACGAGCAGGCATTTTTTCTGGAAGGCAACTCCAGCCAGTAAACATATATCCTTCTTTGGATGGATTTGGCTCAGGTGTAATAGTTGTTCCATATATCATCTCTGTTGTTTTAATTTCCTGCCAATCCAACAAATATGTCAGTTTGTATTTGTTAATGGTAAACGAACCCGTTACTGTAACATCGTGTGAAGGCATTGTAGTTGGAATACCATTCCAGCCAGAGAAGGTGTAGCCCTCCTTCATAGGGGCTGGTTCAGGAATAATCGTCGTGCCGTAGGTTAGAATCTGTGTTTTATAGGTTTCTCCATCTATGACGTATTTCAGCACATATTGATTAATGGTGAAAGAGCCTGTTACCGTCACATCGTGTGATGGCATAATTTCTGGAAGACCACTCCAACCTGAGAAAGAATAACCTTCTTTAACAGGTTCTGCTTCTGGTATTATTGGTTTACCAGCTTCCACTTCATATGATTTGTAAATATCTTCATCAATAAGATAAGTTAGAGTAAAAACATTAGGAGGTAGTTCTATAATATTTCCAAAATATTTCCATGGGTCATTATTGCTATAAAAATCTTTTGTTCCATAAGGAATATATAAAGTTGCATAATTGATATAAGAGTTTTTAAAAATATCATTGTCTGCATTTATTTTATCTGAATAGCAATAGAAATTTTCCAGTTCTGAACAATTTTGAAATGCACCGTGTTCAATTTTCGAAACTGTTGATGAAACATAAACAGTTTTAAGATTATTGCAATATGCAAAAGCGAACTCATTTATTGATTTAACACCTTGTGAAATATGTACTTCTTTTAAATTTGAGCAATCTACGAATGCATCATAAGTTTCTATTACATTGCATGGTATCGTTATTTTTTCTAAACCAATGCATCCAGTAAAAGCACCGTTTATTTTTTTTACACTCTCTGGGAGAGTTATTTCCTTTAATCCCACACAACCACTAAAAGCACCAATGATAGATTCCATTGTTTGAGGAAGAGTTATGGTTTCGATAAAAGCACATTGGTGAAAGTTGTAATATAAGGATGTAACACCTTCAGGAATGTTTAGTTCTTTTATTTCTTGATTATTTAGAAACAAATGAATCTTGCCATAGTAAGGAGTATAATTAAACTGAATATTACAATAGGAAGCAATATCTGTGATATAAATATTCTCAAGCATTTTGCAATCAAAAAACGCTTCACTTCCAACATGAACAATACTCTGTGGGAAATTAATAGATTTTAGATTTCTGCATTCTTTAAAAGAGGAATCCCCTATAGTCGCGACACCTTCTCCTAAGACAACACTTATTAAATTATAGCAATGCATGAATGCACCAAATTCCAATTCCTGAACACTTCCAGGTACTTCCAATGATGTTAAACTTTCACAATGTCCAAATGACTGATGACCTATAGATGTGACACCCCATGGTATAGTTATCGATTTCAACTGGTTGCAACCCCAAAAAGCATGAGCGCCAATAGAGGCCACAGAATAAGTAGTACCACCATATTCAACCATAGAAGGGATACTTATATCCCCAGTATACTTAAGACTATCTTCGCGATAAGTAACTTCAGCAGTTTTTGATTTGGAAATTAAATTGTAGTAGATTCCATCAATCTCTACTACATCTGCATTTGCTAGCAATGGCACTATCACAAATAACAGGACGAATAAAATTTTTCTCATAATTACATGTATTAGTTCGTTCTTTTTACGCTATTATAGTTATAAACTAAATTTTTGGTATACAATATATACGTTATGCAGCTCCAATTACCTTAATGCCTGTGTTATCGGGAGAATTTTTATTTCACCACTTTCCTCGTCGTTCCGTCCTGCATCACCACGATATTCAGACCCTTCTGCGGTTTGCTAAGTTTCTTGCCGTTGGGTGCAAAATATTTTTTATCAGTAGATGCTTCTTTTTTCACATCTGCAATGCCAGACTCAATGTCCTTTATGAAGAAGAACTCCTTCCATTGGTCTGCTTCCTGATAGGCAGCTATACTATTAGCAGGGACTAACAGCGTACACTCCCATTTGTTGATGTCGTCGAGGGCCTGAATGCCACAGATAGGAGGTGTGGTGGCACGAGTGACAATTTGCGTCACGGCAGTGCAGTCGCTAAATGCCTCCTTGTAAATAATCTTCACACTAGTGCCAAACGACAAGTGCCTCAGGCTGCTACAGCCTGAGAACGCCCAGTAGCCGAAGCTTTCCACGCCATCGCCAACCTTCACATCCTGCAGGTTCGTGCAGCCATAGAACTCATTCTCCGAAATCTCAGTCTCCTTATCGGTAATCACCACCTTCCGCAGACTTGTGTTTCGGTAAAAGGGTGAATAGCCGTAGCTGCTGCTCGTGTTATAATTGATGTTACCACCAATATAAACGGAGTCGAGCGGACAATCGGAGAACAAGGGATTGCCATAGTTATAAAAATCGTTCTTTCTGTTAGAGCCTAAGTTCAGCACCTTCTCGCGGTCTTCCATGATGACAGTCTTCAAACCACTGCATCCAAAGAATACAGCATTCTTGATGTCCATCACTTCACGTGGGATTCGAATTATTGGCAATGACTCGCAACCACTGAAAGCAAATTCGTCAATCAGACTTACATTACTACCTATCTGCACCGAATTCAATTCCTTACAGCCTTGGAAAGCGTAAGCACCGATGCTCTTCACACTGTTCCCTATGGTTACAGAGGTCAGGCCAGAACAGTCTTTAAAAGCAGATTTACCGATAGTTTTAACAGTATTTGGAATGTCAATCTTCTCCAACTTGGAACATTCTCCAAAAGCAGACTGGCCGATGGAGGTAATGCTGTCGCCCAGCATGGCTGTTGTCATCGACGAGCATCCATAGAAAGCCCCATTGTTGATGTTGCCATTATTAGAAGCCGTAACCTTGGTTATGCCTGTACAGCCATAGAAAGCTTTATCTTCTACATCACCATTATAGCTCAATTCTACAGTATTAATAAAGTTGTTTCCATAGCAAGCATATTTGTTCACCTTCATTACGTTCATCTGAACACCCTTGTACGACACAGTAGCACCGATGTTTACGTTAGCAGCCGCTTTACTATATAGGCAGTCGATTGCATCGCAAGTGCGTTCCGACGGACTCACGGGCACATATTTCACACCATCCACCTCAAACAAAGAACTCAGGAAAGGATACACTGTTTTGTTCTTTAAGGATGTGTACAAATTGTTAGCCACATAGTTCACCGTGCCTTCAGCGTTTGTATAGCCCGAAGGTGGGGTATTTGTCAGCCAAATGGTCTTAATAGGTTCATAACCAGAATGACCAACATAACCAAAGGCATTTGAACTGATTGACTGGACACCAGAGCCAATTGTTAAAGACATGAGAATATTTCCCATACTAAACGCATAGTTGCCAATGCTCGTCACTTCATTTCCAATTATTATTTCACTGAACAATGAACCTCTAAAGGGTGAATAATCTGAGTAAGATACGCTTGGTATATTGCAATTAACAGTTAGCTTGCCGGAGCAGTTATAGAATGCATATTCGCCGATGCTCGTCACGGAGTTCGGGATGGTAATGTTCAGGCCAGAGCAGTTATAGAATGCATATTTGCCAATGCTCGTCACTCCTTCAGGTATATCATACTCTTTTATTTCATTGCCATTCTCGTCAATTAAGACAACTGGCTTGTTAATGTAGTCTTGAATTAAACCAACAACCTTATTGTTACAAAAATCCGAATAATCGGTTACAGGTACCATTACGCTCGTTAGGTTTGAGCAGCCATAGAACGCCCAGTCACCGATGCTCGTCACGGAGTTCGGGATAGTAACGCTTGTCAGGCCAGAGCAGCCCTCGAACGCATAATCGCCGATACTTGTCACGGAGTTCGGAATAACAGTATTAATGCATCCTATAATCAATGTGTTCGTTGCTGTTTCTATAATGGCATTACAATTACTGCGAGAGTCGTATTTAGTATTGTCTGAATCCACATTTATGCTCGTCAAGCCAGAACAGGCCCTGAACGCACCATCACCGATGTTCGTAACGGAGCTCGGGATGGTCATGCTTGTCAGACCTGAGCATCCTTTGAATGCATGCTCGCCGATGCTCGTCACTGAGTTCGGGATGGTGACGCTAGTCAGGCCGGAGCAACCAGAGAACGCATCCAAGCCGATACTCGTCACGGAGTTACCAATGGTGACGCTAGTCAGGCCGGAGCAATCAGAGAACGCACCATGGCCGATGCTCGTCACGGAGTTACCAATGGTGACGCTTTTCAGGCCGGAGCAACCAGAGAACGCATCCAAGCCGATACTCGTCACGGAGTTACCAATGGTGACGCTTTTCAGGCCGGAGCAATCAGAGAACGCAAAGTCAGCAATTCCCAGAGTTCCATCCTGCAAAGAAATACAGGTATTGGAAGGCATGGTACCCTTATAACCACAGACCCACTTGTCCACATAAAAAACACCATTAGGAGCATTTGTATAGAAACCAGTATTATCAAACGCTTTCCGGCCGATGCTCGTCACTGAGTTCGGGATGGTGATGCTCGTCAGGCTGGAGCAATCAGAGAACGCACCATAGCCGATGCTCGTCACAGAGTTCCCGAGGGTGACACTCTTAAGGCCAGAGCATCCAGAAAACGCATCCGAGCCGATGCTCGTCACGGAGTTTGGGATGGTGACGCTTGTCAGACTGGAGCAGCCCGCGAATACACCCCAGTCGATGTTCGTCACGGAGTTACCAATGGTGACGCTTTTCAGGCCGGAGCAGCCTTTGAAAGCATCGTATTCGATGCTCGTCACTGAGTTCGGAATGGTGACGCTCGTCAGACTGGTACAGCCCTCAAACGCACACCTGCCGATGCATGTTACTGAGTTCGGAATGACAGAGCCTTTACATCCAACAAACAACGAATTATACGCAGTCTCAATAATTGAATTACAATTATCTCGAGAATCATATTCTGGATTGTCCGCTGCTACAATAATAGTCGTTAGGTCTGGACAATTCTGGAATACATTTTGATCGATACTCGTTACGGAATTCGGAATTGTAACACTTGTTAAACTAGGACTATTTCCAAATGCAGAATATAAGATATGTGTCACAGGAACAGTTTCCCCGTTATATGTTATACATTCAGGTATTACAATACTACCCTTATAATTTCCTTCGCCTTTACAAACGCCAACACTTTGGTTACGGTACATCCAATAATAGTAAATGATAACTCCATCATCGTTTTGCACAGCAATATCATATGTGCTTGCGTTACTGCTCAGTATGTTCATGAGCGCTAATAATAGTAATTTAAAACCTATTTTTTTCATAGCTTATTGTTTATAAATTAAAAATCCATCTATTATTGCAATTTAACTTGAGAATAGGCATCATATCTAAGATGTTTGCCTCGTCTTCAGGTTTGTGCTTTGATATGTGCCAATGGCTATCTTTAGCCACTCCTTTCGCCACTTCACCAAAATAGTATTTGTCTATAGCAGACAAAGAGTGCCCAAGAACTACAACTCTATCTACTTTATATGTTTTTTCAAAAAAAGAATTGTGTCTTTTGACTGTACTTTCAGGAGCTTTCCATAATGTGTTAATGCTATCAGCTATATCCATCATACCTTTTTCTTCAAAGCCTGGAAAACCAGCATTGTCTATATCATTCCTGTCATAGTGTTTGTTATGCCCAACAATAACAGGTTCTTCATCAGTAATACAACCATGAATATGACAAATATGTGAAGAAGGAATCATATAGACTTCTTCTAACGTCCGAGTATAGTTAAAGGTGAGGTACATACCTCCTTTTGACAGAGGTAATAATGGCTTTGTTCGAGTAATGTCTATCTCTTTCGCCCATTGTTTAACACTAGGAATTATGTCATTGATGATTGGTGATACTTTCATCTTTCCTATTTCCCCTGCCTGCTCATCTGAACTGGTATCAATACCTTCTGCAAAAGTCTTATAGATTGAAGGAATGTCGTAACTTCCTAATGCCCCTTCAAAATCCGACCATAGCAGGTATCTGTCTCCCAATTTTTCCGGAAAGATTTTTTCCAATCCATCTATAAAGGCGTCTTTCCCTTTCGTTTTTAGCCAATGATAATAGTTTTGATAATTTGAAAGGATGCCATGATACAAGTCAAAGCCATTACCGATAATGAAGAGTGTAGAATCTTCATGACCCTTTAAATCTGAAAACAAACAAGTTTCGTTCATTTAACAGTAATCACACCCAACAACATCCCTAATTGGAATACGTATTATTAGCTGCTGATATACAAAAAAGAGCGTGGGAGTTCTACCTGTTACTCGTCCCACACTCTGAGGCTCTGGCATCGCCCTGTCCGTCGAAACGAGCAACGCCGAAGCCTACGCCTGTATGTACAAACGGCACATTTGCCAAAGAGCCATAAATAGCTAACAGCATGATGTGTACGGATAATACATACCCATGAACGTCATTGTTGCCTCGTGGTTTGACGGACACGATGAAACTGACAGATTTCAGAGTGTCAAGCACAAAGCGCAAGTAACGCTTTTTCCTATATATAGGTCCTCGTCCCGCAGCTTCCTCCCTTGGTGGGCATCGGCATCAGTCGGAGAACGAATGCAAAAATACGAAAAATCCCTGAACTGCCAAAGCGATTCGGTGATTTTTTTGAGTAATGATAATTCTTTTCCTTCCTTTATAGAGTCAACCAGCAAGTGCAATTTATCTGCAAAGTTAGGCATAATGTTTGAAAAAGACCTCATTTGGTGTATAGAAATTTAGTTTTTCTCTCGGTC
>CACYYG010000041.1 GCA_902778535.1 uncultured Prevotellaceae bacterium
ACCACGTTCTTGATGAAGCAGAGGCTTGGAATCTTCGGATTCGGGAAGGCCTCATTGGGGTTGGGTCTATTATTGATTTCCATAAATTCCGATTTATCTGTCTGCAAAGGTACTCATTTTTGTTGAAATCATGCAGAAACATATAAGGTATCTACACTTCCACATGAAAAAACATCGTAGTCTTGCACCCAGAATAAGAGAAAGTTTTAAATAAAGGAAAAGGCGCTGATGCTGCTCTTTATTCTGTTTTTCTGTTCTTTTTATTTGTTTGGAGGCAAACTCTGAAAATGTCGGGTGAAATAGACCTGAACGAGGAATATCAGACAAAGCACGACACCTACTTTATACGGCCCTGTCAGGTCGGCTTGGCCAAACAACATGCGAGAAGCTGGGGTAACGACGATAGGCGACACGAACTGCCCAAGATAGAGGGCAGCAGAAAGCAGGGGCATCACCGTGGTGGCCGAGTTCTTGCCACCCTTAATGCTCGCTATCGTGTTCAAGTAAGGCACACCCAAACCATTGGCTATTCCGATGAGTGCAGAGCCGAGAACCAGCATCGCCACCGTCGGTATGAGATAAGCCGCATAACCCATCAGGAAGAATACAGGAGCGAAATACTTGACGCTCATGCGGAAATGATGCATCACGCCGCCAAAGACCATTCCCACAAAGAATGCCACCACATCGAGACCTACCATGATGATGGTCATCAGTTCCGTCCGCAGCCCTAACTGTTGGTTGGCTACGACGGCAAAATTGGTGGGGAAAATGAAGAAGATCATCATCAACAGCAACATCCCGACAACTGATGGATGGAACTTTAACAACTGGCGTGGTTGAAAAGGGACACCACGCTTGTTGGCTGAGCCTAATTGTTCATCGGGCAGCCAGAGCCACACCATCACCAAGGCGATCAACCCAAGCAGATAAACCAGGAAGGCATAGTTCCACTCGATGGTAGCCAACAGCCCTGCAAGCAACGTAGCCACCACACCGCCCATCTGGTTCATGGCAGCAGAGAGGCCCATCAATCGTGCTTGTTCCTCCGGTGGAAAATAGAAGGCCAAAAGTCCTGTGGAGAGCGGCATGATAAGACCGACGCTGATGCCCAGGATGGCTCGCAGAAGCAATAGCACGTAGATGTCATCCACAAAGAAGCAGCCTGCTCCTGCCACAATATAGAGTAGCAAGCCAGTGGTGGCGATGGCCCGTGTGCGAAGAATGCGGCTCAGAGGCAGGAAGAAGAGGTTAGTGACGATAATCAGCAGGGCAGGCATGCTGACGATGAATTGCACCAGCATAGCGGGTGCACCACTAAAATGAGCCTTGATGATGCCCAAAGCAGGGGCGATGGCGGCTCCGGCCATCACGGTGAGCAGCGACATCGACAGGATGGTTCTTGCTGTGCAAGCGTCCACAGGCCGAGCGGCCGTCACCTTCTTGGAGACGTTGTTCTTTTCCATAAAATCATGTGGAGTTCTTGCTCTGGCAAGCGGCGAAGCCGAGCGGTAGCTCTACCAAGCTATTGAGTCGTTTTCTGAAATCGGCTGCAAAATTAGTAATAATAGCTTAAATTGACGCTTGTTCCCATCTTAAAAAATCGAAAAAGTGCCTATTTGTAGCGTTCGTAAAATCGACATTTTTCGTTACTTTTGCAATGAAAAGGTTCATTTGTAACTCTTACCTTGCCCATAGCGATTTGTTAACAAAAGAAAAATTTAGTAACCCACGTGGTTACTGTCAGTAACCCGCGTGGTTACAGGCAGTAACCCACGTGGTTACTGTTTTACAGAATAAGGCGGCTCAACCGGCGAAGGTTATTAACGACCACAAAACAGACGTGCGCGGCACGGCCCAGCCAGTTCGTGACATTCGTGGAATAGAATTCGGGTACATTGACGAATATAACGAATTACACGGATCATTCCATTCAGAAAGAACTCTACGTTCCTTTTTTTGCTAAAAATTTTTATTTGTCAAAAACTTTTTTTACCTTTGTGCCAATCTTTTAAATCTATTCTTATGAAGAAGCTTTATTTATTTCTGCTAACAGCCGGTCTGTCGACCGTGGCTATGGCTCAGGAAAAGTTCGAGTTGGGCAAACCAAACGATGACAACTACCGATACTTGGATGAGTATCAGGCTCTCAAAGAGTACATCGACTACTCAAAGTACCCGAATTTCAAGCTTGGCGCAGGCACGACGGTCAACGACTATCTCAACAATCCTTTGGTCGGAAACATGACCAACAAGAACTTCACCGAGACTGTTGCCAGCAATGCCATGAAGATGGCCAGTTGCGTGGATGGCAACGGCAACATGAATTTCACGACCGTGAGGAACTATGTGAACGCAGCCACCAGTGCGGGGCTCAACGTCTACGGCCACACCCTTGCGTGGCACTCACAGCAGCCAATTGGCTGGTTTAAGAAGCTGCTTGCCGACAAGCCGGCTGAAGAGCTCACCGACGGCGATGTAGATATCTGGACAGTGGTGTCTAAAAAGGATTTCCGCAGCAATCAGAACGTCGGCTGGCGTCCGGACGAAGCTGAGTCGACCTTTGGCTTTTCGTTTAAATTCGATGCTACCAATGGTCTCACGGTTACATCGACCAAAAGCTATCCGTGGCAAGTGCAGTTTGTGCCTATGGACAACATCGTTCTCCAGACAGGCAAGACCTACAAGATGACTATGACCGTAAAAGGTACTAAGTCAGGAAAGTTGGACGGCCGTATCGGAGACTGGGGCGGCGGTGCAAATTTCAGTGTGGATTTCACTACAGAATGGCAAGATGTTGAAGTGAGTATCAAGCCTACTATGGACAGCAACTTCATGCTTCTGCATGTTCCCAACTATATTGGCGAAGTCTGTATCAAGATGATTACGTTTGAGCAGTCGAAGAAGGGTAAGACCATCAATGAGGACCGGCGCTGCCTTGTGGCTCATGCAACTGAGAAACAGTCTGCTGCATGGGACAATCAGTTCTGGCTGCTTCCCGGTTCCTTCTCTTCAGGAGCAAACTATGTGTTCTCTGCCGAGGTGCGTGCCGACAAGCCTGCATACGCTTCTACGCAGGTTCACACCACTCCCGGCAGCTGGGTGAGCAATAACGCACTGGGCGATATCAATTTCACAACCGACTGGAAGACGATTACGCTCAGCGGCAAGTTCGGTGATGCCGGTCAGAGCATTGCCTTCAACCTCAGCGAACTTGCTGACGAAAACAACTATTACTTCGACAACATCAGCTTGAAAATCAATGGTGTGGAGAAAATCAAGAACGGCGACTTTGAAGGCGACGATGTCAGCTCATTCAAGGTAAAGGAGAAAGGCGGCGGCGCTGTCGCTCCTACTATCAGCGACGGCATCACCTACATCTATTTACCAGGCACTACCCCACTGACGCAGCAGGAGCAGCACGACATCCTCGTAGAAGCGATGGACAAGTGGATCAAGGGCATGATGAATGCCTGCGATGGCAAGGTCAAGGCTTGGGACCTCGTCAACGAGGCCATCTCCGGCGGCGGCAATGACGGTCAAGGCAACTACACCCTGCAGCACTCTGCAGGCTATAATCCTAACGGCACATGGGATGTCGGCGGCGACGCTTTCTACTGGCAGGACTACATGGGCGATCTTGAATACGTGCGTCAGGCCTGCCGTCTGGCCCGTCAGTATGGTCCGGAAGACATCGTCCTCTTTATCAACGACTACAACCTTGAGTCAGACTGGGATGATAACAAGAAGCTCAAGTCGCTCATCAACTGGATCAAGAAGTGGGAGGCCGACGGAGTTACCCACATCGATGGCATCGGCACTCAGATGCACATCTCTTATTATGAGAACAGCGGCACACAGAACAGCAAGAAAAATCATATCACCAAGATGTTCCAGCTCATGGCCGCAACGGGCAAGCTTGTGCGTGTCAGCGAAATGGACATGGGCTATGTCAATGCTAACAATCAGGATGTTCCTACAGGCAACATGACTGAGCAACAGCACAAGAACATGGCCGATTACTACGAGTGGATTATCAAGGAATACCTCCGCATCATCCCGCCCGAACAGCAGTGGGGCATTTGCCAGTGGTGCCCGACCGACTCTCCTGCAAACAGCGGATGGCGCGCCAACACCCCAGTAGGCATCTGGGACATCAACTACTACCGCAAGCATGTCTATGCCGGTTTTGTACGCGGTCTGGGCGGCGTTGTCACCGGCATTGACAAGACTGAGGCAGACAAGACCATCGACACCTCAAAGGGCATCTACAACCTGAACGGTATGCTTATGCCCACTACATCACTCGGCGACCTTCCTTCGGGCGTCTACATCGTAAACGGCAAGAAGGTTATTAAGTGATATGCAAAGAATAACTTGGGACGATTCGGAGGTACCCCCGTACCTCCGTACCTCCGTACCCCCGAAAATTACCAGTTTATTATTCAACGATTACTAAACTTATGATACACACCGGAAATGCAAAAGAAAAATACGTTTTCCTTTTGCATTTCTACGTTTTTTTGTAATTTTGCAGCCAAATATGATGAAGAGGGTCTTTATAGCCATGATCATGCTCATGGGCGTGCTGGGTGCAAAGGCACAGCAGCAGGCCGACGAGCCCTTCCGTGCGTACTTATTCAATGATGAGTACAAGGTGTATATGCGCATCAACCTCTACGAGCAGGACGTCGTCATCAGCTGGCAGGAGATGTTCGGGCAGCTGCCGGGCTTCCTGGCCAAAGAAAGCAGTGCCTTTTGCTGGATTATCACCGACGCCAAGATTGAAGGCAACAAGGCGGAGTTGGAAATCAGCAACGACTACGGAAGCGAAGATCTCACCGCCACGCTTACCTGTGTGAACGACTCCGTTTACATACTGCGACAGAACAACGGCTCCACTCTGAAGGTGCCGGAGAACAAGAAGTGGAAAAAACTGCCCACCACTCTCAAATTCATCAAAAAATTGAAGAATTGAAGAATTGACAATAAATCGTAAATACCAGAGATGTTAACACTCAAACTTATTACCGAACAGACCGAGCGCGTGATTGCAGGTCTGGAGAAGAAGCACTTCACAGGTGCAAAGGAAGCAATTGACCAGGTGCTGGCCGTAGACAAACAGCGCCGCGATGCCCAGCAGCAGTTAGACAAGAACCTGAGCGAGGCAAAGAAAATGGCCGCACAGATTGGCGCCCTGATGAAGCAGGGCAATAAGGCGGAGGCCGAGGCTATCAAGTCCAGCGTGGCTCAGATGAAGGATATCAACAAGCAACTGGAGGATCAGATGAACGAGGCGCTGGATGAGATGAACCGCCTGCTCTGCCAGATTCCCAACATTCCCTACGACGAGGTGCCCGAAGGCCGCGAGGCTGCCGACAACCGCGTGGTGAAGAGCAATCTGAAGGAGTGTACGGCGACCGACACCGTGGGCAACTGGGATGTCAACCCCGCCCTCGGCATCGAGAATCCCCTGCCCCACTGGGAACTGGCCAAGAAATACAACCTCATCGACTTCGACCTGGGCGTGAAGATTACCGGTGCCGGCTTTCCCGTCTACATCGGCAAGGGCGCTCAGCTGCAGCGTGCCCTCATCAACTTCTTCCTCGACGAGGCCCGTGCCAGCGGCTACACCGAGATTATGCCGCCTACGGTCGTCAACGCCGCATCGGGCTACGGCACAGGCCAGCTGCCCGACAAGGAAGGTCAGATGTACCACTGCGAGGTGGACGACTTCTACCTCATCCCCACAGCTGAGGTGCCTGTCACGAACATCTATCGCGACGTCATTCTAGACGAGGACAAGCTGCCCATCAAGAACTGCGCCTACACCGAGTGCTTCCGCCGCGAGGCCGGCAGCTACGGTAAGGACGTGCGCGGATTGAACCGACTGCACGAATTCTCGAAGATTGAGATTGTGCGCATCGACAAGCCCGAGCACTCGAAGGAGAGCCACAAGGAGATGCTGGCCCACGTAGAAGGTCTGCTGAAGAAGCTGGAGCTGCCCTACCGCATCCTCCTGCTCTGCGGCGGCGACCAGTCGTTTACCTCAGCCATCTGCTACGACTTCGAGGTCTACAGCGAGGCTCAGGGACGCTGGCTCGAAGTGTCGAGCGTCAGCAACTTCGACACTTACCAGGCCAACCGTCTGAAGTGCCGCTATCGTCGCAACGACACGAAGAAGACTGAGCTCTGCCACACGCTGAACGGCTCGGCTCTGGCTCTGCCGCGCATTGTGGCCGCTCTCCTGGAGAACAACCAGACGCCGGAAGGCATCCGCATACCCAAGGCTCTGCAGAAATACACCGGCTTCGACATCATCGACTAAATGGATTTCCGCCTCACATCACGCTTTCAGCCCACCGGCGACCAGCCCGAGGCCATCCGCGAGCTCACCGACGGTGTGCAGCGAGGCGACCGCGCTCAGGTACTGCTGGGCGTGACGGGCTCGGGCAAGACGTTCACAATGGCTAACGTCATTGCCAACGTGGGGCGACCGACACTGATTCTCAGCCATAACAAGACACTGGCCGCGCAGCTCTATCAGGAGATGCGCGGCTTCTTTCCTGAAAACGCGGTGGAGTATTACGTCAGCTACTACGACTACTACCAGCCCGAGGCCTATCTGCCCTCCACCGACACCTACATTGAGAAAGACTTAGACATCAACGAGGAGATTGACCGTCTGCGCCTCAGCGCCGTATCTGCCTTGCTGTCAGGAAGAAAAGACGTCATTGTTGTTTCTTCTGTTTCATGCATCTACGGCATGGGCAGCCCCAACGCATTGTCCGACAATGTCATCGAAATTCGTCAGGGACAGAACATCGAGCGCAACGCCCTGCTGAGGAAACTGGTGCAGTCGCTCTACGTTAGAAACGACCTGACCCTAGAGCGCGGCAACTTCCGCGTGAAAGGCGACACGGTAGACATCTACATGGCCTACGCCGAGATGATCCTGCGCATCACCTTCTGGGACGACGAGATTGACAGCATCGAAGAGCTCGACCCCGTGACGCTCGACCGCCTCGGCCGCTATGCCGACTACAAGCTCTACCCCGCCAACCTCTTCATGACCACGCAGGAGCAGACCAACAAGGCCATCCACGACATTCAGGACGACCTGGTGAAGCAGGTGGCGTTCTTCGAGGAGCTGGGCGACCCCATCAAGGCACAGCGCATCAAAGAGCGCGTGGAGTACGACATGGAAATGATCAAGGAGCTGGGCCATTGCTCGGGCATTGAGAACTACTCGCGCTACTTCGACGGCCGGCGTGCAGGCGAGCGTCCCTACTGCCTGCTCGATTTCTTCCCGCAGGACTTTTTATTGATTGTCGACGAGAGCCACGTCAGCGTGCCGCAGATCGGTGCGATGTACGGCGGCGACCGCGCCCGCAAGACCAACCTCGTGGAGTACGGCTTCCGCCTGCCTGCCGCCTTCGACAACCGTCCGCTTACCTTCGACGAGTTCCAGCAGATGGTGCATCAGGTCATCTACGTCTCGGCCACGCCTGCCGACTTTGAACTGCAGGAGGCCGAGGGCGTCGTAGTGGAACAGCTCATCCGTCCCACCGGCCTGCTCGACCCCGAGATTGAGGTACGCCCCTCAGAGCACCAGATTGATGACCTGATGGAGGAAATCCGGCAGCGCACAGAGCGCAAGGAGCGCACGCTGGTCACCACCCTGACGAAGCGCATGGCCGAGGAGCTGACGGAATATCTGATGAACCACGACGTGCAGACAGCCTTCATCCACAGCGACGTGAGCACGCTCGACCGAGTGAAGATTCTCAGCGACCTGCGCAGCGGAGTCTACGATGTACTCGTAGGAGTAAACCTGCTGCGCGAGGGTCTCGATTTGCCTGAGGTGTCGCTAGTGGCCATCCTCGACGCCGACAAAGAGGGCTTCCTTCGCTCTCGCCGCTCCCTGGTGCAGACGGCTGGTCGCGCAGCCCGCAACGTCAACGGCCGCGTCATCATGTATGCCGACACCATAACGCCCTCCATGCAGCAGACCATCGACGAAACCAACCGCCGGCGCTCCAAACAGCTGAAATACAATGCCGACCACGGCATCACGCCCACGCAAATCATCAAGGAGCTGTCCACCAACTCGCTCACTCGCGACATTCGTCCCGACATCAAGGAACTGCAAGCCTCTCTCCTCTCTCCTCTCTCCTCTCTCCCCTCACCTCTCGACAAGGCCGCCGATCCTATCGTGGAGCGCATGACACGTCCGCAGATAGAGAAGCTCATCGCCGAAACCACGCGTCGCATGAAAGAGGCAGCCAAGAAGATGGATTTTCTTCAGGCTGCCCAGTATCGCGACGAAATCATCCGCCTGCAAAAGGAAATCGAACTGTAAAACGCCTTCTTATTCCGATTAGAGTCGGCTCTTCTCAGAATTGCCGGCACCAGTGCCCTTATACTTCGACGGCGTGACGTTGAAGCGGTAGCGCAGTGAGAGGGTGACGCAGCGTGAGTCGTTGTCCTCCATCTTGCTGAACATCATCCGGTTGCTATAGAGTGTGAAGCGGTTGATGGCACCATTGAAAAGGTCATTGCCGGAGAGTTTAATGTTGAAACGCCGATTGAAGAAATCTTTGCTAACGCTCAGTGAGAGGATGGGATTGGTGCAGTTGAAACGGGCATTCGAGCCAGTGTCACCGTGGGTGTGCATGTTGAAGTCGGCCTGCACGAGCCAGTCATTTGGAAACACAACGATGTTGCCTAATTGCAAGGACAGCATGGGCTGACTGAAACTCTTCTGCTCACCCAGGAAGTCAACTTCGAGCCACGGCTTCATCAGTGAGATGTTGTATTGCGGAGTCCATGTGATTTCGTGACCCAATTTGACATTCTTCTGTGCTCCCAGCGTGATCGTGATCCAACCGGTATGGTCGTAGTTCTTGTGGGTCACAAGGTTCACCTTGCTGTCACTCCCCAAGTTTTCTACCGTGTAGAGGATGGGGTCAACGCAATGGGAGAAATTTGTCGTCAGATAGAGCCATTTCCACATCGCCATCGCGTTCACGTTATGATACTTAACGGGCTTTAGGTAGGGATTACCCGTTTGCATGTTCAAACGGTTCTCGTAGATGACATCGCTACTCAACTGCCAGTAAGACGGACGTGCGGTGCGCTTGGCATAGCTGAAGGAGAGTTGCACTTTCTTCAAAGAAGTTGATAAGGAAACCGACGGAAAGAGATCGTCGTAGGTACGGCTCTGGTCGTCGCGACGGACACCGCTAACGAAGTATTCCGACGTCACATGCTCATAGCGCAGACCTGCCGACAAATGAAGGCGACCTATCTGTTGGCGCAGTTCAATGAAGGGAGCGATATTGCTTTCATGCTGCTCGTTGTTGCTGTTGGCAATATACCCTTCCTTGTTTTCAAAACTGCTGTTCCAACGGGTATTGGTATATTCTTCGCCAAACTCAATCTGTCCTTTCCACAGCGGATGCGTCACGAAGAGTTTCTCGGCAATCAGCTGGCTGCGCGTCAGGGCGTAGGTGTTCACGTCGCGGTCTTCATACCCGTCGCTCAGTTCCAGCTGCTGGTTGCAGTTGCGCTGGTCACGGTAGGTATAGTCGGCATTGAAGTCGATGGCGAGCTGGCCAACCTTGCCCGTGTAGTATAAATTTGCCTGGTGTTTAGGAGTTCCTTTATTTCTTTTGGCACTATTGTTCTGCAAATGGTCATACATAGAGCCATTGGCATGCAGGTCATCATCATCCTCAAACCACTCTTTCACATAGTCGTAGGTGTTCTGATAGAAACCGCCAAAAGAGTTGTGGTCGTTCAGCTGGTAGTTAAAGCCGAAGCGACCCTCAAGGAATGGATTGCGTACATGCTCTTCCTCTCTGTTAGTAATTACCCACAGTGTGTCGGCAAAGACGGTCTGTTCAAACTCACTGCGACTCCACCTCTTGTTGTAGGCTCCGAAGAGGTTGGCGAAAAGCTCCAACCCACCTGTGCGGTAGGTCAGGTTGATGCGCTCGTTATTGGCATAGCCGTGACCCATGCGGCTCCATGATGTCAGCTCCACGCCTAAGCCTTCGCCAGCCGCCCGCTTGGTATGGATGATGATGACGGCATTGACCGTAGCATCGTAGCGGGCACCTGGATTCTGAATTACCTCGATGCTCTTGATGTTGTCCGACTGAATGTTCTTCAATTCCTGCAAGTCGGTCAATTTTCGGTTGTTCAGATAAATCAGCGGCACGCCCTTGCCAAGGATTTCATAAGCCTCGCCCTTCTTGGCAATCATCGGTACGCGCGAGAGCACATCCTCAGCCGTGCCCAACCGTTCCATCACCGTGCCCTCCACATTCATCATCAGCGAGTTGCCCTGCAGCACCACTTTGGGACGCTCGCCCTGCACCACTACGCCGTTCAGGGTGTAGCTGTCGGGCTGCATCCGAATGGTCCCCATTTCCTCCTTGTCGCAACGCATATAGATAGTCTTGTAGCCCACGTAGGAGATGCGGAGAAGAGGCAGCATCTGCTCATAGGGTATGACGAAGTTGCCAGCCTCATTGCTCACGCCTCCACCGACAAGAGAAGAATCGGCGGGATGAAGCAGGGCGATATTGGCGTAGGCAACAGGCTGGTTTGCTTCGTCGATGATAGTGCCTGTGAGGTGGCGGTCGGTCTTGTGGACGCACTCCACGTAGACCTTATGCTCTTCCTTGCATACGACACGGACAGGATAGAAGCCCACCACTTGCAGGACGGCATCAGTGACTGACAATCGCTTAACGTCAGTAGTCACCCTGAAGTCCTCAAGGTCATTGAAGATGAAGTTGATGTCATACTGCGGCGCCAGCTCCTGAATGTATTGCAGCGCTTCGGAGAGCGAGACATCACGGAAGCTGTGGGTAATCTGCTGAGCCTGTAAACTGACGGCAACCAGCATAAGCATCAAAAGACAATACAACTGTTTCATTCCGCTATCAGTTTCTTGTCGTCTACCGTAATGTGGATATGCTCGAAGCTGTTCAGCTCCTCTACGACGCTCTTGACATCCGCCTGCCGGTTCCATCGGAAGAACAGACGGAGGGTGTGCACCTCTTCGTTGCGTATGTCAACAGTATATTGATAATAGGCGGCCATCTCGTTCAGCATAGAGTCCAGCGGAACGTTATTGAAGGTATGAATCTTGGGCTGGGTGACAATTGTGTCAGTCTCAGTGCGCTGAGCGTTGGAAGATGAGATCTGAGACTCTGCTGTAGTTGTGACTTGCTGATTTTCTGCCTTGTGCGAACTGCTGCTCATCATGCGAATGGCAGCAAAGGCAATGCCTGACACGAGGAGCACGCCGATGAAGCTGGCGGCAATCTTCATCCACCTGTGTGCCCCCTGCCCATCACTGTGAGGGAGGGGAGACATTACCCTGCAAGCCCGCGTCATCTGCTGCGCCTTGAATTTCTGCCACTCTTCTTCCACAGACACTGTTTCTTCGTCTGCCTCACGCCTGACAAAGGCTTGCTTCGTCAGTGCAAGCAGTTCTAATTGTTCTGCCAGTTCCGGGTCGTCGGCAAACTGCTGCCGCAGCTGCTCGTCTGAATACTGTCCCGTATGTTCCTGTATGGAGAGCAGGCGACGGATTCTTTCTTCATGTTCCATAGTAGTTATCGTTTTGCTGTTTTCTTTGAGAAATGCTCTCTGATGCGCTGTAGCGACTGCGCCAGGTGATTGTAGACCGTAACCTTGCTCACGCCAGTGGCCTGTGCTACCTCCTCATAGCTCATCTCGCGCAGGAACCGCAGCTGGAATATCTGCCGGCTGAGCGGCGAAAGCTCAGCCTCGATGAACTGCGTCAGCCGCTCCAGGCGGTCGTCGTCCGCATCGTTGCTGTGAATCGGTCTTGATTCTTGCAGGAAGAGCTTCTCCACCCGTTCCCTTATCGACTTATGGCTCAGCACGTCACGGCACTGGTTGCGCACGGCAGTCATCAGGTAGCCCTCCATCTTTTCCTCCGATGGCAGATGCCCTTTACGAAGCAGCCGCGCGAACACGTCGCTCACCACATCCTTGCTTTCCTGCGGCTCATAGAGCATCGTCCTTGCCAGGCGGTACATCTGGGCATAATGCCTGCGGTATATGTCTTCAAAATCATTCATATACTATAAGGACGATTCAAACAGTAAAAAAACTAAGAAGGAATACAACTTTATTTCAAAAATGTCAATATTTTGTATCAATTTTCTTTACAAAAAAAAAATTGCAATCTAGAGCGGCACAAGCAATGGCACGACTACAAAACTTGCACATTTTTGTTCTTTTGTGCAGCCATTTGGCATCAAAAACGGCTCATTCATGCTCTTTTAGGGTATATTTTTGCTCATAAAGGGCTCCTTTTTGAGAAAAAACAGGCTCCGCGTGAAAAAAAACATATATGTTTTTTTTCACGCGGAGCATCTATTTTTTTATAAGGATGCTCTCCACAAAGCCAATAAACATCTAATCGACTATATATCAACGAAATAGTCAACCCCACTCATTTTGCGAAATTTTCGACCAAAGAACAACTTGGTGAATTCTGAGCCATTCTCAGCCTCGTTCAGCGCCACATTTGTAAAATAAATGGAACGCACGGACGGCACATTTATGCAGTCTGAAGTTCGCGCCCGAAGTAATGGAAAGCCTCACGAATTTCTTGCAGTCTGGCGGCACTGGGCTTTGAAATGCCATAGATAACACAACTATTTAGTAATCGTTAAATAATAAGCTGGTAATTTTCGGGGGTACGAGATTAGACTTTACGTTGAAGGCAGGCGTGCAAGCTATTCTCGTACCACCGTACCCCCGTACCTCCGTACCCCCGAAAATTACCAGCTTATTATTTATCGATTACTATAGGAGCATTTACGACAGGGCTACTGTGAGGCCAGCCATCACAATCGATACCATCGACATGAGTTTGATGAGGATGTTGAGCGAGGGTCCGCTGGTGTCCTTGAAGGGGTCGCCCACGGTGTCGCCTACGATGGTGGCCTTATGGGCGAAGGAGCCCTTGCCGCCGAAGTGGCCTTCCTCTACCATCTTCTTCGCGTTGTCCCAGGCGCCGCCGGCATTGGCCATGAAGACAGCCAGCGTGAAGCCTGCTGCCAGGCCTCCGACGAGCAATCCGAGCACGCCGGCCACGCCGAGCACCATGCCCACGACGATGGGAATGGCGATGGCGAGCAGCGACGGCAGAATCATCTCATGCTGGGCGGCACGCGTAGAAATCTCTACGCATGAGCCGTAGTCGGGCGTAGCCTTGCCTTCGAGGATGCCCTTGATCTCGCGGAACTGTCGGCGTACTTCTTCTACCATCTTCTGAGCGGCACGCCCCACGGCTTCCATCGTCAGACCGCAGAAGAGGAAGGCGGCCATTGCGCCGATGAAGGCTCCGACAAGCACGCGGGGATTCATCAGGTTGACCTGGAAGAAATTCATGAAGTCGGGAATGGTGGCGTCGGCAGCAGCAATGACCTCTCCCTTGAGGTTGGTCAGTGTGTCACCGGCACGCTCCATTGCAATCTTCACCTCTTCTATATAGGAGGCCAGGAGGGCCAGGGCGGTGAGAGCAGCAGAGCCAATGGCGAAGCCCTTGCCAGTGGCGGCAGTGGTGTTGCCCAGGGCATCGAGGGCATCGGTGCGGTGGCGCACTTCCTCGCCCAGCTCGCTCATCTCGGCGTTGCCGCCGGCATTGTCGGCGATGGGGCCGTAGGCGTCGGTGGCCAGCGTGATGCCGAGCGTGGAGAGCATACCCACGGCGGCAATGCCGATGCCATAGAGGCCAAACGACATGTTTTCTGATGTCATCATGTTCTTGAAGTCGAACTCAATGGCGAAGAGATAGCTCAGCATGATGGCCACACCGATGGTGACAACGGGAATGCAGGTCGACATCATGCCTGTGCCGATGCCTTTGATGATGACGGTGGCCGAGCCCGTCAGGCCTGCCTCGGAAATCTTCTGCGTCGGCTTGTAGCTGTGCGAGGTATAATATTCCGTAGCCTGTCCGATGATGACACCGGCAGCCAGACCTGTGATGACCGAGAACGACAGCCACTGCCAGTTCTTGATGTTGAGCAGGTAGAGAATGGCAAAGGTGGCAACGGCAATGAGCACTGCCGATACATTGGTGCCCAGCGAGAGCGAGTGGAGCAGGTCTTTCATCGTGGCGCCTTCTTTGGTACGCACAAGGTAGATGCCGAAGATGCTGAGGAACACACCCACGGCGGCAATGAGCATCGGCGCAATGACGGCCTTGAGCTGCAAGTCGCCGCCAACGGTGGCAAAAGCCACGGCACCCAAAGCGGCAGTAGAGAGAATGGAGCCGCAATAGCTCTCATAGAGGTCGGCACCCATGCCGGCTACGTCGCCCACGTTGTCGCCCACGTTGTCGGCGATGGTGGCAGGATTGCGCGGGTCGTCCTCAGGAATGTCTGCCTCAACCTTGCCCACGATGTCGGCACCCACGTCGGCAGCCTTCGTATAGATGCCGCCGCCCACACGGGCGAAGAGAGCCTGCGTAGAGGCACCCATGCCGAAGGTTAGCATGGTGGTGGTGATAGCAATGAGACTGTCGTCGGTAAGGGCGTTGAGCACCACAAACCAGATGGCGATGTCTAAGAGGCCGAGACCTACAACTGTCAAGCCCATCACAGCACCTGAGCGGAAGGCAATCTTCAGTCCGCCGTCAAGACTCTGGCGGGCAGCGTTAGCCGTACGAGCCGAGGCGTAGGTGGCGGTCTTCATGCCAAAGAAGCCTGCAAGTCCGCTGAAGAAACCACCCGTCAGGAATGCGAAGGGCACCCACGGATTCTGCATCTTCAGCACATAGGCCATGAAGGAGAAGATGACGGCAAGGACGATGAACACGATGCCCACCACCTTATACTGCTGTTTCAGATAGGCCATAGCGCCGCGGCGCACATGACCAGCAATCTCTCTCATACGCGGCGTGCCCTCATCGGCAGTCATCATCGACTTGAAGAAGTACCACGCCATGCTCAGTGCCACCACCGATGCGATGGGGACGAGCCAGAAAACAAAGGGAATGTTCATGGAGGATTTATTGTTTAAGAATAATTATGCCAATTAAAATTTATAGTCAAGACCGATGCCGATAACGTTGTTTGTGCGCGAAAAAGTTTCCTGTCCGATAGCCGACATCTTCTTATAGTCACTATAGAGCGAGCAGAAATAGCTGGCGTTCAGGCGCACCTTGTCGGTGATGTTCCAAGCACCACCAAGGCCAATCGAGTAACTGTCACAGGCAAAGGACGTGTCCTGCTGATAGTCGTCGCTCAGGCCATAGTCAGTGCGCTGACCGCCCAGGCTGACGGTGAACTTGTCGTTGATATCGTATTCTGCGCCCAGTAGCACCTCGTATGTACCGTGCTTCAAGGCATCTTGGCGGTCGTCAGGCATTTTGGCGTTCTTGTCGTCGAAGAAGTGATACTCAGCGGCAGCGCGCAGCTTCGGCGTGAACTCATATCCAACGGCAAAAGTGAACAGCGAGGGCATGTCATAGCGGGTCTTCACATGGGGCAGATAGCCCTTCACCTTGCCCGACATGGCCCCAAGCGCTGTCTGAGCAAGCGCTGCCACCGTGCCCTCATTGCCAATTTTCTCTGACAACGCCTTTACATCAGTATCCACGCCCATCATACCGACAACCAGTTCCTTGGTGTCGTTCTCGGTGCTGAGCTTAGTGCGGAACTCGAACTTTGCGGCAAAGGTAAGCGGCCCAGTGTGGAAGTCGAGGCCGACGACAGGCGTGAAGCCCCAGCCTGTTTGCGGACAGTCTAACTGCAGATTTACCAGCTTGATGCCCTGCTCAGCCCCCACATATCCTTTGTAGTAGCCGTCGTAGTAATTGGCCCGGATGCCTACCGCAGCCGACCACTTGTCAGTCAGTTTGTATGTAAAGTTCAGCTGGCCGCCATAGATGTACTGCTTGCCCTTCATCTCCGAGTCGATTGAATAAACAGCTACCAGCGGATTAGCCTCAAGCATGGCAGCGATGGGTACATTGAACATCGGCACGCCTTGGTCGTATTTCACGAAGCCGCCGCTGCCCACGATGCCAATCATCGTTGAAACAACCCAGCGGTCTTCTTTATACGATGCGAACAACGCAGGAACGACGGGCGCTGAAGCCTTGCCAGGATATTTCTTCATCTGCGTCTCAATGTCTCGGTTCTGCCACGGCTTCTGAAAGTTCAGCGACAATTGCCAGCCCTCATGCCCCCATGCCAGGCCGGCGGGATTGCTGTAGGCTGCATCAATTTCGAACGTAGCGCCGCGGGCAAACATGCGGTCAAAGGCGATGTGATAATTTGTGTTCGTCATCAGACCACCAGCTTTGGCCGTCACTGCAGCCATCAACAGAACGGCAAACAGTAAAAACTTTCTTTTTTCCATAACTCCCTCCTTTATTATAAATAATGTATTCCCAAATCGCCTACAAAGTTACAATTTTTTTAATAAACAGGCATCATAAAGCAGAAAAAATTGTAACTTTGCAAGCAAATTGGCAAAATAGATGACACTACACATCTTTAATCCCGAACACGATCTGGCCTTGGCCAGCGGACTAGAGAACTTCACAGCCCCTCACGCAGGGCGCCAGCTGCGTCGCGACTTAGGCTGGCTGCCTGCCTTGTGGGCCGACGAGGAAGACTGCGTTCTTGTCGACGATGTGCCAACGGCTGAACGAGGTGCTCGCCACCGTCCAGTACGTTGCCGTCGCTTTATCAGCTGCCAGCGACTGGCATCAATGAACATTACCAGCATTGAGCCTTGGGGATGGAACGCGGCTTTGTGTGCACAGCTGCGCCGCCACGGCATAGCTGATGCGCTATTACCTTCTTCCGAAATGCTGGATATCATCCGCCAACTGTCTCATCGCCGCACCGCTGCCAGTCTTTTGCCATTGCTGCAGACCGACGGCACAGTGGGCGAAGCCGCTGAGTGCACCACGACGGACGAGGTAGGTGCCCTCGTCAACGATTATGGCAAAGCCGTGCTGAAGGCGCCTTGGTCATCCAGTGGGCGCGGTATCCGCTTCCTATCACCTCTCACTTCTCAGCTCTCACCTCAAAACATCAACGGCTGGCTTCGCAATACGCTCCAGCGGCAAGGCTCCGTAATGGTAGAGCCGCTCTATATGAGGGTGAAGGACTTCGGCATGGAGTTTTTTTCAGACTGCAAGGGCAATGTCACTTACCTTGGTCTCTCGCTCTTCCACACTTCTAACGGCGCCTATACTGGCAACATCATCGCAACAGAGCAGGCCAAACGCGAAATGCTCAGCCGCTACCTCCCTACCCCACTCCTCGACGAGACACAGCAACGCATCTGCCAATGTCTTGGCTCCATGTTCAAAGACAAATACTGCGGACCTTTCGGTATTGACATGATGGTGGTGAAAAATGTTCAGCGTCCAACGTCCACCGTTCAACATCTCCTCCATCCTTGCGTGGAAATCAATCTGCGCCGCACGATGGGGCACGCGGCACTCACCCTGACCAACATCTGCAATCCTACAGCTGACGACGAAGTGAGGCACGTCATGCGCATCAACTACTTCAATAACAACTATAAACTACAAATCAGACGACAATGAAAAACCATTTAAAACTGCTGAGTTTATCATTTATCTTTTTTCATTTATCATTTAGCCAAGCAGTGGCACAATACCGTTCGCAAGTATGGAGTCCAGACAACGGCGACGGCACGTACACTAATCCCGTCATCAATGCCGACTATAGCGATCCCGATGTCTGCGTAGGCCCGTCGGGCGAAGACTACTACATGACAGCCTCCAGCTTCCAGTGTGTACCAGGACTGCCCATCCTGCACTCTAAAGATTTGGTTAACTGGGAGATAGTAGGGTATGCGTTAAAGGAATTGTACGAAGGTGACACGAAGCTCATCGAGCACTTCAGCACCCCTCAGCACGGTGCTGGAGTATGGGCGCCCAGCATCCGCTATCACGACGGCGAATACTACATTTACTGGGGCGATCCCGACTACGGCGTCTACATGGTGAAGACTCGTGGCGGCAACCCTGCCGGCCAATGGGAGGCGCCCGTCTGTGTCATCCGCGGACAGGGCTACATCGACACTACGCCGCTGTGGGATGACGACGGCCGCTGCTACTTAGTAAACGGATGGGCTAACAGCCGTGCGAAGTTCGCCTCAGTGCTTACCGTACGAGAGCTAAGTGCAGACGGTAAGAAAGCTATCGGCCAGCCTGTCATCGTCTTCGACGGCAACGGCACTGAAAACCGCACTTGCGAAGGCCCGAAGTTCTACAAGCGCGACGGTTGGTACTGGATTTTATGCCCTGCCGGCGGCGTGCCCACGGGCTTTCAATTGGCAATGCGCTCAAAAAGTCCTTACGGTCCCTACGAACACAAGATTGTTTTGGCACAGGGCAAGACCGACATCAACGGCCCGCATCAGGGCGGATGGGTGCACACGAAATACGGCGAAGACTGGTTCCTGCACTTCCAGGACAAGGAGGCCTACGGTCGCGTGGTTCATCTGAATCCTGTAGACTGGAACAGCGGCTGGCCCATTATGGGTAAGAAAGGGGAGCCCGTCACCACTTTCCCGAAGCCAAAAGCCTCGAGCACACTCATCGTCAACCCAGTGGAGAGCGACGAATTCAACAGCCCTGAAATAGGCAAGCAATGGCAGTGGCAGGCCAACTACGACGAGAAGTTCGGTGTGCCCACCGCCTTCGGTACATTCCGCATCTATACTCACAAGCTCGCAGAGGATTGGAAGAGCCTGTGGCTCGTTCCCAACATGCTGCTACAAAAAACGCCTGCCGACAAATTTACTGTGACCACGAAGCTGCGCTTCACGTCGAAAGCCGACGGACAGTTCGGCGGTCTCATCATGATGGGCCTCGACTACTCTGCACTCGTTGTGCGCCGCACGAGCGACAAGTTTGAGTTGGTGCAGATGACCTGCAAGGCTGCCGACAGAGGTAGGGCACAGACGGAGACCGTCATCGCCACACTGGAGCCGACGGCGAAGGACAAGATTGACTATAAGCCCGGCATCCACGAGGACATCTACCTGCAACTCACCGTCAACGACTCAAAGGTGCGCTTCGCCTACAGCCTGAACAACAAGAAATGGATTGAGTGCGGTGACGAGTTCCAGATGAAAGAAGGCAAATGGATTGGCGCCAAGTTCGGCTTCGTTGCTGCCGAAACCGATGCGAAGGCTGACCGCGGCTGGATTGATGCCGACTGGATTCGTGTAACACCATAATTCCTATGGCTCCATCATTTCATTAAGAGAGCTCCTGGCAATGACAACTGCGGAAAGTTGATTTAATAATCCAGCTTTCCGCAGTTATTTGTTAACGAAAGAAAATTTTAGTAACCCACGTGGTTACTGTCAGTAACCCGCGTGGTTACAGGCAGTAACCCACGTGGTTACTGTTTTATCACAAAGCGTTATTCTGGCCTCCCGGCTAGTCCATAACTTGAATTACTCAATATTCAAGCGGCGGTTCTTTGGATATTTCACCTTGTATTGCAACACCAGCTCGCGCTGCTCACCAGCGTTCAGCTGCAGGGGCCAGGTGACGATGCCGGTGTCCTTGTCGCGCTGCCCACCGCTAAGCTCTTCGACGGTGACCTCGATGCCTGTGTTGCGCGACACGGGCGTCTGGTCGAAGACTGTAATGTTGACAGCCTCACGACGGGTGTTCTTCACGGTGATGCGCCAGGTGAGCGTCTGCTCCTGGTTGCTGCCGAAGAAACGGCGCGTTGACGACTCGTTCACCTTCGTGCGCTGCACGCGGATGCTCTGGTCGCGCCCCAAAGAGAAATGCAGCGTGTCGCTGGCGGCATTGGGGTCGAGGATGCTCTTGCCCACGAAGGAATTGTCGAAGTAGATATTGGCCTCACCTTCCATGAGGTTCAGCTTCTGCCAGTCGGTAGCGTCGGCCACGAGGAAGGCCTCTTTGTCAATCTTCGGGATGCCGCGATATTCGTAAGTAGCAGGCAGCTGATAGCGGGCAATCTCAGTCGTGGTGGTCTTGCCACCGTCGGGCAATGTCAGTAGCTGCTTAATCTCGAACTCATAGCCGAACTGTGCCTGCTGCTGCTCTACGGCCACGACGTTGCTCTCCTCCATTCGGGGAACAGCAGCTTCCCTCATCACCATCATGTCGACCTCCCCGTCGTATGCTTCGCGATGAGCTGCAGCGCTAGCCTTTGCACGGCGGCCCTTCTTGGATGTGCCATAGCCTACGACAACAACCTCCTGCAACGCAGCATTGTCTTCTTTCAAACTGACATTGAGCGTAGAGCCTGGCGAGACAGTGCGAGTCTGGCTCACACAGCCTACATAGGAGAAAGTAAGCTGACGGCTCCCCTGCGGCAGGGTGATGGAGTAATTGCCGTCGATGTCGGAGACAGTGCCCAGATGTGTGCCTTTCACCACGACAGAGGCTCCAACGAGAGGCGTACCATCGTCAGCATCGATAATCTTGCCACTGACAGTATTGCCTTCAATATCAACGTCATAGACAGGGGCCGACAGACCATAGTCAAGCCAGTAGGTCTTCAGCTGCGGAGCCACGTTGCTGCGGTTGGGATTGGCCGACGATAGCAGCACGGGCACGTTCTTCCACTCCTCCTTCGTGTTCTGATAGATGTTGGCCTTATAGGAGAGGGTGAGCGGCTGTCCGGTACCGTCGGAACGCACATCATAGGAGGGGAACCAGCCGGCGTTCTTTACATAATAAGTAATGTCGAAATCGGCACGGCCTGCCTGCTGCGCATCCACCTTTACGTCGACCTCGGTTGCGGTGGCAAGTTTGATGTGCGAAATAGAGTCGAGCACTTCCTGCTTCTTCGTCAGCTCCTCGTTAAGTTTCAGTAGCTCGTCGTCGATGTCCTGCGTACGTTTCTTAAGCGACAACAGCTCCTGCGAGTAGTAGTTATTCAGCTCCTTGATGTTGGCCAGCGGCGTGGCCACCGTACGTCCGGCCACCGAGCAGTTGGTCTTCACCAGCTCCAGCTGCGAGGCCAGCACCTCCTTCTCGTCGTTAGCCTGTTGAATCTTGCGCTGTATGGCCTTTACAGCATCCTCGGCCTGGTGCAGGCGCTTCATCTGCTCAAGCGAGTCGGGGTGTACGGTACGGTGGGTCACGCCTAACACGGTGAGCTTGCCGCGAGCCTTCAGCTGCATACTCTTGCGGTCCATATAGGGCGACATGCCGGTGAAGGTAATCACCTGCTCGCCAGCCACCACCTGCACGCTCTTCGAACGCACCACCTGAGCGCCGTTGGCAAACACCGTGACGCGCTCAATTGAGGCCGTCTGCTTCTCTGCGGCCATTGCCAGCCCTGCCATCATCAGACAAGCCAGCATCATTTTGATTCTTCGAGTTGTCATTTTGAAACAGTTTTTGATGATTATATGTGCAAAGATAAACAAATTCTCATAATCCACAAAATATTTGATGAAATAATTGGCTATGTGGAAAATAAAGTGTAATTTTGTGCCGTATTTCAGGAATCAAAGTTTTTAATCAAATAAACATTCTAAAAAAATCATGAAGAAGTACAACTTCAATGCTGGCCCGTCGATGCTTCCCCGTGAGGTTATCGAGGCCACTGCTCAACAGTGTTTAGACTTCAATGGCTCAGGTCTCTCCCTTATGGAGATCAGCCACCGTGCAAAGGATTTCCAGCCCGTCGTCGACGAGGCCGTGGCTCTGGTGAAGGAGCTGCTGCAGGTGCCCGAAGGCTATAGTGTCATCTTCCTCGGCGGCGGTGCCTCTCTGGAGTTCTGCATGATTCCCTATAACTTCCTCATCAAGAAGGCAGCCTACCTCAACACCGGCGTGTGGGCCAAGAAGGCCATGAAGGAGGCCAAGCTCTTCGGCGAGGTGGTGGAAGTGGCCAGCTCGGCTGACGCCAACTATACGTTCATCCCCAAGGACTGGACGGTGCCTGCCGATGCCGACTATCTGCACATCACTACCAACAACACGATCTACGGCACAGAGATTCGCAAGGACCTCGACGTCAGCGTTCCCCTGATTGCCGACATGTCGTCCGACTTCATGAGCCGTCCCGTCGACGTGGCTAAATACGACGCCATCTATGCCGGCGCTCAGAAGAACCTCTCGATGGCCGGTGTAACCATCATCATCCTGAAGGACGAGAAGCTGGGCAAGGCTCCGCGCGAGATTCCCACGATGCTCGACTACCGCACACACGTCGAAAAGGGCTCAATGTTCAATACACCTCCCGTGGTGCCCATCTACTGCGCCCTCGAGAACCTGCGCTGGATCAAGCGTCAGGGCGGCGTTGAGGCTATGGACAAGCTGGCCAAGCAGCGCGCCGAAATCGTCTACGGCGAGATTGACCGCAACAAGCTTTTCGTCGGCACCGCCAAGGAGGAGGATCGCTCGCTGATGAACCTCTGCTTCGTCATGGCCGACGAGTACAAAGACCTGGAGAAGGAATTCCTCGACTTCGCCGTCTCGAAGGGAATGGTCGGCGTGAAGGGTCACCGCTCGGTCGGCGGATTCCGCGCCAGCTGCTACAACGCCCAGACCATCGAAGGCTGTAACGCCCTTGTAGCCTGCATGAAGGAATTTGAAAGTCGTCATTGACCATTCACCATTGACCATTGACCATTATGAAAGCTGACAACCAAATACAGATTGAAAGCAAGGCTTTCGCTATTCGTATCATAAAGCTTTACAAATACTTGAAAGAAAACAAACAAGTTTATGTGTTGTCTAAACAGGTATTAAGAAGTGGTACAAGTATTGGTGCAAATGTCCGTGAGAGTGTCAATGCTCAAAGTAGAATGGATTTTATTAACAAATTAAGTATTGCTTTAAAGGAGGCAAACGAAACTGAATATTGGCTTGAGTTGTTGCATGAGTCCGATGTCTTAGATGACACGCAGTTTGAATCTATATATAACGATTGTGGTAAACTTGCAGCAACTCTGACCAAAATCATCAAAACGACCAAATCGGGAGCGGAGAAATAATGGTCAATGGTCAATGTTCAATGTTCAATGAGAAAAATGAAAATATTAGTAGCAACAGAAAAACCTTTTGCAAGTGCCGCTGTTGAAGGTATTCGCAAGGAAGTAGAGGCAGCCGGCAATGAGCTGGTGCTTTTAGAGAAATATACGGAAAAGGCACAGCTGCTCGATGCAGTGAAGGATGCCGACGCCATGATTATCCGCTCTGACAAGGTCGACGCCGAGGTGCTCGACGCTGCCAAGCAGCTGAAGATTGTGGTGCGTGCCGGTGCCGGTTATGATAACATCGACCTCGCCGCAGCCACCGCCCACAACGTCGTGGCAGAGAACACGCCCGGACAGAACGCCAACGCCGTGGCCGAGCTCGTCTTCGGTCTGCTGGTGATGGCCGTCCGCGGCTTCTACAACGGCAAGAGCGGCAGCGAGCTGCTCGGTAAGAAACTGGGCATTCTCGCTTTCGGCAACGTAGGCCGCAATGTGGCTCGCATCGCCAAGGGCTTCGGCATGGAAGTCTATGCCTTCGATGCCTACTGCCCCGCTGAGGTCATCGAGAAAGCCGGTGTGCACGCCGTGGCCAATCAGGACGCCCTGTTCGAGCAGTGCGACGTCGTTTCGCTTCACATCCCCGCAACGCCTGAGACAAAGCAGAGCATCAACTACGCCCTCGTGGGCAAGATGAAGAAAGGCGGCATCCTGGTGAACACCGCCCGCAAGGAAGTCATCAACGAGCCCGAGCTGCTGAAGCTCATGGCAGAGCGTGAGGACCTGAAGTTCGTCACCGACATCATGCCCGATGCCAACGCTGACTTCGCCAAGTTTGAAGGCCGCTACTTCTCCACCCCGAAGAAGATGGGTGCCCAGACGGCTGAGGCCAACATCAACGCCGGCATCGCCGCCGCCAAGCAGATCAACGCCTTCTTCAAGGACGGCGACACCCGTTTCCAGGTCAACAAGTAATTCTCTTACATATTTCCCCCTCACTCATACACGGGCGAGGGGGATTTTTGTATCTTATCCTGCCAAAAGGATCGTCTCGATTCATTACTACTTACAAAACACCATAACCATGACTACAAGACACCTCCCCACCCTCGCTGCCACCACGCTGATCCTGATGCTGACAGGCATATTCGCAGCAGCATGCGTTTCGAAGCAGACCCTGCGCACCACAGCCCTCCACGACTCCGCATGGCAGTCGGCGCAATGGATTTCCGTTGCCGATGCGCCCGTCGTGAGCGGACCCATCGACGACCATCAGAACGGGCGTGCTGCCGACGGAGCGAGCTGGTTTGTGTCCGACGTGAAGAACGACCAGCGCATTGTTCAAGCCCGATGGATGACTACCGCCTTAGGCGTCTACGAACTCTACGTCAACGGACGGCCCGTCGGCGAGGAAGTGCTCAAACCCGGTTTCACACATCCTGCGAAGACACGCCGCTCGTTCACCTACGACATCACGGCGCTCATCAACCGCAAGGCTGGCGAACAGAATCAGCTCGCCGTACAGGTCACTCCCGGCTGGTGGGCCGACAAGATTGTCACCCCCTACGGTCATCAGGGTATGGTAGGACGCAAATGTGCTTTCCGTGGAGTTCTCGAACTGACCTATGCCGACGGCACGCACCATTTTCTTGGAACTGACACCAGGCACTGGCGTGCAGCCATCGGCGGCCCCGTCCTCCATGCCGCCATCTTCGACGGTGAGCAGTATGACGCCCGCCAGCAGCCTGGCTACACCTCCTCCAGCCTTTCCGTGCCCGAGGTGAACCATGAGTTCCAGGGCGACATTCTGCCCAGTGAGGGCGCCGAAGTCTACCTGCGCCGTGACCTGGCCCTCCAGCCTGTCAAAGCCTACGTATGGAAGGGTCTCACCGCTGCACGCGAGGGCGAGTTTGGCAAGGTAGTCATTACCCGCGAGTTCAGCCCTGGCCAGATGATGACCGTCAGCCCTGGTGAGACGCTCGTCGTCGACTTCGGACAGAACTGTGCCGCCGTGCCTTCGTTCACATTCAAGGCTGCCGCAGGAACGGTGCTCACCTGTCTGCCCGCCGAGCTGCTCAACGACGGCAACGGAGCACGCAGCCGAGGTATGGACGGCCCCGAGGGAAGCGTCCATCGCGACAATCTACGCATCCCTCGCACGGGCATGCGTCTCGACTATACTTTCGCCGACACTGGTGACGACTTCGCTTCTTTCATGCCCACGTCCACATTCTTCGGCTATCGCTACGTATCCATCACCGCCACCGCCGAGGTCAGCATCCAAAAGATTGAGTCAGTGCCCGTTACCTCCATCGCCCAACACCTTGAGACGGGCACCATCACCACCGGCAATGACCTTGTCAACCGGCTGATATCCAACACGCTCTGGGGCCAGCGGTCCAACTACCTCTCCATTCCTACCGACTGCCCGCAACGCAACGAACGACTGGGATGGACGGCCGACACACAGGTCTTCGCAGAGACGGGCACCTTCTTCGCCAACACCCGTAAGTTCTTCCACAAATGGATGCGCGACATGCGCGACTCACAGAACGAGCACGGAGGATTTCCCGGCGTGGCTCCCCAGGGACAGTATGGCAATGAGTGCATGCGACTGGGATGGGCCGATGCCGGTATCATCGTGCCCTGGACCGTATGGAAGCAGTTTGCCGACACCGATATCGTTAACGAGAACTGGGAAGCCATGAACCGATTCATGACTCATATCCACCAGACGAAATATGACCACGAGGCCCTGCGCGCTGAGAACGGCAACTACCAGTGGGCCGACTGGCTCAGCTACGAGCCACTTGAGAGCTGCGGAGGCGGTGCTTTCAACAGCGACGGCCCCCTGCCCGATGCCGTCAGCTACTGGCGCTACCTCGGAGCCTGCTACTGGGCCATCGATGCCGACATGATGGCTGACATGGCCGAGGCCACAGGACGCGATGCCTCAACCTACCGACAGATGGCCAGCGAAGCACGACAGTACCTCAAGGAGCAGTTTCTCAACACCGACGGCACCTTCCGCGTCGACATTCTCAACACCATGCAGACGCCAGCCCTCTTCGCCCTGAGAAACCACCTTGTAGAAGGTCAGGCCAAAAGCAACATGATAACCCGCCTGCGCCAGAACTTCGCTGACCACGGCAACTGCCTCCAGACGGGATTCCTTGGCACTTCTATCCTCATGCCCACGCTCACCGACAACGGCATGACCGACATCGCCTTCGAGCTGCTCTTCCAGCGACGCAACCCCAGCTGGCTCTACTCCATCGACAATGGAGCCACCACCATCTGGGAGCGATGGAACAGCTACATGCTCGACCGCGGCATGGGTCCGCAAGGCATGAACAGCTTCAATCACTATGCCTATGGTGTCGTCTGTCAGTGGTTGTGGGAGAGTGTAGCAGGCATTGCTGCCGACCCGGCCGCCCCCGGTTTCCGTCATATCATCATGCGTCCCGCGCCCGACAAACGTCTTCAGCATGTGGAGGCCAGCTATGAGTCGGCCGCAGGTCTCATCAAGAGTGCTTGGCGCTACAACGGCGACCAATGGACCTGGCAGTTCACCATACCCAAGGGTTCCACCGCCACCGTCATCCTGCCCGGCGAAAGCGAACCCAAGGAATATGCCAGCGGCACGCACAAAATCATCGTACAATAAACAATTCCTTCATCCTCTTGTCTATATCTTCCTGTGTCGTCATGCCAATCTTCACGAGACCAGGCATTACAGGATTGGTTAAGAGATAAACTATTCCGTAGTCCATAATTATTATATTGATTCTAACATTTGCTTAAATTCTTCCTCTGTCGGCAAATATAGTTTGTATCTCGATGCGAATATCTGTTTGCCTTCATTCAGTACAGAATATTTCACGATAGCCTCACTCTTCTGTGAACAGAGAATGATTCCAAGAGTAGGATTGTCATCCTCATTCCGGTATAGAGCATCGAACATGCGGATATAACTATCCATCTGCCCTACATCTTCATGGGTGAGTTTTCCCAGTTTAAGGTCAATCAGGACATAACATTTCAAGATGCTATGATAGAAGACAAGATCTACGTAGAAGTCATCGTTATCATAGCGCATCCGTTTCTGACGTGCTACAAAGCAGAAACCGCGTCCAAGCTCCAACAGGAAATGCTGTAGGTGGTCTATCAATGCCTGCTCGATGTCACTCTCTCGAAGTGCAGGATAGTCTTTCAAATTGAGGAATTCCAATACAAACGGGTCATGAATAAACTGTTCGGGCTTCAGCTCACTCATCTTTTGTTTTGCTTCAGCAACGACAGCAGCCTTATCCTTGCTTGCTAATAACCGTTCATAATAGAGTGTTGATATTTGCCTGTCCATCTGACGTGTGCTCCAGACGCTGTCTGCCGCTTCATTCATATACCATATTCGGGCTTGCTCATTCTCCACACTTATCAGTCGGCGATAATGTGACCATGTCAATTCGGGACGCAGTGTGTCCCGAATCTTAAACACTTGATAGAACTGACGCATCTTTCGCAATTCACGTTCGTCGAATCCTTTTCCAAAGTCAACAGTTAGACGTCTCGCCAGTTCTTTTAGTAAGCCCTTTCCGTAATCAGCTCTTGCTTCCCCGTGCTGTTCATGTTCAACAATTTGCTGGCCGATCAGCCAGTAACTTGGGACGATTCGTAGGTACGAGGATAGCTTGCACGCCTGCTTTCAGCGTAAGGTTCGCACCCCCGTACCTCCGAAAATTACCAGCTTATTATTAAACGGTTACTAAGTTGTCATTTTTCTTTACAAAACAGGTGCAAAAACAGGTCTCAACGTGGCTGAGATTGGCTCAGAATTCACGACAGGACGATTTGGTGAAAAAAACGCGAAAAAGAGAGGGGTTGGCTATCTTGTTGACTGGCAGACGCTTAGCTCATATTTCTGTTCGGTGGGAGCATCCTCGTTTTCAAAAAGGTATATCCGCGTGAAAAAAAGTCAATGCCTTTTTTTCACGCGGAGCCTCTTTTTTAGCAAAAGTAAGCCGTTCTGGCACAAAACCAATACAGGTGTGCAGTTTATGAGCTGCGCTCATGCTCATCCGATGACCGGCAGACGGCAAAACAATGCCTTTCCGATTCTATTTCACGAATTTCATTTGTAAAGAAATCGGAAATAAATTTTCTTTACATTTTTGAGGGTGATTTTCACGGTTTCATCACATCTAAAAACCCGAAACACACAAACAAGCATAAATATCATCAAAGCGAAAAAAACGGTCGGCCAACTATGGCCAACCGTATCGACGAGCCCATGCTGAGCCGCATAGGTCGTTTTTGTTACAAGCTCTTACCTTATTCGCCTTGTAGAATCTTGTTGGCTTCTGCCTGCAGCTCTTCAGCCTTCTTGCGAGCCTTCTCCAAGTCTTTCTCAGCCTTCTCGGCAGCCTTGCGGGCCTTCTCAGCCTTGTCGCGGGCCTTCTCCAGAGCCTTCTCAGCCTTGACGACATCATTCTTTGCCTTCTCAGCCTTAGCAAGGATCTTGGCCTCCTTCTTCTTGGCATCGGCAGCCTGCTGGAAATCCTGATCGACACCTGTCACAGGATTGGCCACTTCTGAATCAACGCGGGCCTGTACGCCCTGAGCCATCATCAGCGACATTGCCAGCACGGCTCCCATCATCATCATCTTTTTCATTTTTGCTTTTTTTATTAAATGGTTGAACATGTTAAATAAATCATTGTTGCTCTATAGTTTCAGTAATTGTGTAAAGATTCCGGGGAAAGACGGCTCCAGCTCAACGGGCCTGCGGAAGAGACCGAAGACGGCGCTGCCGCTGCCACTCATAGCGCTATATGCGGCGCCGAGCTCATAAAGGCGTTCTTTAATCTCACCTATCTCAGGATGGATGGCAAAGACGCTCTGCTCGAAGTCGTTCTCCAGCAGGTTGCGCCACTCTTCCACGGGGTGGTTGGCAACGATGTCGCGACAGTTGCGCACGGGATGCTTTGGTGTGATGAGCGAGAATGCCTCTTTGGTTGAAACGGAGATATCGGGGCGTACGACGGCAAGATGCCAGCCACTCAAATCAAGGTCGATGGGTTGCAGGCGCTCGCCTATGCCTTCAGCGTAGGCAGGCCGGTTGATGATGAAGATAGGACAGTCGGCCCCCAGACGTGCTGCCCGCCCGATGAGCTGCTCCTGTGTGAGTCCCAACTGTGCCAGCTCATTGATCATCAGCAGCATCGACGCACAATCGCTACTGCCGCCGCCCATGCCTGCCTGTGTAGGAATGGCCTTATATAAATGAATATGTACGCGCGTGATGTCAGGATAATCCTGTTTCAGCATGTCGTAGGCTTTCACCACGAGGTTCTTTTGCTCGTCACCCTCCACGCTGATGCCCGTTACCTTCAGATCGCAGTTAAACATCGACGGGAACCGCTCGTCCATCGGCAGCACTTCCAAGGCATCGCATAGCGGCACCGGATAGAACACCGTCTCCAGGTTGTGGTAGCCGTCGGCGCGCTTGGCCACTACGTTCAACCCTAAGTTTATCTTTGCCTGCGGGAATGTAATCATGCTGCAAAGTTACAAAAAACAGCAAAACAGACGAAAAAAAAACTGTTTTTCTTTCGTCTGTTATTCGTTTTTCTATCTTAATTCAACTTTCGCAAGCTCGCTTGCTGGAAGTGAAAGGGAATTGAAAGGGAAGTGAAGGGGGAGTGAAAGTGACGATAGTTCTGCCACATCCATCTGCT
>CACYYG010000042.1 GCA_902778535.1 uncultured Prevotellaceae bacterium
ATTGATGTTGTGCTGTTGCTTTTTACTGAAAGCTGCTACTAACGACTCATAAATCTACCCTTAATCGTGTATTGGATGATAGTTGCGGATTTTAGGATTTATAATAATGTGTTGGCAAAGGTATAAAAAAAACGGGAAAAAGCATGGAGTTCCTTATTTTTTTTGTAACTTTGCCAACAAGTTGGCGAACATACTCCGTCTCGGCAAAAAAAAGAAATGAATTTCTTTTGTTTTGTTCTCGACTTTTCGTAACTTTGCCACATTATTGACAACTAAAAACCAAATGACATGATTACATTCTCAATGATTCTGCAGTTGTGCATCGTGCTCGGTGCACTGTGGGTGGGTTCGCGCTATGGCTCGCTGGCTCTGGGCGCCATCTCAGGCATCGGCCTGGCCATCCTCGTTTTCGGATTCGGACTGAAGCCCGGCAATCCGCCAACTGACGTTATCTATATCATCATTGCCGCCGTTACCTGTGCCGGCATTATGCAGGCCTCGGGTGGTATGGACTGGCTCATCCAGATAGCCGAGCGAATGTTGCGCAAGCATCCTGACCGCATCACGTTTTTGGCACCGCTCACCACCTTTTTCCTCACCGTGCTGGTGGGCACTGGCCATGTGGTCTATACGCTGATGCCCATTATCTGTGACATCGCCTTGAAGAAAGGCATCCGCCCGGAGCGTCCCTGCGGCGTGGCGTCAATAGCCTCGCAGGTGGGCATCACCTGCTCGCCCATCGCTGCCGCCGTGGTGGCTTTCGTCACCATCTCGAATGCCAACGGCTTTGATGTCACCATTCCCGGCGTGCTGATGGTGAGCATCCCCGCCTGTATCTGTGGTTTGATGGCTGCCGCTGCTGCCAGCTATCATCGCGGACTGGATTTGGACAAGGATCCCGTGTTTCAGGCCAAGCTGAAAGACCCTGAGCAGCGTGCCTACATCTACGGTAACAATGCCACGACGCTTGATATGCAGATTCCGCAGTCGGCCAAGAATGCCGTGTTCATCTTCCTCGCTGCCCTGCTGGTCATTGTGATGTTCGCCGTCTTCCCCAGCCTGTTGCCCTCGTGGGACGGCAAGCCGCTGAAGATGAACATTGTCATTCAGATTGTGATGATAGCCGCTGCGGCGCTGATGATTATCTTCTGCAATGCCAAACCAAAGAAGGCCGTGGCAGGTCCCGTGTGGCAGAGCGGTATGGTGGCAGTGGTGGCCATCTACGGCATCGCATGGATGGCCGACACTTACTTCTCAAACTACATGCCCGAGATACAGTCGATGCTGGAAAGTGTTGTGAAGGACTACCCGTGGTCTATCGCCATCGTGTTCTTCCTCGTCTCGGTGCTCATCAACTCACAGGGCGCTGTGGTGGTGTCGATGCTGCCGCTGGCTTACTCGCTGGGCATCGACGGTCCCGTGCTCTTGGGCGTGCTGCCGAGCGTCTACGGCTACTTCTTCATTCCCAACTATCCTTCTGACATCGCCACCGTGAACTTCGACCGCTCGGGCACTACCGTCATCGGCAAGTACCTGCTCAACCACTCGTTCATGATGCCGGGCCTCATCTGCGTCATCACCAGCACCATCGTGGCCTACCTGCTGGCACTGGTCTTCTATTGATTAGTTTTCTTCATCAAAGAACGAGCCTACGGGCATAACAGCTTCCTCGGCGACACAGCAGTTGTAGCGTTCGCGGCTGCGGCGTTCACGGGCAAACATGGCCGTGGTGCCTGCTACGGTCTGGGCAAACTTCAGGTGCTCGTCAATGGCAAAGGACTGGGCCATCGTCTCTACATCGAGGTTGTCGGTGCCGATGAGCGTAAAGGTCCAGTTCTGCTTCTTTAGCTTCTCAATCATCGAGCGGATCATCTTCAGCGTCCACTCCTCGCTGCTGTTCTCCTCGCCGTCGGTGATGACGGTCACGAGCACGTTGTCGCCGTCTTCCGTCTGAGCCATCGTCTTCGAGATGGCTTTGCCCATCGCGTCGTAGAGCGGCGTGGCAGCACAGGGGTTGTAGTCTTTCCACTCAAGGTTCTTCGTGTTCTCGGCAGGTTCGTTGTCGTAGTGCCACTTGGTGTGCTCGCTGTCGAAGGTGATGAGGGTGACACGCTGCTCCTGGTCGGTGAATTTCTTCTGCATCTGGCGAACGGTCTGCAGCGTTTCGTTCATGCCGGCGAAGGCTTGCTTGCGGATGATGGACATCGAACCGCTCTCGTCGACAATAATCAGGTTGAACACGCGCTTGGCTTTGTTTGAATCTTGCTTCTTCATAATCGTAACTTTTTAAAATGGTGAATAATGTTCAGTTTCTAAGACGTCTTTTTATTCTTTTGAAGAAGAATTTGCAGAAAAATGAAGCAGGTTTGCGATTTTTTTGTATTTTTGCAGAAAAAATTGTCGGTCATGTACTATCAGCGACTGTCAGACGAAGAGATATTGAAGGGTTTCCGCAGGGGTGACGCCTGGATTATCCGTGAGTTCTTCTACGGATATTGCCAGGCGGGCTACCGCATCTTCGACCAGCGCTATCAGCTGAGCGGAAAGGAGAACCTGGACTTCATGTCGCTGGCTCACCAGTATGCGCTCTACCTGATGGAGCACGACTGGAAGCCGCTGGAGGACCATTCGCCGAATGTCAGCCTGAAAACGTGGCTCATCAACGGTTTCCGCTATGTGGTGCTCGATGCGTTGAAGTGGTATCGCAAGGAGTACGGCAGCATCACCTTCGAGGATTATCTCATGTCGTTTGACGTGACCAGCGACCTGCGGCTGCAGTTTAACCGCATGGTGGAGGATGTATGCAATCATGCGTCGTTGAGCCGTGACGAAAGGATTATCATCGACATGCTGCTGCTGCAAGGCTACAAGGGCAAGGAAATAGCCGCGCAGCTGGGAATGACGCCGTCGGCCATTTCGCAGAAGTACAACAAGCTGAAGGATCGCATCATAGTGCCCTATTTCAAGAAGAACTTCGACATGGACCTGGATATGCCGGAGGTGATGGACGAGCGGGCCGTAATGCGCAGAGAGGCTGCTATGAACGAGTCCGTGTCGCCCAGGCTGGGTGCAGCGCCAGGTATGCCCGCTCCGATGGCTTTCGAGGATATGGATTATTCAATTGTAAAGGAAGAGATGATGCAGAAACGTACGACACCGGAGTTTATTACGGAACTCCAGCCGAACGAAATCTTTGTGTTCGGCAGCAATCTAAAAGGAATGCACGGCGGCGGAGCGGCTTATATTGCCTATCGCAAGTTTGGAGCTGTCATGGGGCAGGGCGTGGGGCTGCAAGGTCAGAGCTATGCCATACCCACGATGCAAGGAGGTGTAGACACCATCCGTCCGTATGTGGACGAGTTCATCGAGTTTGCCAAAAGGCATCAGAACCTGACGTTCCTCGTCACACGCATTGGCTGCGGCATCGCAGGATTTACGAATGAAGAAATCTCTCCGCTGTTCGAGAAAGCCCACGACGTGGAGAATATTGTACTGCCGTCAGGCTGGTAACCACATACACAAAACTATGATTAGAAAAGCAGAAATAAACGATGTTGGACGCATCATTGAGCTGTTGCATCAGGTCAATATGGTGCATCATGTGATACGTCCCGACTTATTCAAACCCCATACGACCAAATACGATAAGCAAGAACTTGTTGTCATGCTTAACGACTGCAGCAAGCCCATCTTTGTTTATGAAGACGGCGATGTGTTGGGCTACGCTTTCTGCCAGATGACTGAAGTCAGAGACGACAAACTGCTGCAGGACATCAAGACGCTATATATTGATGACATTTGTGTGGATGAGACGGCTCGCGGCAAGCACATCGGGAAGGCATTGTATGAATTTGTGCGTGACTATGCCCGCTCAGCAGGTTGTCACAACATCACCCTGAATGTGTGGAAGGGGAATGACGCTGCCATCCATTTCTACACAAACATGGGAATGCAAGTGCAGAAAACGACAATGGAGACACTGTTGTAAGACTGCGCAGCAGTTAATCGTCGATGAAACGGCGCGTGATGTCACCGTAGCTGTCGATGCGGCGGTCGCGCAGGAACGGCCACCAGCGGCGAACCTGCTCTGAGCGCTTCATGTCGATGTCGACAATGGTGCGCTCCTCCTCTTCGCCTGAAGCCTCATAGAGTATTTCACCCTGCGGCCCGCAGACGAAACTGGTACCCCAGAATTGTTGAGTGTTAAGCGATGAGTGTTGAGAGACCTCCTCGCCTACGCGATTGACAGCTACGACGGGCAGGCCGTTGGCTACGGCGTGGCCACGCATCACCGTCTGCCAGGCACGGCGCTGGCGCTGCTGCTCCTCGGGCGTGTCGTTGGGGTCGTAGCCTATGGCGGTGGGATAGATGAGCAGCTCGGCGCCCTGCAGGGCCATGAGACGGGCAGCCTCGGGATACCACTGGTCCCAGCAGACGAGCACGCCCAAACGGCCTACGCTGGTCTGGATGGGGTGGAAGCCCAGGTCGCCGGGCGTGAAGTAGAACTTCTCGTAATAGCCTGGGTCGTCGGGGATGTGCATCTTGCGGTACTTGCCGGCTATTGTGCCGTCCTTCTCAAACACCACGGCGGTGTTGTGGTAGAGGCCTGCCGATCGGCGCTCGAACAGCGAGGTGACCAGTACGATGCCACATTCCTTGGCCAACTGTCCGTAGAGGTTGGTCGACGGGCCTGGGATGGGTTCGGCCAGGTCGAAGTTGTCTACGTCCTCCACTTGGCAGAAGTAGAGCGAGTTGTGCAGCTCTTGCAGCACGATGAGCTCAGCGCCTTGGTGTGCCAAGTCGCGGATGCCGTCGCAGAGCCGCTCGATGTTCTTTACGGGGTCAGCAGTATTGTGCTGTTGCAGGAATCCAATCTTCATATTTGTTAGAGAATGTGTTCGGGAAATTGCATGGTGCAGCAATGCAGGGAGCCGTGCTGCTTGATGAGTGAGCGGCAGTCGATGCCTACGATTTCTCTGTCGGGGAAGGCCTCACCGATGATGCGCAGCGCCTCGGCGTCGAGGTCGGGCTGAGCGTAAGTGGGGCAGAGTACGGCACCGTTGATGACGAGGAAGTTGGCGTAGGTGGCGGGCAGGCGCTCGCCGTTGTCATAGATGGGGCGGGGTAGGGGCAGGCGCTTCAGACGATAGGACTTGCCGTCGGTGGTGCGGAAGGTGCGTAGCTGCTCCTCCATCAGGCGCAGCTCTTCATACTGTTCATCCTTCGGGTCGTCGCAGCCTATATATAATAAGGTGTCGTCGGGCGCGATGCGAACCAGCGTGTCGATGTGTCCGTCGGTGTCATCGCCTGTGAGATGTCCGTGGTCAATCCACAGCACGCGGTCGGCATAGAGATATTCCTTCAGGCGCTCCTCTATCTGCTCACGCGTCAGCGGCTGGTTGCGGTGTGGCGCGAGTAGGCAGCAGCTTGTGGTGAAGATGGTGCCCTTGCCGTCGCTCTCTATTGAGCCGCCCTCTAAGACGAAGTCTAAGTGGTCGACATACTCGCCCTTCACGCTTCCCTCGTCATAGAGCCGCCGGTTGATGGCGTTGTCCAAGTCGGCAGGGAACTTCTCGCCCCAGCCGTTGAAGCAAAAGTCCAGAAGGAGATTCTCTCCGGTTTGTGAGTAATTATTCCCCTCTCCAACGTGAGATGGGTTAGGAGTGAGGCTGATGAACCCGTGGTCGCGTGCCCACGTGTCGTTGGACGGGGCGCCGACGAGGAGCAGGGCTTCGCGCCGGCGTATCTCGTACGACATCTCATCATAGGTCTTCCTTACCTCGCTGAGCATCGGTGCCCAGTCGGTATTGGCGTGTGGCCACGTCAGCATGACACCGCTTTGCGGTTCCCATTCGGCCGGCAGTCGGTAGGCTTTTTTGTTAATCATGCTTGCAAAGGTACGAATTTTTTTGTTAAATCGTGGTAAATACAATTATTTTCTTTAATTTTGCAGGCTGAAAATGCAACAAACTATCAGATAAAGAATGAAAGTACTGAAATTTGGCGGAACGTCCGTAGGTTCCGTGCCAAGCATCCTGAGCTTGAAGAAAATTGTTGAGGCAGAAGCCGAGCGGGGGCCTGTCGTGGTTGTGGTGAGCGCCCTCGACGGCATTACCGACAAACTCATCGCCATGGCCCATGTGGCTCAGCAGGGCAGCGAGGAGTGGCGCAACGATTATGAGGCCATTGTCTACCGCCATCACCAGATGATAGACGCCGTTATTACCGACGAGACACGTCGTGCCGCCGTGCTGGCCAAGGTTGATGCCCTCTTCGACCAGCTGCAGAGCATCTGCACGGGCGTGTTCCTCATTCACGACCTGTCGAAAAAGACTGAGGATGCCATCGTCAGCTATGGCGAGCGCCTGTCGTCGAACATCGTGGCTGCCCTCATCGACGGCGGTGTGCGCATGAATAGCCGCGATTTCATCCGTACCGAGAAAAAGAACGGCAAGCACGTGCTTGATGCTGAGCTGACAGCCAAGCTGGTGCGTGAGGCATTGGCCGACGGCAAGGGTGTGATGGTTCTTCCAGGCTTTATCGCCCGCGACCGCGACAGCCACGAGACCACGAACCTGGGCCGTGGCGGCTCTGACTACACCGCTGCCATCATTGCTGCAGCCCTCGACGCCGAGGTGCTGGAGATATGGACCGACGTCGACGGCTTCATGACAGCCGATCCGAAGGTAATCCAGTCGGCCTACACCATCAACGAGCTGAGCTATGTCGAGGCTATGGAGCTGTGCAACTTCGGCGCGAAGGTGGTCTATCCTCCCACCATCTATCCCGTCTGCATCAAGCATATTCCCATCCGTGTAAAGAATACCTTCAACCCCACGCATCCGGGCACGCTCATCAAGGACAAGATTGACGACGACCTGAAGCCCATCAAGGGCATATCCAGCATCAAGGGCACTACGCTCATTACCGTCACCGGCCTCTCGATGGTGGGTGTCATCGGCGTGAACCGCCGCATCTTTACCACCTTGGCCGACCGCGGCATCTCGGTGTTTATGGTGTCGCAGGCTTCTTCAGAGAACAGCACGTCAATTGGCGTGCGCGACGAGGATGCCGAAGCCGCCGTCGAGGTGCTGAACGAGGAGTTCGCCAAGGAGATTGAGACGGGTGCCATGTATCCCATGCAGGCTGAGAGCGGTCTCGCCACCATCGCTATCGTGGGCGAGAACATGAAGCACACGCCTGGCATTGCCGGTAAGCTCTTCGGCACGCTGGGCCGCAGCGGCATCAGCGTCATTGCTTGTGCCCAGGGCGCTTCTGAGACGAACATTTCGTTTGTCGTCGACGGACGCTTCCTGCGCAAGTCGCTCAACGTGCTCCACGACTCGTTCTTCCTCTCGGAATACAAGGTGCTCAACCTCTTCATCTGCGGCATCGGCACCGTGGGCGGCATGCTTCTCGAGCAGATTCGTACACAGCAGCAGATCCTCATGCAGCAGAAGCGCCTGAAACTGAACGTGGTGGGCATTAGCGACGTCGACAATTTCGTGCTCGACCGCGAGGGCATCGATCTCAACAACTACGAGAAGATTCTGCGCGCCGGCTATCCTGCCAATACCGAGCACATGCGCGATGAGATCATCAAGATGAACATCTTCAACAGCGTCTTTGTCGACTGTACCGCCAGCCGTCAGATTGCCGCTCTCTACCAGACTTTCCTCGAGCACAATATCAGCGTGGTGGCTGCCAACAAGATTGCTGCCTCCAGCGACTACGACAGCTATGTGAAGCTGCGCCAGACGGCGCGCGACCGCGGCGTGTGGTTCCGCTACGAGACCAATGTCGGCGCCGGACTGCCTATCATCGGCACCATCAACGACCTGTGCAACTCAGGCGACAAGATTCTGAAGATTGAGGCCATCCTCTCAGGTACGCTGAACTTCATCTTCAACGAGATTGCTGCCGACGTGCCCTTCAGCGAGACTGTGCGCCGTGCGAAGGAGCAGCGCTATAGCGAGCCCGATCCGCGTATCGACCTCTCGGGCACCGACGTCATCCGCAAGCTCGTCATCCTCACCCGCGAGGCTGGCTACAAGGTGGAGCAGGACGATGTGGAGAAGCATCTCTTCGTGCCCGACGACTTCTTCGAAGGTTCGCTCGATGATTTCTGGCGCCGTCTGCCTGAGTTGGATGCCGACTTCGAAGCTCGCCGCAAAGTGCTTGAGAGTGAGGGCAAGCGCTGGCGTTTCGTGGCCACAATGGAGGCCAGTGGTGACCACCAGTCGACGGTCAAGACCAGCGTCGCCCTGAAAGAAGTGCCTTCTACACACCCGTTCTATCCCCTCGAAGGCTCAAACAATATTGTGCTGCTCACCACCGAGCGCTATCGCGAATATCCCATGCTCATTCAGGGCTATGGCGCCGGAGCTGCCGTCACCGCCGCCGGTGTCTTTGCCAACATTATGAGCATCGCTAATATCTAAACCAGAACACCAACATTACAGCGGGCGAATCAGCAAACGATTCGCCCGTTTTTTGTCTGGGGGAAACGTGCCTCCCGAAATCATCCCAAGTTGTTTCGTTTTGTAAAGAAATTTTATTCCGATTTTTTTACAAATGAAATTTCCGAAATAGAAGCGAAAAGACTTGTTTTTGTAGTCGGTCGGTCATCGGATGAGCATGAGTACGGCTCAAAAACTGCACACCCGCATGGGTTTTGTGCAGCTTTTTGGTCTCTAAAAGGGCTTATTTTTGCTCCAGAAAGGCATGTTTATGTTCAAAAAGATGGTCCGCGTGAAAAAAAAGCATTGACTTTTTTTCATGGGGATATACCTTTTTGAAAACGAGGATGCTCCCGATAAACAGGAAAATGAGCTAAACGACTATCAATCAGCAAAATAGCCAACCCCTCTCATTTTCGCGTTTTTTTCAGCAAATCGTTCTGTCTTGAATTCTGAGCCATTCTCAGCCTAGTTAAACCCTGTTTTTCCACCTATTTTGTAAAGAAAAATGATTATCGTAGAACGTTCATTAGGCCGTTACGAGTTCTTGCCTTACAGGAAATGAATGTGCTTTGTTCTCTGTGTTTTATAAACATTGTCGAATCGGGGCGAAAAAAACGCGAAAATGCACTTGAATTAGCATAAAAAGTTGTAATTTTGCAGCAAATTTGTTTATAAAGAGATGAAACATATCATTATATTAGGCGACGGCATGGCCGACCACGCCGTAGAGCGGTTGGGAGGCAAAACGTTGCTGCAAACAGCCGACAAGCCCATGATGGACCTGTTGGCAAAGAACGGCAGGACGGGCAGGCTTATTACAGTGCCCGAGGGTTTTCCACCGGGCAGCGAGGTGGCCAATACCGCCATTCTGGGCTACGACCTGAACAAAGTGTATGAAGGCCGCGGACCGTTGGAGGCCGCCAGCATCGGCTACGACATGCAGCCCGATGATTTCGCCATCCGCTGTAACATCATCACGCTGGACGACGGCAAGATTATTACCCACAACGGCGGCAACCTGCAGACGGAGGATGCCCGCGTGCTCATCGACTATCTGAATGAGACGCTGGCCAAGCCCATTAACGAGCGCGAGGGCTGCGAGCGGGTGAAATTCATCTGCGGCATCCAATACCGGCATCTGCTTGTCATCAAGGGCGGCAATAAGCATATCGAGTGCGCTCCGCCACACGACCATCCTAACGAGCCTTGGCGCCCCCTAATGGTGGCCCCTCTGTCGCCCCCCGAGAAAGCCCCCCTGTCGTCCCCCGAGGGGGACACTCTTGCTGGCAAGCCCGCACTCAAGTCAAATGAAGCCCCCTCGGGGGCTGTAGGGGGGGCTCTCTCACCCGAGCAGACCGCAAGCCTGATGAACGAACTCATTCTCCGCTCTCAGAAGCTGCTGCCTCAGCATCCCTACAATCTCGCGAAGGCCGCGAAAGGCGAGCGCCAGGCCAACAGCATCTGGCCGTGGAGCGGCGGCTATCGTCCGTCGATGCAGACGCTGATGGAGCAGTATCCGCAAATCAAGAGCGGCACCGTTATTTCTGCCGTTGACCTCATTCAGGGCATCGGCAAATATGCAGGGCTGAAAATTGTGAAGGTGCCCGGTGCTACGGGGCTGGCCGACACCAACTATGAGGGCAAGGCACAAGCCGCCATCGACGCCCTGCAGCACGACGATTTCGTGTTTGTGCATGTCGAGGCTACCGACGAGGCTGGGCATGATGGCGACCTCGACCTGAAGCTGAAAGCCATCAACTACCTCGACCAGCGACTTATCAAGCCCATTTTCCAAGCTGTTGAGCAGATGGAGGAGCCTGTCTGCATGGCTGTTCTGCCCGATCATCCAACGCCTGTTGAGTTGCGCATCCACGTCAACGAGCCCGTGCCTTTCCTCATTTATCATAAAGGGATAGAAGCCGACGATGTACAGCGCTACGATGAAGTGAGCTGCGTCGGCGGAGCCTATGGCTTGTTGCGCCTGAATCAGTTTATGCAAGCTTTTATGGATATTGACTATTGAAAATTGAATGTTGGGCGAATCTATGAAAAAGTTTTTGAGCATATTTCTCGGTTTGTTATTTGCTTTCTCAGCTGTGGCGCAGGAACTGCAGATGAGGGTGACTGTCAACAGCTCGAAGGTGCAGGGCACCGACAAATCGGTGTTTGAGAATCTTCAGCAGACGCTGGAGCAGTTTATCAACGAGCAGCAGTGGACACCGATGCAGTTTCAGGAGAACGAGCGTATACAGTGTTCGATGAACATCACCGTGTCGAAATATGACGCGTCCGAGAATCGTTTTACCTGCTCGGCACTGATACAGGCCAACCGGCCCGTCTATAATGCCGCCTACACCACCGTCGTTTTCAGTAACAACGACAAAAACTTCGATTTCGATTTTGTGCAGTTCGACCAGCTGAACTTCAACGAAGAAGTCATCGACAACCAGCTCGTCGCCCTCTGTGCCTATTATGCGTTGCTCATCATCGGCATGGATCTCGACAGCTTCGCTCCGATGGGCGGCACCGACGTGCTGCAGCGCTGCATGAATCTGGTGAACAATGCGCAGAACCTGTCGTTTCCGGGCTGGAAGGCTTTCGACGACTCACGCAATCGCTTCGCCATCATCAACGACTATCTGAACGAGGCCATGACATCGTTCCGCCAGTTGCAGTACGACTACTACCGGCAGGGCTTGGACGAGATGGCCAGCAATGTGGAGCGCGGACGTACCAACGTCACTACGGCCCTGCAGAATCTGAAGAAGGCCCACGAAGACCGTCCGCTGAGTTCGCTGCCCCAGATTTGGACCGACTATAAGAAAGATGAGCTGGCCAGCATCTACAAAGGCAAGGGAACACCGAAGGAGAAAGAAGGGGTCTACGATTTGCTTTTCAGCATCAATGCCTCTCAGAATAATTCATGGGAAAAAATCAAGCAATAGTAATATGAGGAAATTTTTTGTCTTACTTTTGTTGCTGATGGTAACAGTTGCCAGCGCAAAAAAACTCACGCCGTGGACGAAAGGCGGCTTTGAAACCGGCCAGTATCGTAATGTCTTTGTGGAGATGGGCTATAAGCCTGCCGACGTCGATGCCAAGCTGAAGGAAGTGTTCAACGACGTGTTCCGCGGGCCCAACAAGGTTTATTTCGAGGTGGGCGACACGATGGGCTATGTCTCCGACGTGAAGAACCACGACGCCCGCACGGAGGGAATGTCCTACGGCATGATGATTGCCGTGCAGTTTGGCGAAAAAGATATCTTCGACCGTATCTGGCGATGGAGTAAGAAATACATGCAGCATCAGGACGGTTCGCGCAAGGGATATTTTGCCTGGAGCTGCAAGACCGACGGCACCCGCAACGCCGAGGGCGCTGCCAGCGACGGAGAGCTCTATTACGTCACAGCCCTGCTCTTTGCCTCCAACCGCTGGGGCAACGACACAGGCATCAACTATAAGGCCGAGGCGCAGCACATTCTCGACTGCATCCAGCCGAAGGAATACACACCGGAGCCAAGGCCTGGCTTCGGAGGCTTCGGTCCGCAGCAGACCGGCCCCCAGAAGATGTATCTGATTGATCCTGAGACGAAGCTCATCACCTTCACGCCCGACGGCTTCGGCCAGCGCTACACCGACCCCAGCTACCATATTCCCGCTTTCTACGAGGTGTGGGCCAGGTATGCCGACGACGGACGCAGCGACTATTGGCAGGAGTGTGCCGACAAGAGCCGCGAGTTCCTGCACAAGGCCATCAACGAGCAGACGGGACTGAACGCCGACAACTGTCAGTACGACGGCAGCGAGATGCAGATGCCGCGCTTCCCCGGTATGCCGCAGCGTCCGCAGGGAGCACCGCGCCGCAACGGCAACAACAACTTCCGCTATGACTCGTGGCGTGTGCCGATGAACATCGCCCTCGACTACGAGTGGAGTTGCGCCGACCGCGAATGGCAGCAGCACTATGGCGAGACCATACAGAACTTCTTCTATTCACAGGGCGTCGACAAGTTCGTCGACCAATACCGTGTTGACGGCTCCCTGCCCGAGGACAACGAGATTCTGCCTGCCGGTGGCTTCCGCAAGTTGCGCCACAGCATCGGCCTCGTGGCCACCACAGCCGCAGCCTCAGTGATGTGTTCGCACGAGAAGAGCAAGGAGTTCGTCGATGCCCTCTGGAACGCGAAGCATGTGCCCTTTGAAGACGGATACTTCGATGCCTACTACGACGGCCTGCTCCGCCTCTTCGCCTTCATGCATCTCAGCGGCAACTACCGTGTTATCACTCCGAAGCAGTAATTGGGTATGAGAAAGGTGCTTTTTTGCCTCACGGCTCTATTTTGCACGTTGACAGTCGGCGCGCAGACTGGCAGTGAATGGGACAATCCGTCAATCAGTCATGTGAACAGGGAAACGGCTCACACCACTGCGCTGCCCATGCAGAGCGAGGCCGACGCGGTGAAGAACGACTTGACGCTGTCGCCCTTCTACCAGTCGTTGGACGGTGTCTGGAAGTTCTACTGGGTGAACATGCCGTCGAAGGCTACGGCGGCGATGTGTGCCAAGGACTACAACGACGCTGCATGGACCGACATCGACGTGCCCAGCAGCTGGCAGGTGTGGGGATTGCATCACAACAAGTCGTGGGACAAGCCGCTCTATTGCAACGTGGCTTATCCTTTCTCGTTCAATCAGCAGACTTACAGCGTGATGGCCGAGCGTCCGGGCTGGTTCACCTACAACAGTTCGATGCCCAATCCCGTGGGCACCTACCGCCGTCACTTCAATATCACTGGCGACTGTCTCACGGCACATGATGTCTACGTGCGCTTCAATGGCGTTGGCCACGGCTTCTACCTGTGGGTCAACGGCCAGCGCGTGGGCTATAGCGAGGATTCCTACGTGCCTGCCGAGTTCAACATCACCGACTATCTGGTGGAAGGCGACAACACGATGGCGCTGCAGGTCTACCGCTTCACCAGCGGCTCGTTCCTCGAGTGTCAGGACTACTGGCGCCTGACGGGCATTCAGCGTCACTGCTTCATCTATGCTGCGCCGAAGACACAGATACGCGATTATTTCTTCACCACCGACCTCGACAACAGCTACACCAATGCCAAAGTCAATGTGAAGGTCGACATAGCCTCTTCAGCGCCCTCTGAGAGTGACGCCCCGTTAACAGTGGAGGCTATTATAAAAGATGGCTCTGCCACCATCGCCTCTGTCACTAAAAGCATTAGCGCAAGCGGCACCGCCGTCGCGAGTCTCGATATGAACGTCACTGCTCCCCGACTGTGGAGTGCCGAGACTCCTAACCTCTACGACCTCGTTCTGACGCTGAAGGATGCTGATGGCAACGTCAAGGACATCCGTGGCTCGAAAGTGGGCTTCCGCGAAGTGGGTATCCGCAGCGACGGCGCCCTCATCATCAATGGCAAGCGAATGGTGTTCCACGGTGTCAACCGCCACGATTTCTCACCCGTCAACGGCCGCGCCATAACCGACGAGGAGATTGAGGAAGACATCAAGACGATGAAGCGCCTGAACATCAATGCCGTGCGCACCAGCCATTATCCCAACGATCCTGTGTTCTATGACCTCTGCGACAAGTACGGCCTCTACGTGCTGGCCGAGGCCGACGTGGAGTGTCACGCCCATCAGCAGTTGTCGTCGGAAGTGAAATTCCGCTCCGCAATGGTGGAGCGCTCTGAGAATCACGTGCTCACCCTGCGCAACCATCCCTGCATCTTCATCTGGAGCTTTGGCAATGAGAGTGGTGGCGGCGAGAATTTCAAGTACGTGGCGCAGGCCATCAAGGCACTCGACAAGACGCGCCTCACGCACTACGAAGGCAACAGCAACTATGCCGACGTCTCGTCGACGATGTACGGCAGCTATGAGACCATCAGCTGGATTGGCTCCTCGCAGCACGACCGTCCCCACATTCAGTGCGAGAACTCGCACTCGATGGGCAATTCTATGGGCAATGTACGCGAGATGTTCGACCTCTACGAGAAATATCCCTGCCTGACGGGCGAGTTCATCTGGGATTTCAAGGATCAGGGCCTGCTCGCCAAGACCAGCGCCGGCAAGGAATATTGGGCATACGGCGGCGACTTCGGCGACAATCCCAACGACGGCAACTTCTGCATCAACGGTCTGGTGCGTCCCGACTGGAGCCTCACGTCCAAGTCCTACAATACGAAGAAGATCTATCAGCCCTTGGAGTTCAAGGCCGTTAACGCTGCCCAGGGCCGTTTCCGCATCAAGAATAAAATGGCTTTCCTGCCCAGCACTACTTACGATGTGAAGTATGAGCTGATGGATGAGGAAGGCAACGTCCTTGCAACTGGCATCATCGACAAGGAAGTGGCTGCAGCCGACAGTGCTGTCATCAGCCTCGATCTCACCTCTCACCTCTCATCTCTCACCTCTGACCAGGAAGCCTTCATCAAGTTTACGGCCTCTCAGAAGGAGAACACCGCCTGGGCCGATGCCGGCTATGTGGTGGCTGAAGAAAAATTGCCTGTGCAGACAGCCAGGAAGCCAATGTACGACTTGAGCCGTCTTGACGCCTGCGAATCACTTAGCGTTGATGCCGCTTCTTCCGTCATCACCATTACCGGCAATCGCTTCAAGGCCGTGTTCAGCAAGACCAAAGGCACGCTGACTAGCTATACTTACGACGGTGTGAGCATGGTGAGCCAGCCGCTGCTGCTCAGTGTCTTCCGCCTGCCCACCGACAATGACGGACGGCAGAGCGGCACTTGGGACAATATGGGCTTGAGGAAACTCACGGTGAAGGGAACTGGAGTCGAGATACAGCCTTCCGACGACGGAAAGACGGTCAGCGTGGCGCTCACCAGCACCTATACTGGCCAGAACGGCACTGCCTTCGATGTGCTCCTCGACTTCATCGTCTGTGCCGACGGCACGCTGATGGTCAACTCATTTATCAAGCCTGCCAGCAAGGGCATCATCATTCCGAAGATGGGTTTCCGTCTGGAAATGCCTGCCGCAATGGAGCAGCTGTCGTGGTTCGGACGCGGACCGTGGAACAGCTACCGCGACCGCAAGGAAGCCTGTCTGCCTGCCATCTACACCAGTACGGTGACCGACCAGCGCGAGGATTACATCCTGCCGCAGGAGCACGGCACCAAGCAGGAAGTGCGCTGGATGTCGCTCAGCAACGCTGAGGGTAAGGGCCTGCTCTTCGTGGCTCCCGACCAGATGGCAGCGTCAGCCGTACACTTCCGCCCTGAGGACAACTACACCAACCGCGACAATCGTATGAAGCACACCTACCAGTTCAAGACCTGTGCAAACACTGTCGTCTCGCTCGACGCTGCCACACGTGGTCTGGGCAATGCCTCGTGCGGTCCCGACGTGATGGAAAAATACGAGCTGCGTGCTCAGAACACTGCTTTCCGCTTCTTCATCATCCCGCTTCATTACTCATCAGCGCAACTCCTCAGCTCCTCGGTTCCTCAACTCGCCAGGGTGGAGATGCCTGTCTGCCAGTCTGTCAACTGTGAGCGACAGAACGACGGAAGTATTAAGATGAGCACCGCCACGAAGAACGCCACTATCTACTATAGCATCAACGGCGGCGACTACCGGCAGTACACCGCTGCATTCAACCACAACGGTAGTTGTACCATCCGTGCCTACTGCACAGCCGAAGGCATGCTGGCCAGCCCTGTGATGAGCTACGACTTTGACCTCTATGTCAACAAGAGCACTTGGAAAGTGGTCAGCTCCGACAGTCAGCACAGCGGTAATGAGGCTAAGCTGGCCATCGACGGCAAGAACGAAACTTTCTGGCATACCGAATACTGGGGCAGCGAGCCGACATGTCCGCATACGCTCGTCGTTGACATGGGCACTCCCTACAAGGTGACCGCCTTCACCTATCTCACTCGTCAGGACGGCAATGAGAACGGTATGGTGAAAGCATACGAAATCTACCTCAGCAACGATGGCAAGACTTGGGGCACTGCTGTCGTTACAGGTGAGTTCAAAAAGACCACATCGTTGCAGGAGGCAAAGCTGAAGTCGCCCGCCACGGGCCGTTACTGGAAGTTCGTGGCGAAGTCAGAGGTAAACGGCAAGGCGTGGACTTCTGCCGCTGAGATTGGCATCAAGGCCGAGGAAGAAGAAACAGGCCTGAACGACCCGACGGCCAACGCCTCTGACGACCCGACGTCCGATGCCGTTTACGACCTGCGCGGCTGTCGCATGACCGGCGACGCTTCCACATGGCCTCATGGCATCTACGTCTTCCGTGGCCGCAAGTTCCTGCGCTGATTCCCCCTTTGCAGTTTTACAGAGAATACACATTATATTACCATCTAGCTATGAAATTGACAGAAATACTGAGCGGCCAGCTGAACGCCGCAGAATGGGAGGCAAAAGGCTACGAGCTTCCCAAGTTTGACATCCAAGCCGTGCGCGAGAAGACGAAAAAGGAGCCCACATGGGTGCACTTCGGCGGAGGCAACATTTTCCGAGCCTTCCCCGCCGCCATCTTGAACGACGCGCTTAACACAGGCAAGTACGACCGTGGCGTCATCGTGGCCGAGACCTTCGACTTCGAAGTCATCGACAAGGCATACGCACCCTACGACAACCTCTCGCTATGTGTTAACCTGTGCTCTGACGGATCCATCGAGAAGAAGGTCATTGCCAGTGTCACAGAGGCTCTGAAGGCCGACCCGCAGTTCCCCGACTGGCAGCGCCTTGTCGAGATTTTCCGCAACCCCAGCCTGCAGATGATTTCGTTCACCATCACCGAGAAAGGCTACACCTTCAATGAGGCCGACCTGCAAGTAGCCCCCCCTGAATCCCCCCGAGGGGGGACTTCTGAGGGTCCCAAGTTTGCTATGGGCAAGGTGTGTGCTCTTCTCTATGAGCGTTGGAAGGCATTAGAAGCCCCCTCGGGGGCCGTAGGGGGGCCTATCACCGTGCAGTCGATGGACAACTGCTCGCACAACGGCGACAAGGTGAAGGCTGGCGTCATGGCCTACGCCGAGCGCTGGGTGAAAGACGGACTGGTGCCGCCGACATTCCTCGACTACTTGAAGGACGAGACGAAGGTGACCTTCCCCTGGTCGATGATCGACAAGATTACGCCGCGTCCGCATGAGAAGGTGAAGGAGCTGCTGGCCGCCGACGGCTTCGAAGACAATAACTACATCGAGACCGAGAAGCATACGTTTACGGCTCCCTTCGTCAATGCCGAGGAAGTGCAGTACCTGGTCATTGAGGACAACTACACCAATGGCCGCCCGCCGCTCGACCTCGGCGGTGCCCTCTACACCACGCGCGACACCGTGGACAAGGTGGAGACCATGAAGGTGACCACCTGTCTGAACCCGCTGCACACGGCCATGAGCATCTACGGCTGCATGCTGGGCTATACACTCATCTCAGCCGAGATGGCCGACGAGGACTTGCGCCCCTTCATTCAGAAGATAGGCTACATAGAGGCCATGCCCGTCGTCGTTGACCCGGGCGTGCTGAATCCCTACGAGTTCATTGGCGCCGTTATCAACCGCCGACTGCCCAACCCCTTCATGCCCGATGCACCGCAGCGCATCGCGATGGATACGAGCCAGAAGCTGCCCATCCGCTTCGGCGAGACCATCAAGAAATATGTGGCCCGGGGTCTCGATATGAGCAATCTCGTGCTGATTCCCCTCACATTGGCAGGCTACGCCCGCTACCTGAAGGGGCTCAAGGACGACCTGACCGCCTTCGAGCCGTCGCCCGATCCCATGTTGGCCGAACTGCAGACCATCGTCGCGCCGCTCGAGATTGGCAAGCCCAATCAGGACTGGAGCCCGCTGCGGCAGCTTTATAGCCGCGCCGACGTCTTCGGCCTCAATCTCTATGAAGCCGGCCTGGGTGAGCAGATAGAGGGAATGGTAAAGGAACTTTATGCAGGACAGGGTGCCGTACGTGCCACCTTACACAAGTATGTAGCTGCCCGATGACCTGTGGCAAACCATAAAGCTTACTAGACGACAGCCCTCAACGACTTAGAGATACAGCGGCGCGTAGGTTGTTGATAAAACGCTCTACGAAGAAAGCGAGGCACGCTTCCAAAACATCAAAGAAGCAGAAAGAAACTCTATATGTTGTTCAGGCCAAAATAACGCTTTGTGATAAAACAGTAACCACGTGGGTTACTGCCTGTAACCACGCGGGTTACTGACAGTAACCACGTGGGTTACTAAAATTTTCGATGATCCGCCATAGTACGACCAGTAGACCTCAAATAAATTCTTCTCTGTTTTAAACAATTCGGGGAGAATAACGTCTAAAAAAATCGATACATAACTCGAAAAGAATGAAAGAAAGAAAGAAACTGCTGGCAGTCGCCTTGCTGTTCATATCCACCCTGCCGCTGGGTGCGCAGAAGAAATGGACGCTTGACGACTGCATCGGCTATGCCATGCAGAACAACATCACGCTGCAGAAGAGCCGTCTGCAGCAACAGTCGGCAGCTGAGGATGTGAAGGCTCAGAAAGGCGCTCTCCTGCCCACGCTCAACGCCTCGACCAACCAGAGTGCGGGCTACCGCCCCTGGCAGGACTCCGGGGTGGCCACCGTTACCAACGGACAGGTGAACTCGAAGGTGAACAAGGACTACTACAACGGTTCCTACAACCTCAATGCGCAGTGGACTGTGTGGAACGGCGGTCGCAATCGCAACAATGTGCGCTTGAGCGAGCTGACGGCGCAACAGTCGGAGCTGAACGTGGCCGAGCAGGCCAACAGCATTGAGGAGCGCATTTGTCAGCTCTTCGTGCAGTGTCTCTATCTGAACGAAGCCATCGGCGTGAGCCGCTCCACCCTGGAGACCAGCAAGAAGAACGAGGAGCGTGGTCGTGAGATGGTGGAGGTGGGGCTCCTGGCACAGGCCGATTTGGCACAGCTTACTGCCCAGCGTGCCAACGACGAGTACAACATTGTAGAGGCTGAGACCCAGTTGGCCAGCTACAAGCTGCAGCTGCGCCAGTTGCTGCAGCTGACGGCTGATGCCGACTTCGACATTGCCGCAGATGCTCCGCTCCCTTGGGGAGAAGCTGTGGGTGGGCTTACTGAGCAGGCCCTGAGCGACATTCCCGCCCTGCAGACGGTGTATGAGCAGGCGCTCGTCTCACGTCCTGAGATAGAAAATGCCCGCCTCGGCATCGAGAGCAGCAAGCTGAGCATCGCCATTGCAAAGGCTGGATGGCTGCCTACACTCAGCCTTACCGGCGGCATCTCGACCAGCACCAACTCGCTGTCGAACAACGGCTGGGGCAATCAGATGAAGACCAACGTCAACATGAGCGGCGGTCTGTCGCTGAACGTTCCCATCTTCGACGGCAAGCAGACGAAGACCAGCGTGGCCAAAGCACGCATACAGCAACAGCAGGCTGTGCTCGACCTGCAGGACCAGCAGCAGCAGCTCTACCAGACCATCGAGGGCTATTGGCTCGACGCCACCACCAACCAGCAGAAGTTCCGGGCTGCCTGCACCTCTGTGGCCAGCAGTCAGGCCAGCTTCGACCTCTTGCAGGAACAGTTCAACGTGGGCCTGAAAAACATCGTCGAACTGATGAACGGCAAGGACAACCTCCTGCAAGCCCAGCAGAACCAGCTGCAATCAAAATACCTCACATTGTTAAACCAACAGATGCTGCGTTTCTACGCCGGCTCAAACCAATAAAACATGAAAAAGACAATCATCATCGCCATTGTAATCATCGCTGCTCTCGTGGCAGCCTGTTTCCTCTTCTTTGGCGGCTCTTCCAAACCAACAGTAGAGTTTGAGAAAACCAAGGTGGAGCGCACCAACATCCAGAGCAGCATCACTGCCACCGGCACTATTGAGCCTGTGACCAGCGTCACTGTGGGTACGCAGGTGTCGGGCATCGTCAGCCACCTCTACGTCGATTACAACAGTATTGTGAAGAAAGGACAGGTCATTGCCGAGCTTGACAGAACCAATCTCACAAGCGAGCTGAACACTGCCCGTGCCAATCTGGCCAGTGCACAGAGTACGCTGAATTTCGAACTGGCCAACTATGAGCGTTACAAGACGTTGTACGATAAGGGTCTGGTCAGCGCCAACGACTTCGAGACGGCCAAGCTCTCCTACCTCAAGGCCAAGGAGCAGGTGAATACGTCGCGCGAGAGTGTGCAGAAGGCACAGACGAACCTCGGCTACGCCACTATCACCAGTCCTATTGACGGCATCGTGCTGTCGAAGAGCGTGGAGGAGGGACAGACGGTAGCCGCATCGTTCAACACGCCTGAGCTCTTTACTATTGCACAGGATTTGACAGACATGCGCGTCATCGCCGACATCGATGAGGCCGACATTGGCGGCGTCAAGGAAGGACAGCGCGTGATGTTTACTGTCGATGCCTACCCCGAGGATCATTTCATGGGCAGCGTCACGCAGGTGCGCCAGCAAGCTACGACGGAAAGCAACGTTGTTACCTATGAAGTGGTCATCTCGGCTCCCAACAACGATTTGAAGCTGAAGCCCGGCCTTACCGCCAATGTCACCATCTTCACGCAGGAGAAGAACGACGTGCTGGCCGTTGAGAGCAAGGCCCTGCGCTTCATGCCCATCGAGGCCATTCTGAGCGAGGGACAGAAGATTGAGGACGTGGAGGCTCCCACGAAGGTTTGGACGTTAGAGGGCAGCACCTTCAAGGCTCATGCCGTGCAGGTTGGCATGACCAATGGTATGCTGACAGAGATTGTCAGCGGTGTTGATGCCGGCACGGAAGTGCTGACGGGTTTCAACATCATTGGCGGCGAGCAGCCACGGGGTGATCAGGCCAGCAATCCCTTCATGCCACGCCCAAGAGGGAATAACAGGCAACAGAACGGAAACAACCAGCGCCCGCCCAGCAGATAAGAGAATGAATATGGAAGAGAAGAAAGTTGTCATCGAGCTTCAAAACGTGAAGCGTTACTTTCAGGTGGGCAGCGAGACGGTGAAGGCCCTGCGTGGCGTGTCGTTCAAGATTTACGAGGGCGAGTTCGTCACCATACAGGGAACGTCGGGCTCAGGCAAGTCAACGCTGCTGAACCAGCTGGGCTGCCTCGACACACCCACCAGCGGCGATTATTTCCTCGACGGCATCAGCGTGCGCACGATGTCGAAGACACAGCGTGCCCACTTGCGCAACCAGAAGATTGGCTTCGTGTTCCAGAACTACAACCTGCTGGCGAAGACTACTGCCGTGGAGAACGTGGAGCTGCCGCTGATGTATAACTCGAAATACAATGCGCGCCAGCGTCGTGAGGCCGCCGTCAAGGCGCTGCAGGCCGTGGGCTTGGGCGACAGGCTGATGCACAAGTCGAACCAGATGTCGGGCGGACAGATGCAGCGCGTAGCCATAGCCCGTGCACTGGTCAACGAACCCGCCGTGCTGTTGGCCGACGAGGCTACGGGCAACCTCGACACGCGCACCAGCTTCGAGATGCTCGTCCTCTTCCAGGAACTGAACCGCCAAGGGCACACTATCATCTTCGTGACCCATAACCCTGAGATTGCGGAATACGCTACGCGCAATATCAACCTGCGCGACGGCAAGATACGCGAAGACACCATCAACCCCAACGTGAAGTCGGCGGCTGAAGCCTTGGCAGCGCTGCCGAAGATACAAGACGACTAAAGAAAGTATGAATATCCTAAATCTTTTTAAAGTCAGCCTGCGTGCCATAGCGAGCAACAAGATGCGCTCGTTCCTGTCGATGCTCGGCATCATTATCGGTGTGGCTGCTGTCATCATCATGATGGCCATCGGCCAAGGCTCGAAGGAGAGCATCCGCGCCGAGCTCTCTACGATGGGAACCAACCTGCTGACCATCCGTCCGGGTGCCGACATGCGTGGTGGCGTGCGCCAGGATCCGTCGGCTATGCAGACGCTGAAAATGGCCGACTATGAGCGCATCGTGCGCGAAAAGAAATATGTCACCAAGGTGTCGCCCGAGGTAACCAGCAGCGGACAGGCCATCTATGGCAACAACAACACCACGACCACCATCTATGGCGAGGCGCCTGAGTATCTTGACATCCGCTTATGGACTATTGAGGAAGGCGAGTGCTTCAACGAGGAGGACATCAATAAGGCTGCCAAGAAAGTTATCATCGGCCACACCATCGTGACCGAGCTCTTCGGTGACGGCGTTGACCCTATTGGCAAGACTATCCGCTTCAAAAACATCCCCATGACGGTCATTGGTGTGCTGAAGTCGAAGGGCTACAACTCTTGGGGCATGGATCAGGACAACGTGATGATTGCTCCGTATACCACAGTGATGAAGCGCATTGCCGCGCAGACTTGGTTTTCGAACATCATCTGCTCGGCTGTCACTGAGGAGATGAGCGATGCTGCCATCGAGGAGCTGACGCAGATTCTGCGCGACAACCATAAGCTAAAGGGCGACGCTCCTGACGACTTCAACATTCGCTCACAGGCTGAGATGATGGAGACGATGTCGAGCACAATGGACACAGTGACGCTGATTCTCGTCGTGGCAGCAGCCTTCTCGTTGCTCGTTGCCGGCATTGGCATCATGAACATCATGCTGGTCAGCGTGACGGAGCGTACCAAGGAAATAGGCTTGCGCATGGCCGTGGGAGCCACAGGGCCGGTCATCTCGTTGCAGTTTCTCATCGAGTCGGTACTCATCAGTGTGACGGGTGGTTTGTTAGGCATCCTTGTGGGCTGTACGGCGAGCGAGTTTGCCGTGCCGGCCTTTGGTATACCCAGCAGTGTGCCTGCATGGAGCATCTACGTGTCGTTTCTTGTTTGTGTGTTCCTCGGCGTGTTCTTCGGCTACATTCCTGCACAGAAGGCTGCCAATATGGATCCCATCGAGGCCATCCGCCACGAGTAGCAGCGCATGGAGAACATCGTGGTCATGGTGACGCTCTTTGCCATCGTCATCGTGGGATTTGTCGCTGGCAAGCTTGGCTATATGGGAGGCGACTTCGACAAGCGCCTCTCATCGCTCGTTGTTGACATCACCTGTCCGGCGCTCATCCTCTCTTCGACGATGAGCGGTCAGCTGCCCGACCGTAAGATGATTCTGCCGCTGCTGCTCATCAGCCTGCTCACCTATATCCTGCTCACAGGGGTGGCACTGCTCGTGCCGCGCTGGCTGACGAAACGACGCGACGACGAGGGCGTTGTGGGCTTTGCCCTGATGTTTGGCAATGTGGGGTTCATCGGCTATCCCGTCGTAGCCAGCATCTTTGGCCATGAGGCGGTGTTCTATGCCGCCGTGCTAAACGTGGTGAACACCTTTGCCGTCTTCACTATTGGCGTTATGCTTATTATGGGTGGCCGTGGCGCCTACACGTTTCGTATGAAAGTGCTATGGAGCACGCCCATGCTGGCCGCCTATATGGCCATCCTCATCGTGGCCTTGGGCATCGGCGACGTGCCGCGTGTCATCAGCCAGCCATTGACGCTCATCGGTCAGATTACCGTGCCGGCAGCACTGCTCATCATCGGTTCCAGCATGTCACATCTCTCAGCACGTACTATGCTGGGCAACAGCACTGTCTACACCACCACTGTTTTCCGCCTCGCTTTGCTGCCGTTAGCCCTCTTCTTCCTCTTCAGCGCCTTGGGATTCCGGCAGCTGGTGGTCAACATCAACACGGTGGTCATCGCCATGCCTGTGGCAACCTACGGCACCATCCTGTGCCTGAAACACGGGCGCGACACTACGCTCATCACCGAGGTGACTTTTATTACGACACTCTTGTCTGTCATCACCATTCCGCTTGTCGCCATGTTCTTCGAAATGATGGCATGATAGTTTTTTTCGGGGGATTATTCGTGGGAATGAAATCTTTTTTGTATATTTGCACGCAGATTATAATCGGAAAACACTATGCAATACTACAGCACGAATGGGAAGGCCCCGATGGCCGACCTGCAGAAGGCCGTCGTGAAGGGACTGGCCGAAGACCGCGGGCTCTACATGCCCGAGAGGATTAACCGCCTGCCGAAGGCTTTCTTCGATGACATGCCGGCGATGCGCTTCCAGGACATCGCCTACAACGTGGCCGCTGCTTTCTTCGGCGAGGACATCGACGGTGACGGCCTGAAAGAACTGGTCTACGACACGCTGCAGTTTGACTGCCCTATTGTCAAGGTGAAGGAAAATATCTATGCGTTGGAGCTTTTCCATGGTCCCACGCTGGCCTTCAAGGATGTGGGCGCCCGTTTTATGGCCCGCCTGCTGCAGTATTTCCTGCGCAGCGGTTCTGTAGGTTGCGACTCATCCGCAGCAAACGGGACGGTGAATGTGCTCGTGGCCACCAGCGGCGACACTGGCTCGGCTGTGGCCAACGGCTTCCTCGGTGTAGAGGGTATCCACGTCTATGTACTCTATCCCAAGGGAAAGGTAAGCCCCATTCAAGAATGTCAGTTCACCACACTTGGCCAGAACATCACAGCAGTGGAGGTGGATGGCGTCTTCGATGATTGCCAGGCTCTGGTGAAGAGTGCGTTCATGGATAAGGAACTGAACAAGCACATGATGCTCACGTCGGCCAATTCTATCAATGTGGCCCGCTTTCTGCCGCAGGCGTTCTATTACTTCAATGCCGTAGCGCGTCTCACCTCGCTGCTCTCACCTCTCACCTCTGACATCGTGATGTGTGTTCCATCCGGCAACTTTGGCAACATTTGTGCCGCCCTCTTCGGTCATGAGATGGGCTTGCCCGTAAAACGCTTCATTGCTGCAAACAATGCCAATGATGTGTTCTACAACTACTTGCAGACTGGCCAATACGAGCCGAAACCCTCTATACAGACGCTAGCCAACGCGATGGACGTAGGCGATCCGTCGAACTTCGCACGCATCATCAATCTCTACAGCGAGAATGGCCAACTGTCTCCAGAAGAGACACACCAGCGCATCACCTCGCTTATTAGTGGCGCGACCTATAGCGACGAGCAGATCAAGGAGACGATGCGCAAGTGCTACGAAGAGACAGGCTATATCCTCGACCCGCACGGTGCTTGTGGCTACCGGGCTCTTGAGGAGCAGCTTGAAGAAGGCGAAGTGGGTATCTTCTGTGAGACAGCCCATCCGGCAAAGTTTAAGGAAAAGGTGGACGAAATTTTGGGAATTGACGTTGAGATCCCCGAGCGTTTAGCCGCCTTTATGCGTGGCGAGAAGCAGAGCGTGCCAATGGCCAACGACTTTGAAGCCTTTAAGCTTTTCCTTTTGGAAAGAGCTTAAAGTCTGCAATCCAGATGGTCAAAACGATGGCCATTATCGCAGCGGTTATGGCTGCCGCCCATGTCATCAGCGTGATGACAAGGGCGGCAGTTATCGTTGCGCCGAAGAGCAGCAGCGTGCAGAACAACACTAGCATTGCTAAAGGCATGTGTGACGAGCGCTGCCACAACATCGGCAGAACGGCGGCGCGCATGCTGCGGTGCACGCTGGGTACGATGCTTTCAAAATGTGTGGCACCATTGGCCATCAGGTAGCGGCGATGCGCTTCCGTATGCTTCAGACTGCGCAGGTAGACTTCGAAAGCGTAAGGCGTCGAGCCCAAAAGACACACCAGCAGTATGATGAACATGGGCCAGAACGCATGACACGACAGACTTAACGCCATGCAGCCCGTCAGCGCAAGGGCGCTCAACAGCATGGCGCCAAACAGCGGCAACCACAATGATTTTTGCACACGCGGCAGATGGATGCTCGGGCGCAGCGCCTTTCTCACGGTTCTCTTGTCAACAATCCACAGGATGGCAACGGCTGCACCCATCAGCACGATGACCAACAGAATTCCCCACACAGATATTTGTCCGAAATTCATCTATTACCACAAATTTTACAAGTTAAACGAATTGCAGTCCACGACGTTGTCGGCGGCATTGATGACGGCATCGTCGGTAGAGCTGACAATGACGATGCGTCCGCTCATGGCCTGTTTGCGCAGATAGGGCAGCATGGCGGCATCGGGCTCTTCCACCAGAAGAATGGGCCGCTGCCGCAATACGGCGATAGCTAAGAGACGGGCCTGCTGCGCATTGGCACTTCCCGTCTGCTTTGCCTCTTCCTCCAGTGTCTCGTCCGAAAGCTGACGGTTGGCACGCAGGGCAAATACGTCATCGGCAGTAGGCGCCTCATAGCGCACCAGCTCTCCCACATCGTCGAGGCGGCGCGGGGCGAAAGCCATTTGCCGGCGTAGCGCTTGGGCTGTCTTCGGCGTCAGCGGCTCGCCGTCGATGCTGATGAAGCCCGCCGTGACAGGCTCGAAACCCATCATGGCGTAGAGCCACCGCGCACTGCCCACCACGCAGGTGATTTGCCGCTCGTAAGCCATCAGCGACAGTGTGTGCGATTCGCCTTCTATCAGTACGTCGTTCAGTTCCAGCATCACTTACTCGTAGTTGAACGTGCCGTATTCACTCTTGATGGTGAGTGAGCGAGGGCCTTCCTCGATGTGGCCCACCACCTGTGCGTCGATGTTGAAGCTCTTGTTGATGGCACATACTTGCTCTGCCACTTCCGGTCGCACATAGATTTCCATCCTGTGCCCCATATTGAACACCTGATACATCTCCTTCCAGTCGGTGCCTGAGCACTCGTGAATGGCTCGGAACAACGGTGGCACAGGGAACATGTTGTCCTTGACAACGTGACAGTTCTCGCCTACGAAATGTAGCACCTTCGTCTGTGCGCCGCCCGTGCAGTGCACCATGCCGTGAATCTCAGGCCGCAGCTCGTCGAGCAGGCGCTTGATGACCGGGGCGTAGGTGCGGGTGGGGGAGAGGACCAGCTGGCCGGCATCGACGGGAGAACCGTCGACAGCGTCCGTCAGACGGAACTTGCCGCTGTAAACCAGCTCCTCGGGCACGGCGTGGTCAAAGCTCTCGGGATATTTCTCGGCGAGATACTTGGCGAAGACATCGTGGCGGGCAGAGGTGAGTCCGTTGCTGCCCATGCCGCCGTTGTAGCGCTTCTCGTAGGTGGCCTGCCCCGTTGAGGAGAGCCCCACGATGACGTCGCCCGGGCGGATGTTCGCGTTGTCGATGACGTCGGCGCGCTTCATGCGGCAGGTAACGGTGCTGTCGACAATGATGGTGCGCACCAGGTCGCCCACGTCGGCTGTCTCGCCGCCTGTCGGCCAGATGCCGATGCCCATCTCGCGTAGCTCGGCAAGCAACTCGTCGGTGCTGTTGATGATGGCGCTGATGACTTCGCCCGGGATGAGCAGCTTGTTGCGCCCGATGGTGCTGCTGACAAGGATATTGTCCGTAGCACCCACGCAGAGCAGGTCGTCGGTGTTCATCACGATAGCATCCTGCGCAATGCCTTTCCACACACTCAGGTCGCCGGTCTCCTTCCAGTACATGTAGGCCAAGGCCGACTTCGTGCCGGCGCCGTCGGCATGCATGATGTTGCAGTATGCCGGGTCGCCGCCCAGAATATCGGGGATGATCTTGCAGAAAGCCTGCGGAAAGAGACCCTTGTCGATGTTTTTGATAGCAGCGTGCACGTCTTCCTTGGCGGCAGAGACGCCACGCTGCATGTAGCGGTTGTCCATTCCTTAAACTTACTTTCTGCTGAAGTCGGTGGTCTGTTCCTCGGTGCCGGCAGGAGCCTCATAGTAGAACATGGGCTGGAAACCGAACATACCTGCGAGGATGTTATTGGGGAACGTCTGCACCTTGACATTGTAGACCTTGGCCTGCTCGTTGTATTTACGGCGAGCTTCAGCCAGACGGTTGACGGCACCCGACAGTTTGTCCCTCACGTCCTGGAAGGCCTTTAGGTCGCGCAGTTCGGGATAGTTCTCATCGGCCACCATCAGGCGTCCGAGAGCCTGTGTGAAGTCACCCTGTGCCTGGTTCCATGCCTTCATCTGCTCAGGCGTGCAGTTTGAGGGGTCGATGGTGATGGAGGTAGCGCGAGCGCGGGCTTCGGTCACGTCTTTCAACGTTCCCCTGATCAGTTCCTCTTCACGTCCGAGGAGGTTGTCCAACGAATTCAGGTCCTGGAAGTTGCGCTTCAGCACGATGTCAATCTGCGAGAAGGCCTCCTTGCCGTTCTCACGTGCCACTACCATGCCGTTGTAGGCTCCTTTCACCCAGAAAAATACTACGAGCACCACGAGAATCACAGCTCCGAGGCAGCCCAGTCCAATGTACTTTTTGTCCATAGCTTTTTGATTGTTTAATGTTTATAATTCAATTTTCAATTATCACCATTTCCTTGATGCACCGCCACCGCCGAAGTGGCCGCCGCCATAGCTGCCACGGCTGACACTGCGACCGCTGCTATAGCCGCGACTGCGGCTATGACCGCTTCCGTAGGCAGAGCCTGCTCCGGCGCTTCTGAGTAGCTCGATGGTGGGGTTGGGCGCCACAGTTCTCAAAGGCGTATAGTTCTCTTTCATCAGTCCCTTCTTGCCCAGCCTGCCGCGCAGCAGAGCCAGCAGCCCCCACAGTCCCAAGGTGCCGGTGCCCATGATGCCCAGATCGCGCTCTTCATCGCTGGCGGGCTTCTCGTAGACAGGCGACAGCTCGTCCTGATTGCGCAGCACTTCCAAGAGGGCACGCGTGAGATAGAGCATAGCGCTGTCGGGCTGGTTCTTCTTCAGGAAGGGTACGGCATAGTCGTCGAGCAGCCGGCCGCACTTGCCGTCGGTGAGGGTAGACTCCAGGCCTGTGCCTGGCGAGATGTTGATGTCGTGGTCGCCGTATGCCATGACGACGACGAGGCCGCGGTCGTTGCGCCCCACGCCGTATTTATTGCCCATGTCCTGTGCTAAGCGGAAGGCTTCTTCACCCTCTACGTAGTTCACGATGGCAAAAGCAGTCTCGACGCCCAGCTCTTTGTCCATTCTTTGCAGCATGACGTTCATGCTGTCGACGGTTTCCTTTGAGAGCACCTTGTCGGGGTTGGCCACATACTGGCTCTCGTCCTCTAAGTGCGGCATGGGTATGTTTTCAGCGTTCCATGCCGATGTCTCGCCCATCAGTTTCTGCGGCTCCTCTTCCTCAGAGCAGGCCACATAGCAGCCCGAGCCGAAGCAGCAGGTGAGACTGGCCAGCACGCCGCCATAGATGACTTTGTTCCAGAAGGCACGCACGGGATTCTTTTTCTCAGGCGGTGCCTCGATGGCCTTGACCTGACTGTCGTACTCCTCGCGCATACCGTTGTAAATATTGGTGACATCCTTTTTCAATGCAGCAATGGCCTCTTTGTCGTCCCCGTGCAGCTTTTTTGCAGTCACATAGCTTGACCTAAGACTACTCACTTTGCTGTTGAACTGGTCTGTCAGCTTGTTCACCTCGTTCTCGCGAATGGGACCTTCAACCTTCGTCGGCAGTTTGTTCACCACGGCGAAGCCGTAGGTCGCAAAACCTATCAGCACCAGTCCAATTAACGTAAATACTAATAACATAGATTATCTATTTTGTTTTTGTTTTTGTCAGCGACGCTACACAAATGACTATGGCCGGATAAGTAATTACTTTTCACGGCCAGTCCAGAACTCCCACGACGCGAATGCCTGGAGCAGCAGCATCTCCAGTCCGTTCTTCACCTGTGCTCCGCGCTCGGCCCCCTTCTTCATAAACAGGGTCTCGTCGGGGTTGTAGATAAGGTCGTAGAGAATGTTCTTCTCGTCTAATGCCTCGTAGGGTAGGGCAGGACACTCGTTGGTTTTCGGGAACATGCCCAACGGCGTGCAGTTTACGATGACGTTGTACTCTTGTACCACCTCCGGCGTGACGCTTTTGTACTGTATGGTGCCGGGTCGCTCATAGCGGCTGACGAGTACCGGCTCGATGCCCAGAGACTTCAGCCCGTAGCAGATTGCTTTCGATGCGCCGCCCGTGCCTAAGACGAGCGCCTTCTTGTGGTGGCTCTCAATCATTGGCTCGATGCTTTGCACAAAGCCGATGACGTCGCTGTTGTAGCCGCGCAGCACAGTCTTCGACCCCTCGTGCAGCACGCGGATGACATTGACGGCCCCGATGGCCCGCGCCTCAGGGCTGATATAGTCCAGATACTCCATTACCTTCTCCTTGTAGGGGATGGTGACATTCAGTCCTTTCAGCTCCGGATTCTGGCTGAGCACTTCTATGAGCTGCTCAATGTTGGGAATCTCGAAGTTGATGTACTTCGCGTTGATGCCTTCGTCGGCAAAGCGCTGGTTGTGGTAGCCGATGGAGAACGAGTGTCCCAGGGGATAGCCAATTAAACCGTATTTATCCATTTTTCTGAGCTGTATATAATGTGCAGATGCCAAAGGTGAGTCGGCGGAACGCCGTGTGCTGAAATCCGGCCTGCTTGAGTATTTCCATCATGCGCTCGCCCTGCGGGAATGCCTCGATGGTGCGCCGCAGGTAGGAGTAAGCGCTTTTGTCCTTCGACACGAGCCGACCGTAGACGGGCAGCACTGTGTGTGAGTAGAGGCCGAACAGCTGCTTCATGGGGAAGCGCGGCGGCGTGGTCAGCTCGACGATGACGAGGTGTCCGCCGCTTTTGAGCACGCGGCACATCTCCTTCAGACCCTTGTCCAGGTCGGCGAAGTTGCGGATGCCGAAGGCCGCCGTCACGGCGTCGAAGCTGCCGTCGGCATAGCTGAGGTTCAGACAGTCTTCCTTTTCGAAGGCGATGACGTCCTGCAGCCCCAGCTGCGCCACCTTCTTACGTCCCACCTCCATCATGCCCTCGCTGATGTCGGCGCCTGTGAGGCGCTGCGGCTTGAGCATTTGTGCGGCCATAATGGCGAAGTCGCCGGTGCCGGTGGCGATGTCGAGCACCGTCTGCGGCTTGTATTGCTGCAGGAAGGCGATGGCCTTGCGGCGCCAGCCCTTGTCGATGTTCCACGACAGGCGGTGGTTCAGCGTGTCGTAGGTAGGCGCAATGTTGTCGAACATTGCCTCCACCTGCTCTGCTTTCGCCCCGTCGTTATAGGGCTTGATTGCTTCCTGCTGATAGGTCATGGGGCTGCTAAGGCTGTTGGGTCTTTAGCCAGTTCTTGACGTTCTGCTCAATTCGGGCTGCGATGTCGCCTTCTTCCTTGGCTTTGTCGAATGTCTCGCCTGTGATGTGCTCGTAGAGTTCGATGTAGCGGTCGCTGACGCTGGCCACGTATTCGTCGGTCATCTCGGGCACCACCTGGCCGGGCTCGTTCATGAAGTTGTGCTCGATGAGCCACTGGCGCACGAACTCCTTCGACAGCTGGCGCTGCGGCTCGCCCTTGGCCAGTTTCTCCTCGTAGCCGTCGGCGTAGAAATAGCGACTGGAGTCGGGTGTGTGAATCTCGTCGATGAGGATGACCTTGCCGTCGCGCTTGCCAAACTCGTACTTCGTGTCGACAAGAATCAGTCCGCGCTTGGCGGCAATCTCCTGTCCGCGGGCGAAGATGCGGCGTGTGTAGTCCTCCATCACCTCATAGTCTTCCTTTGAAACGAGCCCCTGTGCGATGATTTCCTCCTTCGAGATGTTCATGTCGTGCCCCTCGTCGGCCTTCGTGGTCGGTGTGATGATGGGCTCGGGGAAGCGCTCGTTTTCCTTCATGCCGTCGGGCAGTTTCACTCCGCACAGCTCGCGTACGCCGTTTTTGTATTCGCGCCAGGCCGAGCCGGTGAGGATGGAGCGGATAATCATCTCCACACGGAAGCCCTCGCACTTCAGACCCACGGTGACCATCGGGTCGGGCGTGGCTAATTTCCAGTTCGGGCAGATGTCCGTCGTGGCGTCGAGAAACTTAGCGGCTATCTGGTTCAGCACCTGTCCCTTGAAGGGTATGCCCTTGGGCAGCACCACGTCGAAGGCCGAGATGCGGTCAGTGGCCACCATTACCAGCAGGTCGTCGTTGATATCATACACGTCGCGCACCTTGCCATGATACACGCTCTTTTGTCCATCGAAGTGGAACTCTGTCTTTGTTAATGCGTTTGCCATATTTTTTATTTAATCGTTTGATTCGTGCAATATCCAGAAGATACCATATCTGTGTTCGAAAAATCGTTTGCAAAGATACAAAATAATATCAAAAATCGGAAATACTTTTCAGAAAATAATCTGTACAGTAGCGTTTTGCTGATGAATATCGGCTTTGCCAGCCTGTCAGATCTTCGTCTTATTCATTACGTCACAGTTTTTTGGTGCCTTGCTTTCGGGTTCTGCTGGTGCAAAGTTACGGAAAAAATACGAAACAAGCGCAACATTTGGGGAAAACTTGTAGATTGCAGACGAAAAGCATGTGTTCTTGAAAGGTTTTTAAAAAGACAACTTGGACAACTTGGACAACTTTTTTGGCTGCGCACTTGGATGTCGTAGACGAAAAGCGTGTGTTCTTGAAAGGTTTTTAAAAGACAACTTGGACAACTATTTGGCTGCGCACTTGGATGTCGTAGACGAAAAGCGTGTGTTCTTGAAAGGTTTTTTAAAAGACAACTGGGACAACTTTTTTGGCTGCGCATGGGAATGTCGTAGACGAAAAGTTGTCCCAGTTGTTTATGTTGTCTTCTTATAAACAGATGTGAGGGCTAATGCTGCTCCTTGTAGCGTGACATGATGACTGACATGCCCATCGACAGTACAAGCAGACCGAAAATGATGGTTAACGACAGCAGCGTGGGCACTTCGATGTGCGGCATGTTCAGGTCGAGGCCAAGCCACGAGCCTATCTGGTTGATGTATTCGTTCATGGCCAGCAGCATCTTGATGCCTACGAAGATGAGGATGACGCCCAGACCGTATTTCAGGTAGGTGAAATACTTGGCCACGGCAGCCAGGGCGAAATAGAGGGCGCGCAGACCGAGGATGGCGAAGATGTTGCTGGTGAGCACGATGAACGGGTCGCGGCTCACGGAGAAGACGGCGGGGATGCTGTCGACGGCGAAGGCCACGTCGGTGGTCTCGATGACGATAAGAGCGATGAACAGCGGAGTGGCTACGCGGCGCAGTTTCTTTCCACTCTCCTCTCTCCACTTTCCTCTTTCCTCTTGTGACATTTCTCTTTCCTCTTTCCTCTCTCCTCTCTCCTCTTTCACATTACCTCTCTCCTCTAAAACAAAGAACTTGTCCTCGTGCATCTTGTCGGTGACGGGGAAGAAGCGCTTAAAGATCTTGACGATGAAATTGTTGCCCGGGTCGGTCTGGGCCTCCTCGTCGTGGGTGAACATTTTCGAACCGGTGTAGAGCAGGAACAGGCCGAAGAGCCCGAGCACCCACTCAAAGCGCTCTACCATAGCTGCGCCGGCAAAGATGAACACGCTGCGCAGCACCAACGCGCCGAAAATGCCCCAGAACAACACCTCGTGCTGGTATTTACGCTGGATGGCAAAGTAGGAGAAGAGCATCAGAAACACGAAGAGATTGTCCATCGACAGCGATTTCTCTATCAGATAGCCCGCCAGAAACTCCATCGCCTTCTCGTGAGGGTCGACAGGATAGAAGAAATAGATGCCGGTGCAGAAAACGAGCGACACGCCTATCCATACGGCGGTCATCTTCAGCGCCTCTTTTACGTTCACCTCGTGCTGGCCTTTCTTGCCGAACATCTTCAGGTCGGCAATGAGCATGATAAACACCAGCACGTAGAACACAATCCATGCCCACAAGGGCATTCCCATCAAATTCATTTTAGAGATTATTAAGTTTCGGGGTGCAAAGGTACGAAATAACGAGAGAAGTCCAAAGGAAATAACATTTTTTATACACGGCTTTCCACGTGGTTCTGGGTCATGGCGTGACACAGTTTCTTCTGCTGCAGCACATCAGTGACGATGGTGAAAAAACTTTACAAAACGGGTTGAAAAACCGTGCTCAACGAGGCTGAGAATGGCTCAGAATTCACGACAGGACAATTTGCTGGAAAAAACGCGAAAATGAGAGGGGTTGGCTATCTCGTTGACTGGTAGTTGCTTAGCTCATTTTCCTGCTTTTGGGGAGCATCCTCGTTTTCAAAAAGGTATATCCCCATGAAAAAAAGTCAATGCCTTTTTTTCACGCGGAGCCTCTTTTTTAGTAAAAGTAAGCCGTTCTGAGGTGAAAATTGACCCTTTCAGAGGCCGAAAAGCTGCACAAAACCCATGCAGGTGTGCAGTTTTTGAGCCGCACTCATGCTCGGCTGATGACCGACCGGCTACAAAAAACGGTCTTCCCGCTTCTATTTCACGAATTTCGTTTGTAAAAAAATCGGAATAATTTTTCTTTACAATTTCCCTTGAAAAATTTTAGAAGACAACATGGACAACAAGGACAACTTGTGGCCTGCGGCTTCCCGGTGAGCAGCCAAAAAGTTGTTTGCTTGAAAAATTATAGAAGACAACATATACAACAAGGACAACTTATGGCCTGCGGCTTCCCGGTGAGCAGCCAAAAAGTTGTTTGCTTGATAAATTGTAGAAGACAACATGGACAACAAGGACAACTTATGGCCTGCGGCTTCCCGGTGAGCAGCCAAAAAGTTGTTTGCTTGAAAAATTATAGAAGGCAACATGGACAACAAGGACAACTTATGGCCTGCGGCTTCATGCTGAGAAGCCAAATAGTTGTCCTTGTTGTTCAAGTTGTCTTTTGAATACTACAGAAACTTTACGGCATGGTTTGGTTAAAAAAATATAAATAATTTAAATTTGACAGTATTTGGGGTTGTGTATATGAATAATAATGAGTACCTTTGCAGCCGCAAAAGTGGTCATTGCGCTGGCGTTAAGCTAACAATACACTGAAAAAGAACGGTTTAGCTTCAAAAAAAGACAACTATTCCGTTTCTTCTTTAAGTGTGTGTGCACGGAAGCCGAGAGGTGAAAGGGGTGCGGATGCCACTGGCGAAAAAGAATCAAAACATCAACGTATTACACATTATTATTTAATTATTAAAAACTGAAATGCCAGGATTAATTGGAAGAAAAATCGGAATGACATCCGTTTTCAGTGCCGACGGTAAGAATGTACCGTGCACTGTTATCGAAGCTGGTCTGGGTTTTGGCGAGGCTAAGGAGAAGAACACGACGAAGCCCATGATGGGTGTGTTCAAGAAAGCCGGCACAACACCGAAGGCCCACTTGGCCGAGTTCAAGTTTGACGAGGACTACAACCTCGGTGACACTATCACCGTCGAGCTCTTCGCAGATGCAGAGTTCGTAGACGTAGTCGGTACTTCGAAGGGTAAAGGTTTCCAGGGCGTTGTGAAGCGTCATGGTTTCGGTGGCGTAGGCCAGAGCACTCACGGTCAGGACGACCGTCTGCGCAAGCCCGGTTCCATCGGTGCCTGCTCGTACCCCGCAAAGGTGTTCAAGGGCATGCGCATGGGTGGCCACATGGGTGGTGACCGCGTGACCACGCAGAACCTGAGAGTGTTAAAGGTAATCCCCGAAAGCAACCTGCTCATCATCAAGGGCAGCGTGGCCGGGTGCAAAGGTTCAACCCTCTTAATCAAGAAGTAAGCTATGGAACTGAGCGTATTGAACATCAAAGGTCAGGAGACCGGAAGGAAGGTGACTCTTAATGACGCCATCTTCGCTATTGAGCCCAACGACCACGTCATCTATCTCGACGTGAAGCAGTACATGGCTAACCAGCGCCAGGGCAACGCCAAGAGCAAGGAGCGCAGCGAGATAAGCGGCTCTACCCGCAAGCTCGGACGCCAGAAGGGCGGCGGCGGCGCACGTCACGGCGACATCAACTCACCCCTGCTGCGCGGCGGCGGCCGTGTGTTTGGCCCGAAGCCCCGCGACTACTCGTTCAAGCTGAACAAGAAGGTGAAGGAGCTCGCCCGCAAGTCGGCCCTGTCCTACAAGGCACAGGAGAACGCCATCGTGGTGCTGGAAGACTTCAACTTTGAGGCTCCGAAGACAAAGGATTTCGTGGCTATTGCCAAGAACCTCAAGGTGGACGGCAAGAAACTGCTCCTCCTGATGCCCTCTGCTAACAAGAATGTATATTTGTCGGCCCGCAACTTGCAGCGTGCCGAGGTGCTGGAAGCCGACAAGCTGAACACCTACAAGGTGCTGAACGCCGACGTCCTCCTGATCACCGAGCAGTCGCTGCAGGCCATCGACAATATCCTCGGGAAATAAATCGTAAATTGTAAATTGTCAAATTGTAATTAGACATGGCATTCATCATTAAACCCCTGGTCACTGAGAAGATGACCAAACTGACGGAGAAGCGCCCCAACGTGTATGGCTTCATCGTGCGTCCCGAGGCTAACAAGATTGAGATCCAGAAGGAAGTCGAGGCAACCTACAACGTTACCGTTGAGGACGTGAACACCGTGCGCTACGCTGGCAAGCGTAGCCAGCGCTATACGAAGGCCGGTCTCGTGAGGGGACATAAGAGCGCCTTCAAGAAGGCTATCGTCACCCTGAAGGCTGGCGAGGAAATTGATATTTACAGCAATATTGAATAACAGAAATGGCAGTACGTAAATTAAAGCCCGTAACTCCGGGTCAAAGACACAAGATTATTGGCACGTTCGAGGATATTACTGCATCCGTGCCAGAGAAGTCTGATCGACTTCAAGCGAGAGAAAGATGGTGTTCCTGCCGTAGTAAAGACAATCGAGTACGATCCGAACCGCTCGGCACGCATCGCATTGCTCTTCTACGCAGATGGTGAAAAACGCTACATTATTGCTCCCAATGGACTGCAGGTTGGCACGACACTGCTGTCAGGGGCTGAGGCAGCACCTGAGATTGGTAACGCCCTTCCCCTTGCCAACATTCCCGTGGGTACGGTGATCCACAACATCGAGCTCCGTCCCGGTCAGGGTGCCCTGCTTGTTCGTTCGGCTGGTAATTTTGCTCAGCTTACTTCTCGTGAAGGAAACTACTGCGTGATTAAGCTCCCCTCAGGAGAGACACGCAAGATCCTTTCTGCATGCAAGGCTACCGTAGGTGCCGTTGGCAACTCCGATCACGCTCTGGAGCAGTCGGGTAAGGCAGGCCGCAGCCGCTGGCTGGGACGTCGCCCGCACAACCGCGGCGTGGTAATGAACCCGCACGATCACCCGATGGGTGGTGGCGAAGGCCGTCAGAGCGGTGGACATCCGCGTTCACGCAAGGGTCTGTATGCTAAGGGTCTGAAGACACGCGCACCGAAGAAGCTTTCGAACAAGTACATCATCGAGAGAGCTAACAAGAAGTAATCACGAAGTTTAAACTGAGAAAATTATGAGTCGTTCATTAAAGAAAGGTCCGTACATCAACGTCTCTCTCGAGAAGAAAGTTCTCGCCATGAATGAGAGCGGCAAGAAGACAGTCGTGAAGACTTGGGCCAGGGCATCAATGATCTCCCCCGACTTCGTGGGGCACACTGTTGCAGTTCATAACGGTAACAAATTCATCCCTGTTTACATTACTGAGAACATGGTGGGCCACAAGCTCGGCGAGTTTGCTCCCACACGTCGTTTCGGCGGTCATGCCGGCAACAAGAAGTAATGCCCCGGGGGAAATTGAAAATTGAAAATTGTAAATTGAAAATTAACAATGGGAGCAAGAAAACATATTAAGGCTGAAGAAAGAAAAGCAGCTCTTAAGACACAGTATTTTGCAAAGCTGAAAGGCTGCCCCTCTTCTCCGCGCAAGATGCGCTATGTCGTGGACATGATCCGTGGCATGGAGGTGAACCGCGCCCTCGGCGTGCTTCACTTCTCGAAGAAGGCCGCTGCCGCCGACGTGGAGAAGCTCCTCCGCTCGGCCATCAACAACTGGGAGCAGAAGAACGACCGCAAGGCTGAGGCCGGCGAGTTGTTCATCACCCGCATCTTCGTCGACGAAGGTGTTACACTGAAGCGAATGAGACCGGCGCCTCAGGGCCGTGGCTACCGCATCCGTAAGCGCAGCAACCACGTGACTCTGTTTGTCGACGCTAAAACTAATGACGTAAAAGAATAAACAATGGGACAGAAAGTAAATCCGATTAGCAACCGTCTGGGTATTGTACGCGGTTGGGATTCCAATTGGTTCGGAGGCAAGGACTTCGGAGATAACCTGGTGGAGGATCAGAAAATCCGCAAGTACCTCAACGAGCGCCTGGCCAAGGCCAGCGTGTCGAAGATTGTCATCGAGCGCACATTGAAGCTGGTTACCATTACCATCTGCACAGCCCGTCCGGGTCTCGTCATTGGTAAGAGCGGTCAGGAAGTCGACAATCTGAAGGACGAGTTGAAGAAGCTCTTCGACAAGGAGATTCAGATTAACATCTATGAAGTGAAGCGCCCGGAGCTCGACGCTACAATCGTTGCCACAAACATCGCTCGCCAGATTGAGGGCAAGATTGCTTACCGCCGCGCCATCAAGCAGGCTATCCAGAACACCATGCGCGCCGGCGCTGAGGGCATTAAGGTCCAGATCTCCGGCCGTCTGAACGGTGCTGAAATCGCACGCAGCGAGATGCTGAAGGAAGGTCGTACGCCTTTACACACCTTCCGCGCTGACATCGATTTCTGTCAGGCAGAGGCCCTTACCAAGGTCGGTCTGCTGGGCATCAAGGTGTGGATCTGCCGTGGTGAAGTCTATGGAAAGGTTGACCTCGCACCCAACTTCTCACAGGAGAAGCAGAGCCCCCGCGGCAACGCAGGAGGCGGCAGGGACGGCCGTAAGTTCCGTGGTGGCGACAAGAAAAGAAATAACCGTTAAAAGAAAGAGAAGCTATCATGTTACAGCCTAAGAGAGTAAGATATAGAAGGCCTCAGGACGGACGCGGCAACAAAGGCAACGCCCACAGAGGCACGACGCTGGCTTTCGGCAGCTTCGGCATCAAGACCATGGATGCCAAGTGGATTGACAGCCGCCAGATTGAGGCCGCCCGTGTGGCCATCAACCGTTACATGAACCGTGAAGGTCAGGTGTGGATCCGCATCTTCCCCGACAAACCCATCACCCGCAAGCCTGCTGACGTGCGAATGGGTAAGGGTAAGGGTGATCCCGCAGGATGGGTTGCTCCCGTCACACCCGGCCGTATCCTCTTTGAAGTCGAGGGCGTTCCCTTCGAAGTGGCAAAGGAGGCTCTGCGCCTCGGTGCCCAGAAGCTGCCCGTGAAGACTAAGTTTGTTGTAAGACGTGACTACGATAAAAATGCCTGATTAGTATGAAAATGCAAGAAATCAACGGCCTCGAGACCAAAGACCTGGCCGAGCGCTTAGAGGAGTCGGTTGCCAAGTACAACCAGATGAAGTTCAACCACAACGTCACTCCGCTGGAGAATCCCTCACTGATCAAGGCCGCACGTCGCGACATCGCACGCATGAAGACGGTGCTCCGTCAGAGAGAACTTAACAAATAACAATGGTCCAGATGGAAACAAGAAATTTAAGAAAGACAAGACAGGGTGTCGTTATCAGCAACAAAATGGATCGGCGACACCGTGCTCATCATGGAGACACGTCCTCTGTCGAAGACGAAGCGCTGGAGATTAGTACAAATCGTAGAAAAAGCCAAGTAAATTATGATACAAGCAGAATCAAGACTTACAGTAGCTGACAACAGCGGTGCACGCGAGGCTCTCTGCATCCGTGTACTCGGCGGTACCCGCCGTCGCTACGCCAGCGTGGGCGACGTCATCGTCGTGGCCATCAAGAACGCCATTCCTACGAGTGACGTGAAGAAAGGTACAGTGTCGAAGGCTCTGATTGTCCGCACCAAGAAGGAAATCCGTCGCGCCGATGGCTCGTACATCCGCTTCGACGACAACGCCTGTGTGCTGCTGAACAACGCCGGCGAGCTCCGCGGCAGCCGTATCTTCGGCCCCGTGGCTCGTGAGCTGCGCGCTGTCAACATGAAGGTCGTATCTTTGGCACCTGAGGTTCTTTAACATTTAAAGTATTAGAGTAATGAGCAAGTTACATATCAAGAAAAATGACACAGTCGTCGTCCTGGCCGGTGAGGACAAGGGCAAGACTGGCAAGGTGCTGAAGGTCTTGGTGGAGAAGCAGCGTGCCATCGTTGAGGGTGTGAACATCGTCAACAAGAGCACAAAGCCCAGCGCCAAGAATCCTCAGGGAGGCTTCGAGAAGGTTGAGGCTCCCATCCATATCTCTAATTTAAGTTTGATTGACCCGAAGAGCGGCAAGCCCACACGTGTCTCCATCAAGCACGAGGGAAAGAACGTCATCCGTGTCGCCAAAAAGTCAGGGGAGGAGATTAAGTAATGGCAAATACAGCACAGTTAAAGAAAACGTACCGCGAGCAGATCGCTCCGGCACTGAAGAAGCAGTTCAACTATACGTCTGCCATGCAGATTCCCGAACTGAAGAAGATCGTCGTGAACCAGGGTCTGGGCGACGCTACGCAGGACAAGAAGATCATCGAGGTGGCTATCAACGAGATTACCGCCATCTGCGGCCAGAAGGCTGTCGCCACCTACTCGAAGAAGGATATCGCCAACTTCAAGGTGCGTAAGAAGATGCCCATCGGCGTGATGGTCACACTGCGCCGTGAGCGCATGTATGAGTTCCTCGAGAAGCTCGTCCGCATCGCCCTGCCGCGTATCCGCGACTTCAAGGGTATCGAGAGCAAGCTCGACGGACGTGGCAACTACACGCTCGGCATTCAGGAACAGATCATCTTCCCTGAGATTAACATCGACAGCGTCGACCGCATCCAGGGTATGAACATCACCTTCGTTACCACGGCCAAGACCGACGAGGAGGGCTACGCTCTGCTGAAGGCTTTCGGCCTCCCTTTCAAGAACGCTAAAAACGACTAAGAGTTATGGCAAAAGAATCAATGAAGGCCCGTGAGGTCAAGCGTGCCAAGCTGGTTGCCCGCTACGCTGAGAAGCGTGCTGCACTGAAGAGCATCATCGCACATGCCGACGTGAGCACTGAGGAAGGTGCAATGGCTGCCTACGAGGCTGCCCGCAAGCTGCAGGACATTCCCCGCAACGCCAATCCTATCCGCCTGCACAACCGCTGCAAGGTTACAGGTCGTCCCAAGGGTTATATGCGCCAGTTCGGTCTGTCGCGTATCCAGTTCCGTGAGATGGCTTCCAGCGGTCTCATCCCTGGAGTGAAGAAGGCCAGCTGGTAAAAAGAAAGAAGCATTTTTATTTAATATTGTCGGGGGAGTCCCGATTAATTAAACAACATTTTTTATGACAGATCCAATAGCAGATTTTCTGACGAGGTTGAGAAACGCCATCATGGCTCATCACCGTGTGGTGGAAGTACCAGCTTCCAACTTGAAGAAGGAGATTACTAAGATCCTCTTCGAGAAGGGCTACATCCTGAACTACAAGTTCATCGAGGACGGCCCTCAGGGTACGATCAAGGTTGCCTTGAAGTACGACCCTGTGACAAAGGAGAACGCCATCAAGTACCTGAAGCGCGTCTCCACACCAGGTCTTCGCCAGTACACTGGCTACAAAGACATGCCGAGAGTGATTAACGGACTGGGCATCGCAATCTTGTCCACGTCTAAAGGTGTAATGACAGACAAAGAGGCTGCACAGCTGAAAATCGGCGGTGAGGTGCTTTGCTACGTCTATTAATTGGAGGACTGAACTATGTCAAGAATAGGTAAATTGCCAATTAGTATTCCTGCAGGCGTAACTGTCGCCCAGGACAAGGACGGTGTCGTTACGGTGAAGGGCCCCAAGGGAGAGCTCTCTCAGAAAGTCGACAAGTCTATCAACGTGAAGATTGAGGACGGTCATGTGACCTTCGAGGTAGACGAGCAGAGCCCCGTCAACCAGAAGCAGAAGCAGGCATTCCACGGCCTCTATCGCGCACTCATCAACAACATGGTGGTGGGTGTCAGCGAGGGTTACAAGAAGGAAATGGAGCTCGTAGGTGTTGGCTACCGCGTCAGCAACCAGGGCAACCTCATCGAGTTCTCACTGGGCTATACGCACCCCATTTTCATCCAGCTTCCCAAGGAAGTGAAGGTTGAGACAAAGTCGGAGCGTAACCAGAACCCGCAGCTCATCCTGGAGTGTGCCGACAAGCAGCTCCTCGGTCTCATCTGTGCTAAAATTCGTTCTTTCCGCATGCCTGAGCCGTACAAGGGCAAGGGTATCCTGTTCAAGGGTGAGGTCATCCGTCGTAAGTCGGGTAAGTCGGCATCCGCTAAGTAATCTTTGAAAAATTGAAATTTTAAAAGTAGAAAGATTATGACAACGAAGAAAGTTGAAAGACGAATCAAGATTAAATACAGAATTCGTAAGAGTGTTTTTGGAACTGCCGAGCGTCCTCGCATGAGTGTTTTCCGCTCGAACAAGCAGATTTATGTCCAGGTCATTAACGACGTAGAGGGCAAGACCCTCGTCGCCGCTTCGTCGCTCGGTCTCGAGGCTATGCCGAAGATCCAGCAGGCTGAGAAGGTGGGTGAGCTGATTGCCGCCAAGGCTCAGGAAGCTGGCGTGAAGGCTGTGGTCTTCGACCGCAACGGCTACCTCTATCATGGACGTGTGAAGTCGCTTGCTGATGCAGCTCGTAAAGGTGGACTTAATTTCTAAACGATTATGGCAATGAACAGAGTTAAAATAAATAGTGACGTAGAGTTGAAAGACAGACTGGTTGCCATCAACCGTGTTACCAAGGTGACCAAGGGTGGTCGTACCTTCACTTTCGCAGCCATCGTGGTTGTCGGCGACGGCAACGGCGTTATCGGCTGGGGCCTGGGTAAGGCCGGTGAGGTGCAGGCAGCCATCGCCAAGGGTGTAGAGTCTGCCAAGAAGAACCTCGTGAAGGTTCCCGTGCTCAAGGGCACCATCCCCCACGAGATGGAAGCACGCTACGGCGGTGCTCAGGTATTCCTGAAGCCTGCTGCTGCCGGTACTGGCCTCGTGGCTGGTGGCGCTATGCGTGCCGTGCTTGAGAGCGCAGGCATTAAGGACGTGCTGGCCAAGTCGAAGGGGTCCTCGAACCCCCACAACCTGGTGAAGGCTACCATCGAGGCTCTGAGCCTCATGCGTGACCCCTACACCGTGGCCGGAACACGTGGCATCAGTATGGACAAAGTCTTTAACGGATAATTAGGAGGTAAACATCATGGCAACAATCAAGATTAAGCAGATTAAGAGTAAGATCGGTTATCCCGTTGACCAGAAGCGTACCCTTCAGGCACTGGGTCTTCACAAGATCTCCCAGGTTGTCGAGAAGGAGGATACCCCCGTTGTTCGTGGTATGATTCGCAAGGTGCATCACTTGGTGACCGTCATTGACTAAACAGTATTCACATTAAAAACGAATTCGAGATTATGAAACTGAATAATTTGAAACCTGCTGAGGGCTCTACCCACGCACGCCGCAGAATTGGCCGCGGTCCCGGTTCGGGACTCGGTGGCACGTCTACCCGTGGTCACAAGGGCGCAAAGGCTCGCTCGGGTTATAAGAAGAAGATTGGCTTCGAAGGCGGTCAGATGCCTCTGCAGCGCCGTCTGCCGAAGTCGGGCTTCAAAAATATCAACCATAAGGAGTATTTCGCTGTCAACCTCTCGACACTGCAGAAGCTGGCTGAGGCCAAGGGCTACACCAAGATTGGTGTGGAGGAACTGGTCGCTGCTGGTCTGACCAACGGCAAGGAGCTGATTAAGGTCCTGGCTAATGGTGAGCTGAAGGCCAAGGTTGACGTGGTGGCCAACGCTTTCTCGAAGAAGGCTGAAGAGGCTATCAAAGCAGTAGGTGGTAACACAACAATAATCTAATCAAAGAAGATGAAGAAGTTAATCAACACCCTCAAGAACATTTGGAAGATCGAGGACCTGCGCCAGCGCATCCTCATCACCGTGCTGTTTGTGGCAATCTACCGTTTCGGTTCAAAGGTCTTGCTGCCCGGTATCAGCTATAACCAGCTGGACGACCTGCGCAAGCAGACCGCCAGCGGCCTGATGTCGCTGCTCGACATGTTCTCGGGTGGAGCATTTTCCAATGCCTCGATCTTTGCGTTGGGAATCATGCCTTACATCTCAGCTTCTATCGTTATGCAGCTGCTCGCCGTCGCAGTGCCCTACTTCCAAAAGATGCAGCGCGAAGGCGAGAGCGGCCGCAAAAAGATCATGATGTACACCCGCTATCTCACGGTGGGCATCCTGCTGTTCCAGGCTCCCAGCTATTTGGTGAACCTGCAGAACCAGATTGGTCCCGCATTTGATCCGGGTGTTTCGACAGGACTGTATCTCATCCTTGCTTCCGTCATCCTTGCTGCAGGCTCTATGTTTATCCTGTGGCTGGGTGAGCGCATCACCGACAAGGGTATCGGCAACGGCGTTTCGCTGATCATTATGATTGGTATCATCGCCCGCCTGCCCGAGGCATTCGCTCAGGAAGTCGGTTCTCGCTTCGCTGCTGCCACTGGCGGCGGTCTGGTGATGTTCCTCATCGAGATTATCATCCTCTATGCTGTCGTCTGCGCTGCCATCGTGCTGGTGCAGGGAGTCCGCAAGATTCCCGTGCAGTATGCCAAGCGCGTGGTGGGCAACAAGCAGTATGGCGGTGCCCGTCAGTACATCCCCTTGAAGCTTTTTGCTGCCAACGTGATGCCTATCATCTTCGCACAGGCCCTGATGTTCATTCCTCTGGCATTGGTTCGCTACACCAATCCGAATGATGCCTCATGGTTTATGCGCTCGATGATGGATCACCACAGCTGGCTGTACAACCTCATCTTTGCCCTGCTGATCATTGCATTCACGTATTTCTATACGGCAATCACGCTGAACCCGACCCAGATGGCCGAGGACATGAAGCGCAACAATGGTTTCATACCTGGTGTGAAGCCTGGTAAGGATACTGCCGAGTACATTGATACCATCATGTCTCGCATCACCCTGCCCGGATCGCTCTTCATTGCTTTCATCGCCATCATGCCTGCCTTTGCCAGCTTGCTGGACGTGCAGGACGAGTTCTCGCAGTTCTTCGGCGGTACATCGCTGCTGATTCTCGTTGGTGTGGTGCTTGATACACTGCAACAGATTGAGAGTCACCTGCTGATGCGCCACTATGACGGCCTGCTGAATTCTGGACGTGTGCGTGGCCGTGGAGGCATGACTGCTTATTGATGGGCTGATGAAGATATTTCTGAAGACTGAAGATGAAATTGAGCTAATGCGCCAAGCGAACCGACTCGTCGGTAAAACGCTTGGCGAATTGGCGAAACATATTAGGCCGGGGGTAACAACCTTGCAGCTGGACAAGATTGCCGATGAGTTCATTCGTGACCACGGCGCTACGCCCACCTTTAAAGGTTTCCCGAATCCCTACGGCGGACCGTTTCCCGCCAGTATCTGCACCTCTGTCAATGACGTCGTGGTACATGGTGTGCCTGACAATGACACTGTGCTGAAAGAAGGTGATATCATATCGATAGATTGTGGTACCCTTCTAAACGGCTACAACGGCGACTCCTGCTATACATTCTGCGTGGGAGAAGTCTCCGAAGAGGTGAAACAGCTGCTGGAAGTAACAAAGGCATCGCTCTATAAAGGAATAGAACAGGCTGTTGCAGGCCACCATGTGGGTGACATCAGCGCTACCGTGCAGGACTACTGCGAAGGTTTTGGCTATGGTGTGGTGCGCGAACTCACAGGTCACGGAATAGGCCGCGAGATGCATGAAGACCCGCAGGTGCCCAACTACGGACGCCGTGGCAACGGTCCATTGTTGAAAGCCTCCATGTGCATCGCCATCGAGCCCATGATTACAATGGGCAAGCGTGACATCTATCTGAAGGCCGACCGCTGGAGCGTATGTACCCGCGACGGAATGGCGGCAGCTCATTTCGAGCATACCATTTGCGTGCGCAAGGGAAAGGCTGAGATTTTATCCTCATTCGAAGAAATAGAAACAGTTATTAAGAGCAAAGATTAAAGAATGGCAAAACAGTCTGCTATTGAGCAAGATGGAACCATACTCGAGAGCCTCTCGAATGCTATGTTCCGTGTAGAACTGGAGAACGGTGTGCAGATTATCGCGCATATCTCAGGTAAGATGCGTATGCACTACATCCGCATCCTCCCTGGTGACAAGGTGAAGGTAGAGATGAGTCCATACGACCTCACGAAGGGAAGAATTGTTTTTCGATACAAATAAACAAACCACAACGACATGAAGACAAGAGCATCACTGAAGAAGCGCACCCCCGACTGCAAGATTGTACGTCGCAAGGGCCGCCTGTTCGTTATCAACAAGAAGAACCCTAAGTACAAGATGCGTCAGGGCTAAGAAATTGTTAAATAAGCATAAGAAAGTGAGGGAAAGTAAATGAATTTCAAGGAAATATCAATTTATTTCCTTACCTTTGCACGCTATTTAGCAACATTACAAGTTTAAACTTATTTTATTTTATCATTTTTCACTAACAAATGGCAATAAGAATTGTTGGAGTAGATTTGCCCCAGAACAAGCGTGGCGAAATCGCATTGACCTATATCTACGGAATAGGTCGAAGTAGTTCAGCAAAGATATTGGACAAGGCCGGCGTGAGCCGCGACCTGAAGGTCAACGAATGGACTGACGATCAGGCAGCCAAAATCCGTGAAATCATCGGCGCTGAATTCAAAGTAGAAGGTGATCTCCGCAGCGAGATCCAGCTGAACATTAAGCGACTGATGGACATTGGTTGCTATCGTGGAGTACGTCATCGTAACGGCCTTCCCGTCCGTGGACAGAGCACCAAGAACAACGCTCGTACACGTAAGGGTAAGAAGAAGACTGTTGCAAACAAGAAGAAGGCCACGAAGTAATTTTGTGAGTTAAAAATTTTGATTTTAGAATTAAGAGTTGTCGCCTTGCAGGCGAGTAACAATTAAGATTAAAGAATTACTATTATGGCAAAGAAAACAGTCGTATCGAAGAAACGCAACGTGAAGGTCACCGCTTTGGGTCAGCTTCATGTGCACAGCTCTTTTAATAATATCATTGTGTCGCTGGCAAACGACGAGGGTCAGGTCATTTCCTGGTCGTCAGCTGGTAAGATGGGCTTCCGCGGCTCAAAGAAGAACACTCCGTATGCTGCCCAGATGGCTGCCGAGGACTGTGCCAAGGTGGCTTACGACCTGGGTCTGCGCAAGGTGAAGGCCTATGTGAAGGGTCCCGGCAACGGACGTGAGTCCGCTATCCGTGCTATTCACGGAGCCGGTATCGAGGTGATGGAGATCGTCGATGTCACTCCGCTGCCGCACAACGGTTGCCGTCCTCCGAAGCGTCGTCGCGTGTAAAGAATTGTAAAATTTAAGAATTGAAAAATTTAAGTTATTAACCGAAGAACCCTGAGAGCATAGGAAGACTTCAATTCTTCCATCTTTCAATTCTTCCATTTTAAATAATTATGGCAAAGTATATTGGACCGAAATCTAAGATTGCCCGCCGTTTTGGTGAACCCATCTACGGGCCGGACAAAGTTTTGTCCAGGAGAAACTTCCCTCCTGGACAGCATGGCAATAACCGTCGCCGCAAGCAGTCGGAGTATGCTGTCATGCTGGCAGAGAAGCAGAAAGCCAAGTACACATACGGAGTGCTTGAGCGCCAGTTCCGCATCATGTTCGAGAAAGCCGCCAAGGCTGAAGGCATCACCGGTGAGGTGCTGCTGCAGCTTCTTGAGAGCCGACTCGACAACGTGGTGTTCCGTCTGGGCCTTGCTCCCACACGTGCCGCTGCCCGCCAGCTGGTAGGCCATCGTCACGTGGTTGTTGACGGCAAGGTAGTCAACATTCCTTCCTTCTCTGTGAAGCCCGGCCAGATTGTTGGCGTGCGCGAGAAGTCGAAGTCCCTCGAGGTCATTGCCGATGCCCTTGCAGGCTTTAACCACAGCAAGTATCCTTGGATTGAGTGGGACGAGCAGCAGAAGGCAGGCAAGTTCCTGCACCGCCCCGAGCGTGCCGACATTCCCGAGCCCATCAAGGAGCAGTTAATCGTTGAGTTGTACTCTAAGAACTAAATCAATAAATTAATGGCGATATTAGCATTTCAAAAACCCGATAAAGTGGTTATGCTGGAAGCCAGCGACCGATTCGGCAAGTTCGAATTCCGTCCGCTGGAGCCGGGCTTCGGTGTCACCATCGGAAACGCCCTGCGACGCATACTCCTTTCATCGCTTGAGGGCTATGCCATCAACACCATCCGCATTGCCGGTGTTGAGCATGAGTTCTCATCCGTTCCTGGTGTAAAGGAAGACGTCACCAACATAATCCTGAACTTGAAGCAGGTTCGCTTCAAGCAAGTAGTAGAAGAATTCGAGAACGAGAAAGTGTCTATCAACGTCGAGGACGTCACAGAGTTCCGTGCTGGCGACATAGGCAAGTATCTGACCGGATTTGAAGTGTTAAATCCCGATCTCGTCATCTGTCACCTCGATTCCAAGGCATCTATGCAAATTGATCTCACGATCAACAAAGGCCGCGGATATGTCGTTGCTGACGAGAATCGTGAATACTGCACCGACGTCAATGTCATCGCCATTGATTCTATCTACACACCTATCCGTAACGTCAAATACACCGTTGAGCCTTATCGCGTCGAGCAGAAGACCGACTACGACAAGCTCGTACTGGAAGTGACCACGGACGGTTCCATTCACCCGAAGGACGCCCTTAAAGAGGCCGCCAAAATCCTCATCTATCACTTCATGCTCTTCTCCGATGAGAAGATTACGCTCGAGAACAATGAGAGCGAGACCAATCAGGAGTTTGATGAGGAAGTGCTGCACATGCGCCAGCTGCTGAAGACTAAGCTTGTCGACATGAACCTCTCTGTTCGTGCCCTCAACTGTCTGAAGGCCGCCGACGTCGAGACCCTTGGCGATCTCGTGCAGTATAACAAGACCGACCTCCTGAAGTTCCGCAACTTCGGTAAGAAATCGCTCACGGAGCTTGATGATTTGCTCGAGAGTCTGAATCTGTCGTTTGGAACCGACATTTCAAAGTATAAACTGGACAAGGAGTAGTCGATGATGACCACCCACCTTGCCCAAAAACAAGTAAAAACAAATGAGACACAATAAGAAATTCAATCATCTGGGCCGTACTGCAGATCATCGTCGCGCCATGCTTGCCAACCAGGCCATTTCGCTGATCATGCACAAAAGAATCACTACGACCCTCGCAAAGGCAAAGGAGCTCAAGAAGTACGTTGAGCCCCTCATCACCAAGGCAAAGGAAGACAGCACCAACGCACGCCGCGTTGTGTTCAGCTACCTGCAGAACAAGGAAGCCATCAAGGAGCTCTTTGGCCCCGTGGCTGAGAAGGTGGGCGACCGTCCCGGCGGCTACACCCGCATCATTAAGCTTGGTTTCCGTCAGGGCGATGCTGCACAGATTTGCTTCATCGAGCTTGTCGACTTCGATCCCGAAATGGCAAAGGGCGAGACCAAGAAGAAGGCCACACGCCGTAGCCGTCGCGGAGGTCAGAAGACCGCTGCTGCCGAGGCACCTGCTGCCGAGGCTCCCGCTACAGAGGCTCCTGCTGAGGCACCCGCTGCTGAGTAATCTACGCAGACATGTAATGAGAAAGCCCTCACCGCTTTGGTGGGGGCTTTTTTAGTGCTCTGTCTTCATCCCTCCTGTCTGGAGATGCGCCGCGTCTCCTTCCTTGCCTCTCTCCAGCGGGGGAAAAAGCGGTCCATGAGAGCGTGGAAGCGAGCGTTGTGCGAGGGCTCCAGCAGATGGCACAGCTCGTGCACCACGACATGCTCGACACACCAGTCGGGCAACAGTAGCAGATAGGCTGAGAAACAGATGCTACGGTCTGTCGTGTTGCATTTGCCCCAGCTTGAGATGTTGGCTTTGTAGTAGATGTCACCGGGTTTCACGTTCATCTCCCTGGCATGGCGTTCCACCATCGGTACTATCAGCGCCTGCAGACGTTGCAGGGCATCGTCGCGCTCTTCCTGCGTCTTCAGTGGAAGCCGGTTGTAGAACTCTGCCCGCTTTCGCTCATACTCAAAGGTCTTTTCCCTCGTTTCGGCTATCCACTTCCTGTTCTCGTTGATAAACGTTTCGATATTGGCACGCGACAGTCCCCGTGGCGCCGACACGTGCACGTCACCGTTCTTCACGATGCGCATGCTCAGTCTGCCTGTGTTTTTGTAGGTAATGATAACTTTCATAAAAGCGCTGGCGAGGTGATAACTTCCTTGCCGAAGAAGGCATCGGCGGCTTGTGTGCCAATCTGTTCGATGAAATGGCGTGCAGCCTCGTGTATATGGCTAAGGTCCTGTGTCTTTATTTCAATGGTTATATGTAATGATACTGCAAAGTTACGAAAAAAGTATGTAACTAAAGACGGATTTTGGAGAATTAACGCAGAATAACCGTAAATAAAAGGCAAGACGGGGAAAATCGAGGAAGTTCAGTTTTAAGCTGAATGCAAATTTGGGAGGAATAAAGAAGTAGTTAGTTTTCTTATCCGTAACTCCAGAATCGTCAAAAGTAATGAGGTATGCTGAACTTTTATCATTCTGTATACTCTATAACTGCCAAAGGGGTTCCTGTCGCCAGTTTGACGGGAATCCCATCATGGCTGGATCTATTGACGGATTGCGAAGCAGCAATAGCTTGAGGTCGCCAACGAAAGTGTTGTTGGCGTCGATAGCATTCAGCCAATAGGCAATACAGCAGAGTTGGGCATATAGCGACTCTTCCCTGAATGTGAAGTTGGTAATCCACCTGTTGGGCATTACTTGTGGTGTCGCTGGCTTCAAAGGATATGCACGATTCCATACTCTCGCATGGTGGGCACAATGATTACGCAGCGAGGTCAGACTTTCCAGCCAACTTGAAAGAAACTTGTGGTGATTCAGTCCAAACTCATGTGCAACATTATGTTTCAGTTGCGAATCATTGAAGTTGTTGAAGAGTTTTGAGAGTTCACCCAATGAAATCACCTCCAGCGTTTTCCAGACAGGCGGCAGGTCTGGATCAGAGTATTTGCGGAAGTGTTCACGGATATACCGCTCCTTAGAGCGACCGACTTCTTTTTTGATGGTGTCAAGGTTGGTCTGGAAACGCCTTTGATTTACAGCCTTTGTTTCATCCATAAACCAGAACGGACCACAAGTTGGGGCAAAGTGTTTGATGACCTTTGATCTGACCGCCACCTCAATAGTCTGAATAGCCTTGAAGAGCAAAGCCTTCAAGTCCTTGTCGAAAAAGTAACAAGCTAATACCTCTTCAAAATGACTGTTGGGAAGGAACTGATGAGTATGATGATCAGCTTCCAAATGAAACCAGTAGTCAGCCAATCGGAAGTAACTGATAGCATCAAGAGCTTGTTCTGCCTTATTGGTATCAGCAATCATCAGACCTCTGCCTTGCAGTGTCTGAATCTGCTGTGCCAGCGTCATTGCTTGTTTGGTATATCTCATGTCTATATACAAAAAATGTCCCGCTGGGTACGCTGTTCTTATGGGAAGCGGGCGGGATTTGTCGTTGCAAAGTTAGGCATTTTTCTTTTAACTTCCAAGTTTTTTGAGGCTTTTCCGCTATTTTTCGCTCAAAAAGTGGTTTCACAAGCCTTGTGAAAGGTTATTTTTATTCTTTTTTGGGGTAAAGCGATACAAATTCCTAAAAATTTCGTATCTTTGCAGTGTTTTCGGAACCGTACCAGTTTGCTGGCTTACTGCCATCGGGAAGTAAGAATGCCGAAGCCCAAGGGTGGAGGCTGCGGGACGGGAACCTATATATAGGAAAGGCGTTACTTGACGCTTTGTGCTTGACGCATCGGAATCTGGCAGTTCCAAACTAGTAGTCAGGAATCAAAGCAACAATGACGCTCATGGATATGTAGTATCCGACATTGGTCTGCTGACAGCCATTATTGGCTTCGATGCAGTCATAGCCGTTTATATACATATCGGCGTGGGCTTCGGCGTTGCTCGTTCAACTACTAGGGCGATGCCAGAGCCTCGATGCGTGGGACGAGTGACAGGAAGGTTCCCACGCTTCTTTTATGTGTAGCCTAACCCTTATTTGACAACCGCCATTCATTGGGAGTCTGTTTGGCATAAATGCTCAGTGAAGTATGAGTGTAAAGTTAGGCATAGACTTCGACGATGAAGTCCGTCCAGTATTTATTAAGGGTGAAACAAAGAATGGCGTGTTTCATGTCAGAACTGAAGACTTCGAAACATACCCAGACCTTTCAGATTCAGATCGAAAAGATATTAGGAATGTTCTTAGAAACAGTAACGTAGTAATTGATTAGAAGCTTTATTGGATATGAAAAGGGGATTCATTGTTTCAGTGGCGATTTTGACGTTATTGTCAATACTGTGTGCCTGTAGTAATAAAAAAGCAATTGCAGATAAAAGATGTCCTGCTTTAGTTGAAAAAGCAGAGTATTATAATGCGCAAACAGCCAATGGTACCAAGGAAGGACCTATGGGTATGAGGATGAGTGTCGAATATGTTGACTCCGTATATCGTATTATTCAAATCGTTGATGAAAGCATTATACCGACTGAAAAGATAAAAATGTTCTTAGGGAACATGAAGCAAAATATGATAGTTGGAATCTCGTCATCCTCTGGTTCGGAAAGACGTGACTACCAGCAGATGGTTGACTATCGCGTTACATTCGAGCATGTTGTAAAAAGCAAGAGCACAGGCAACGTAATAGTTCGTAACACAATGACACCAGATGAAATTGCAGACGCTCTTGAAAAGCAATTAACTCCTTTGGATGAATTGAAAATGAATGTGACTACACAAAAAGGCACATTGCCAAGGGAGATGGAAGCAGGATACACGATGAATAGTATTTCATGTTCAGATGGAGTGGTCAACATCGAGATAATCGTAGATGAAAACATGAAGGATTTTGATGAAGCCACAAAACTCAAGGCTTGGTCAAAGGCAGAACAGGCTGTTACCTTGGCAGACCTAACAACGGGTTTGACTTTCTGGAGTGTTGCTGCTCAAGTTCCTGCGGAGTTTGATTTTCATTTCATCAGCTCAATAGGCAAGAACGATTTACACATACGATTCTCGAAAGATGAGGTGGTTCAGTATAACGAGGTAATGAAGAGAATAAAAGACCAACAATATAAATAGGAGGTTGTTATGTATTGTAGATATTGTGGGAAGGAACTCCCTAATGATTCCAACTTCTGCCCAAATTGTGGGAAGAAGCAGAAAGATGAAGGCTCTGTAAGAAAAACGAGCCTTGAATACATTCTGAAAGAACACAAGAAACTTTCATATGCCTATTTAGTGTGGCTTTTACTACATCTTACTCTATTTCTAAGTTCCACTAAAAATAACCCTGACGGTTTTTATCCGTGGAACAAGTCTATAAGCTATCTGTTAGGTGGTGGCTCGTATTATCGTTTCTCTTTGTTGGATGAGTATAATGTTTACGACTTCTCTGAGTTCTTTTTCTATACAATTGTTTTGCCAATTGTAATCTTTGGAATTATTAGACTATATCCGATGGTTTTGCCATCATTGAATAAATTGAAAGACAACTATAAAAAATGGCAAGAATCGAACGCAAAGAAAATAGACGAATATCAGGGTAACATTTCGGCATACAAAGCGCAACAAAATGAAGAAACCATTGTTGAACCTGTTCAAATTAGCCCTATTGTAAAAGATGTGGCAATACCTGAACAGCAAGAATCGGAGGTGGATAGTGAAGAGGCTGACATAAAGGGGGAAAGTGGCTCTGACACAGATGTTCTGCAACAAGAAGTACAGCTGCAAAACGAGGCGTCCCTTGTAGAAACCGAGAAAGAAGTAAAAAAGATGCCATTACTCACAAGGTTCGTTGGCAGTATCATTGACAAAATTTTCATACTCATTATCTTCGTTGTTGGTTTTACTGCCATTAGCCCCTATGGAGCACCTGGAAAGATGGGAACATATATAGGATTACGTAATACACCACTAGATCTTTACGAATATATTGATAAATCTCAAATGAATAGCTATGGTACTTATAACGATGGAGTCAGCCGGTATTATCAAGATATGGAACGATTAGCAAATGACCCTCCACACATCGGCTCAACTTTGGAATTAGATATGAGTATTACTTTCACATTCATACTTCTAAACTTGCTCTTCTATATCATATTTGAATCCATACTATCCGCATCCCCAGGTAAACGCATGCTCGGAGGAGTGATTCTTGACAGCGCAGATGATAAGATTAGCTTTGGAAAGGCACTGACGAGAGGATTATGTGGTGGAGCCTTGATGGCAGGTACATACTTCTTACTACATTTGCAAGGAGGGTTAACTAACACAGTTGTTGTGGTTGTGTTCTTTCTCTTGTTAGATTTGCCTGTACTTTTCACCAAGAAGTCTCTGCTCGATTTGTGTACGGGAACGACTTATGCAAAAAGATAACAAAGGAATACCAATATGAAACGAGTTTTTTTGATTCTACCATTATTTGCCACCATCCTTTTTTCTGGATGCTGGGAATCTAAACATGTAAGTGATGTTGAGCTATATGGTAACACCTTTATTCACGTTGGATATGAGGATTTTTCTGCTCCAGACAGCTGGGTAACTCATAATTTGTTCGATAGCGCCTTTCAAATCAAGTTGCCTCCATATATGCGCAATACAGAAAGCTATCCAATGAGAGATGGCTGTGCCAGCACAATATTTATGTACCGTGATACTACCGACGCTGACGAATACCACTATGGAAGAATTGGCATTGATTATTACTACCACGGCTTTGGTGATTTCAACAAAGCAGATGAATATATATCCTATTCTGATCAAGAGAAAACCCTTGCGCCTGTCGTTAGTAGAGCATTAAGTGGTGGACAAAAGATATTAGATTATACAGTTCCTGATGGTGAATTGTTGAATGGCCCCTTTTATGATTCTCACCACATTTATGACCGCAAGTTCTTTTATGCCTACGATGCATATTACAGACGGGAAGGACACACCAGAGGCTGCATTAATGACAGTATCTTTCCACGACAAAGATTCTGTACTCTTTGATAACCTATTTAATGTTGTCAAGACATTTAAGTGGGCAAAATATAACGAATAATAAAGCAACACATCTCCATCAATGTATATTCAAAATGTATCGATTATGAAAAAGTTAGTCCGTATCATTTTTGCTCTTTTCGTTTGTGCCCTTTTTTTCTCCTGTCAGAATTACAAGTATCGTGATATGGATCTTTATCCTATCATGGAGAATGGCCTCTATGGATTTATAGACACATTAGGGAATAAGGTTGTAATCCCCCAATACATCTGCGTATCTAATTTTGAAAATCATTTGGCAGCTGCCGTGATTGATACTTTCTACGCATATCGTTCAGATAGTACGATGCACAAATTGGGATTGGGTTATGCAGAAGAAGTTCCCGTAGAACGTTTCCTATATGTGCGATATGGATACATAAACATTGAAAATGAATTTGTAATACCACCCAAATTGTTAAGGCGCTTTAAGGTAGATAACAAGCAAAATGTTCTTGCTTCTGGCTTGGAAAATGCATCTGCTGCACTCTCTTTTCATGAAGGCATGGCAGCATATCAAGATTCTGTTACCTTCTTGTTTGGCTTCGTGGATACATTAGGGCATCAGAAGGTTCCTGCCTTATATTACAATTATAAAGATTTCTCTACAGGCAAAGCCGCTGTACAGATATTCAAATGTAATGATGAAGAGCCTGTTACCGATGCATGTTTCAAATGGGGCTACATAGGTAAAGACGGAGAAAGAAAGTCGGATTTTGTTTATATGAACTTGTCTTCATGTGTAAATGGGCGTTCATTTGGCTCAATGTGGTCTTTGGCTAAAGATCAAGAAAAGCATACCGTGGTTAGACAAAATGAAAATGGTGAACTTGAATTTGAAGAACCCGACATTGACGATAGTATGCCAATACAATCAATTGTAACAGTTTTGTTAGATGAAAATGGGAAAGTGATAAATAATAACCTGCCATCTATCTATCATTATTATGATTATACCGAAGACGGGGTAGCTGTTGCGGAAAGACAGGGAGCAGAAGTTTTTGGGCCAGACTTAAAATTCTTAGATAAAGAAGGGAAGTATCTAGAACCACGTGATGTTAATAATCCGAAGTCCATGTATATTGGGATAGTTCCAGATGAATATCGTTTCTTTGACGTAACAGCAATGTCAGAAGGATATGCAGGTGTTATGGGAAATGATGGTAAATGGATTTTTGTCGATAAGAACTTGAATGTTTATGCTCCTATTAACGATACCACTTACGATGATGTAAAGGTGTTCCATAATGGACTTGTTGGCGTTTGTCAAAATGGGATTGGGTAGGAAATGCAGGGAAACATCTTATGAAGGTGGCTCAAGTAGACAAAAAATCTCACATGGTGATAGAGTCATATATAAATAGAAGAGATTCTATCGTATGGCAAAGAATTGACAATAGAAATAAATAGCAAGTTATTATGCGAAAAATTCCATTCATAACACTTCTGATTATATGCTTTGTCATTTCCATAATGGCACAGGCTCAATCAACAATCTATTCATGTAATGGAAAGTATCGAATTGAGTTGCCAAACAAATTGGAATTGCAATCGTCAGAACTAAATAGTTTCAGAAACATTGCTGCTCAGAATAAAAAGCCACAAATAAATAATGCAGACGTAAAATCAGCCTACAACAAATATTGTCGGGTCATCATTGAATATTTCAAAGAAGATAGAAGCGACCCCACTTATGGTAGGGGTGATCCCATCATCGTTGATAGGGATGTTCTATATGCTATAAATGATGCTGCAAAAGAGAACTGTCGAGTTTCAGGAACGCCACTAATGAAGATTATATCTACAGAATCTATGGTGATAAATGGTTTTCCTGTACTATATTATTC
>CACYYG010000043.1 GCA_902778535.1 uncultured Prevotellaceae bacterium
AAACAAAATGGTGCCTGTGGAATGTTAAAATTGTTAATTTGCTTGGTTTTTAATATAAGTTGCGAATTATCACGAATTTGCCACGAATTATTCACGAAAATTATTTATGAAAAATTCGTGTTCAATTAATGGCAATATGCATTACTCTGAGTAAAATGTAAAGAAAAATGATTCCGATTTTTTTACAAAAATTTTTTGTGAAATAGAAGCGCGAAGGCAGCTTTTCGCAGCATGTCGGTCGTGGGATGAGCATGAGGTTGGTTTGAAAAATGCACATTTATGGTGACAGTGTGCAGCTTTTCAGCCTCTAAAAGGTGTTGTTTTGGCTCCAGAACGGCATGTTTTTGCTCAAAAAGATGATCCGCGTGAAAAAAAGGCATTGACTTTTTTTCATGCGGATATACCTTTTTGAAAACGAGGATGCTCCCGAAAAGCGGTTATATGAGCTAAGCGGCTGCCAGTCAGCAAGATAGCCAACCCCTCTCATTTTCGCGTTTTTTCAGGCAAAAGATAGTTTCTTGATTTCTGCGCCATTCTCAGCATCGCACAGCCCTGTTTTTCTCCCTCTTTTGTAAAAATTTTTTCAATGATTTAGCTGTTGTTCCAAGTTTTTTTACAATTACTTAGCGACGATATTAGGTCTTGTCCTTTTGAGGTAATGTTAAAAATAACTATGGTACACAAGTTTGTGGACCACAAGTTTGTGTACCAATATTTTTTTTTCTATCTTTGCAACCAAATAAACCTATTTGTAGAGGCTATAATGGACAGAGCATTTGTATACGGAATGTCTGTAGTGGGCGATAATTTTACGGATAGGGTGAAAGAAACCAAGCGATTGAAGTTGATAGACATCACCAAGGAAGGAGTCTTTCTCGAAGACCCCATTTTCAGGATGTGGATAAAGGGAAGACAATTGTCATCCTCCATCATACCTCAAAGCTATGCCAAATAACAATCAAATAATAAGAAGATGAAGAATATCGTAATTGCTGCCGGCTATGCCACACGACTGGGGGAGCTGACGAAGAATTTCCCCAAGCCGTTGCTGAAGATTGGTGAGAACACAATCCTTGGACGTATGCTCGATGACATCGACAGGATTCCTGAGATTGACGAGCATATTGTGATTACCAACCATAAGTTTGCACCTATCTTCGAGGAATGGAAGAAGGGTTTGAACTATCAGAAGCCCATCACCATTGTGGATGACGGCACTGAGACTAACGAGACGCGTCTGGGGGCTGTGTGCGACCTCCTCTTTGCTATGGAGCAGCTGGGCATTGATGATGATATGCTGGTTGTGGCTGCCGACAACCTGCTGTTCTTCTCATTTCAGGAGTTTGTAGACTTTGCTCATGCCAAGAACACGTCGTGCATCATGTGCCACGAGCAGCCGAGCATCGAGAAGCTGCAGCGCACAGGCGTGATTGTGGTTGACGAGCAGATGAGGGTGCTGAACATGGAGGAGAAGCCGCAGGAGCCGAAGAGCCATTGGGCGGTGCCGCCTTTCTATATCTACAGGAAGGAAGACCTTGACCTGGTGCGCCACTCAGTAGAGAACGGCTGTGGCAAGGATGCTCCGGGCAATCTGGCCCATTACATGGTGGAGCACACCGTGATGCACGCCTGGCCGATGTCGGCTGGCCGCTTCGACATTGGCAGCCTGGATACTTACTACGAGGCTATTGAGAAGTACGGATAATCTTTCTGGAAGTGCCGTCGCTATAGCGCACAATGGTGATGGCGTTGGCACGTGGTGCCTCTATGCGCTCACCTTTTAGCGTGTAATAGCCCACGATGCGCTTATTGAGATTGGCAGAAGGACGGATGATTCCTGAGGAATGATACTCCAGCTGCTCGTCCATCCATGCTATGCGTTCTCGCAGCCATTGCTTGATACGGTCAATCTCCATGTCGTAAGTAGAGGATTTGAACATCTTCCACGTAGTGTTATTGCGTTCCAGTGCGCCGCCTGTGCTTAGCAGTGTGGTGATGGAGTCAATGGTGGCCATGATATGCTGCGTGCTGTAGTTCTCATGCCTGTATTGTGCATATCGTTCTTTCAGCTGTATGACGTAGGCTGGGTCTTCCATCAGGCGCATCCACCAGAAGGGAACCTTGTTGGCGGCGTTGTAATTAGTAAGGTAGCTGTTTTGGTAGCGCCAGAAATCGGTTTTCTTTGCGTTGGCTGCACTACTGTTGCCAAAAGCGAGGTCGAAGTCCCAGAGTGCTGTCTTGAAGCGCGGGTCCTGTGAGTCGCGATGCTTGTAGATATTGGTACTCAACCGGTAGCCGTCAACATTGCCCGATATTTCCTGCGTCAGCTGCTGGTCGATGAACGACATCGGGTCGATGAACCGGCGGTAGCCTATGTCTGGATTGGTAAAGTCGTCTGAAGCCAATGCATCCTCCATTTGATTGACACGTTGCTGGATGTATTCTATTTGGACCGGAGTCATGTCCTCGTAGTCGGGATGCTTGTATTGCAAGTATATTCTGTTGTAGGCTGAGTAGGTGTTTCCGGTGCTGTCGACGGCCTTGTATTTTGAGGTGAAATGCGGCTCGTCGTCGCGGTCAATCTGCAGCTGATAGCCGCCAGTCAGCTCATCGCCACTCTGTCCAGGATCATCAAGATTGAGACGGTATTTTCCCTTGCGGATATTCTCTGCCAGCACGAAGATGCCGTAGTAAATGCCGTCGAGCACGAGTTCGCAATAGCGGCAGCGTGGCGTGTAGTCGAAATAGGGACGTGCCAGCTGCCATACCAGCACATCGCGCAGCAGACTGCGGTCAATATATGGTGCCAGCAGCACCCAAGTGTTGTCCTTGGGCATTCCCAAGAGTCCGGTCTTCAGCTTGTCGCCGTCTGGGTCGGCAGTCTTCATCGTCTTGAAGTTGTAGGGCTTCTTTTCAGAGTTGGTGAACGAGGTGTTGCCCCGGTAGCGAATGGCAACCCATCCTTCATAGTCCACCGTCTGATTGGGATGTGCCAGGGTGTCGCCATAATTGATGCCGTCGGCATTGCTGATAATCTTCATGCGTACGGCAATGCGCCAGTCCTTGTGGATGGCTTGCGTTTGCTCACCGCCGCAGCGTGTATCAATGAAGACGATGGGCAGATTGGTCTGGTCAATCTTTGTCGTATCCACACCAGGCTTATAGTTGTCAGGGTCGTAGCTGTCGGCCTGGGCAGGAATGGCCATAAAAGCCAGCATAATGAATGAAAGGCGCAGGTGCGTGGTTTTCAATAGGGCATTGACGGCTTTTCCAATTATGATTGAGCCGTAGGCTATGGCCAGTGTGAGGGGAACGATGATGAGCAGTTGCAATGCCGTGTTGCTGTTCTGGAGGAAGGAGAGGTCGATGAACCGGATGAAGAAATAGTGGTAGATGTAGATGTGTAGCGTGCTGTTACCGATCAGTAACAGTTGGCGGTCAATGAAGGTGCGGCTGTTGTCGAAGTGATGGAAGAGTGCCATCAGGGCGGCAATGGCCACGAAAGCGATGGCGTATTCGAGATAGACAGAAAGACTGCCTAAACGGCTGTAGCAGACGATGACGAATATCAGATAGCAGAGCAGAAGGATGGCTGTGAGCCATTGTCTGTCGGTGATGTGTCTCTCTAATCCATACTTACGGCAGAGATGACCCGCAATGAAATAGGGCCAGAAAGCGAGGGCGCCGCCTAGGTTGAGCGGCTCACTCTGTTGGCCGCACAGTTTGATGGCTATCCACAGCGCAGCCCATAAGGCCACGGCGAGGATGATGTCGGCTAGGAAGACGGGCTTGGACTTTACCAGCAGGAAGGGTGTCAGAAGAAGGTAGAAGAAGGTGAGCGTAAGCAGATACCAGTAGCCGTTGTGGCCGCTGGTAAGAAAGAAATCTGACACCTTGCCGATGAGCAGGGCATTGATAAAGCCCACCACCAGCATTGGCACCATGAAGCGGCGAATCTTTCTCATCAGCTTACAGCCTCCTGCCGGCTGCTTGATGACGAAACCCGACAAAAAGAAGAACAACGGTACATGAAACGTACAGATGATGTTCAACACGGCATCGCTGAATGAAGCTTCATGCCATATGCAGAAGTAGATGGTGTGTCCCATCACTACCAGCAGCATGGCTAATGCTTTCATCTTGTCAATATAGTATAGCCTCATTGCCCTTTAATAATTGATCAAGTGAAATATGTTCGGCTTGAGGCTCATCGGCGTATGATAATCTTCTTGCCTTTCTGAATATAAATGCCGGGCTTGAGGCGACCGTTTTGCTGGGTGCGCTGTCCTGAGAGATTATAAATGGGAGAAGCAGCATCTTGGTCGTTTTGGTCATTCGCTGGCTGAGAGATTCCTATTTCGAAATATTCTGGAGTATAGACAATAGGAAACCCTTTCCGGTCGATGATTTGCATACGCTTCTCTATCCAGTTGCAGATGTAAACATATTCTTTGTCAAAGTCTATTTCCTCGCCACGCAGATCGCTGTCGCCACTCCATTTGCGCGTTTCACGGTTAGCAGCTCCGCTGTTCTTGAGCTGATGATAGTATTGGGTGAATCTGTTTATCAGGTTGTCGGTGGAAAGAGGGTTCCCGGGCTGTCGCAACTCATTGTAGCGCTGGTTGATTTGGTCGTTGAACTGGTTGGTGTTGAAAGCGTAGAGATTGTAGAATACTTTGATATCGACGTCAGAGAGATAGTTAGGCGATGCCATGCCGTTGTTCTCTTTGAGGAGTCCTCCCCAGCGCTGGCCAAAAGTGGCATCGAGATCCCAAGGTGCCAAGGTGAGCCGCTGCGAGGTCTTTTTGTCGTAAATGGCCCAAAACATATTCTTTCCACTATTATCCACAGCATTGGTGACGGTCAGGAAGATGCTGTAGTCAATGATTGGGTCAATGTCGAAGTAGTCGGCCACATGCTCTTCGAACTCTGCCCTATGGCTTTGTACGGCGAAATTGTTGGCAGCGACAAGCGGATGCCAGTCGGTGGTGTCGTTGTCGCTGAGGTCAGGATATTTCACCTCAAAGCCTTCCAGTGTCTCGGAATGATTATCATAGCTGTCGAATGTGTTGAACATCTGCGTGCGCTGCCACGACTTGCTTTTGTAAAGGCAACCATGCACTTCTCCATCCTCAACCTTCTTCAGGCGCATCTGCTTGCGGTCAAGATTCTCGGAAAAATTGTACACACCGCGATATTCATTATTGAGAAACACCTCTACCACCTTTCCGCTGACGCCATTGCGTGCGGCAGGCTCTTTGTCAATATAATATGGCGGGCGAGCAATGTCGTTCCATAAGTCCATAGCAATGCGGTTGCGCAGCCGGAACACGTCAGCCTGTCCTGCATCGAGAATCCAGCTGTCGTCGTTGCGCATACCTAATAGCGATTTGTTCTTTTCCAGTTTAATCTTGTAGTTGCGCTTATGTTTGTCGGCGGAATTGGTCGAGCCGCCACGCCATTTTATGGTGGCTGCCAAGGTGTCGGTCAGGCTGGCATCGGGAGAAGAAAGCAGTATTGTTCCTTCTTCATAATCATAGCCAAAGGAGCCTTGCAGTTGTATAATGGGCAGGAAAGTGAATCTGAGCGTGGCACTGTTCTTCACTCCTTTCCCGTTCTTATAACTTACGAGAAATGTCTTGTTTGCTGTGATGTCATCAAAGGTAAAATGGTCTTCGATGGTTTTCCCGTCGATGGTGCAGGAATACCAGTCCTTGCCAGTATGTACGCTCATAGTGACTGCTCCGTTGAAACAGTCTTCAGGCACGGTAGCCAATAATGTATTGGTCTGTTCGTCGAACATAGCCACACGCCCGTCGATGACGAGCTGCGCCGAGGCTATGCTGCCTGTAGCTATGAGAAGCAAAGTGACAAGGCTTCTTATCATCGGACGATAGCAATCTTACAAACAACTCCTTTCTTTCCTTCACTTGTGGCAGCAGCAACCATATAGATACCGCTGGCCACACGATGGCCTTGACGGTCGCGACCATCCCAGGTAAACGTGCCGCCATTGCTGCGACCCTGAGCTACCAGTACACCACTGGAAGTGAGAATCTTAACATCGGCATCGCGCGACAGGCCAACAACTGTGATAAGGCCTTCGTAGCCTGACACAACAGGATTAGGATAGGCGTAGACATCGTCTTTCACCATTTCAACGGATGCCTCGGTGGCATCACTCATATAAGAGCAGAGACCTTGGTCGGTGCCGAAGAACACTTCACCGGTTTTATGGTCGATGGCGATGGCCTCAATGACATTTGAGAGCAGCGGACTGTTGGCCGTGGTGAAATGCTCAAGCTGTTCCATGTTGTCATCGCTGATAAGATAAACGCCGGAACCGCGTGTGCCAAACCATTTGCGGTTGCCGCCGTCTACCGCAATGGCAGAGATGTCAACACCGCCCAGCAGATAGTCGGCATAGTTGGTGCCGTCGTTGCGAGGCACTTTAACTTGAGTGGCATAATCGATGGTTGTATTGACGCGTTCAGCCTCGATGAGATAGGGGCCGTTTGCCGTGCCAATCCAGATATTACCGTCGCAGTCTTCGGCCACACTGCGCGGGTTGTAGCTCTCTTGCGCGCTGGTGCCGTCTTGGTTGACCAGGTTGAAGATGGCGTTGACGACAACGTCGGCAGACGGGTCGTAGCAAAAGATAGATGATTTTTCCCAGTGCCTGTTAAGAAACCACATCAGTCCTCTGCTGTCGAAGACAATGCGTGTGAGCCTGTTGAGGCTTAATCCTCCGTCCACCAGAACACTCTGATCGTGCTTCTTCCATTCTCCGTCTTTCGTTATTTCAATGAGAGTATTGTCCTTTACCTGACTTTGCACAATCCAAAGGCTGCCTTTGCTGTCGTAAGTAACGCCGTCAGTCAGCACATATTTATTACTGGTTGTGGCAGTGTTGAGAATGCTGTTGTCTTTGTTGTAGTATTTGACAAGGTTGCCGTCGTAATATTCATAGAGTCCCGTCCTGCCGCCGGCGAAGATATGCTTGCTGTCGAAGGGATCGACGTCAACGGCGTACATTTCTACAAACTTCCATCCACTACTTGTCGTTCCTTCCACGCCAGTCATATCATCTGGCAGAATTTCCCAGTCGTCGCCTTTTTTCAATTGCACAGTGGCGGGATAGGGCGTTGAATCGCCGCCATAGCCGCCACAGGAATAGAGTATGTTGTTCTTGAAACGCATAAAGCCGAAATGGTTGTATTTCGGCCCGCCAGGCTGCAAGCTTTTCACAGTTTCGGCATACGTGTTCCAATCGGTGAGATCCTGAGTAAAGAGACTGGCGGGATAGTCGGTGGTGAGTGCCCAACTGTGCTTGTCGATGAGGTTGCTGGTTAGGTTTCCGGCATAGACGGTCTTCTGGTCTGTCTGCGCATAAAGCTTGCCGTTGTCAATGCCAGTAGCTATAATATTCTGGTCGATAATATAGGACTCAGCAATCTCGGCCCGCTCCATGTTCACCTTCACCACGCCGAATCCAGTGGAAAGATAGGCAAACTGTTCGCTGATGAAAATGTTGTTCACCGTCTTGTCCTGTGTCATCGACTTGCTGTAGAGGGCATTGATATTGGTGACATTGGCTGAGAGATCCATCAGGTCGATGTTGGAGTTGCTGTAGACGATGATGAGTCGCTGTGCCTTTGAGTTCCAGGCGATAAGCGAGATATAGGTGTCACTCAATTGTTGCACCTTATCGTAGGTCGTGATGCTCTGGTCGTTAAGGTTGTAGCTGTACAGTCCGTTGGAGGCGCGCACGAAGAGTGTGTGGCTTCCGGCTTTCACAATCTGCTGCGGTTCATAATAGGACATGTAGGCCTTCCACGTGCCGGTCTGTGCCAATGCTGCACTGGTGAATAGTGAACAATGGATAGTGAATAGTATCATCACCACTGTCCATAATTTTATTAACTTGTATGTCCGTTTCATATCTTTCATTATTCACTATTCATTATTCGTTAGTGCCAAACGCGTAGGAAATCGCAGAGCTTTTGTGTGGCACGGGCACGGTGGCTGATGCTGTCCTTGATGTCTGCGCCAAGTTCGGCAAAAGTCTTGTCGTAGCCGTCGGGGCGGAAGATGGGGTCATAGCCGAATCCTTCGCTGCCGCTGCGCTCATGAGTAATCTCACCGTTGACGATACCTTCAAACAGATGCTCCTCTTTGATGCTGGTACAGCCGCATGGACACACGTCCCGTTTTAATATTAACGCGAAGACAGTGCGAAATCTTGCACGGCGATTGTTATTTTCTCCTAATTCGTGCAAAAGGCGAGCCATATTGGCCTCGCTGTCGTGGCTGAGAGGAGAATTGGAACCACCAAAATCGGGACTCATGCTGGCATAACGTGCACTATAGATGCCAGGAGCGCCGTTGAGCGCCTCCACTTCCAAGCCGGTGTCGTCGGCAAAGACGCTGCAGTGGTAATGCTGCCAGACGTATTCTGCTTTGAGGCGCGCGTTCTCTTCAAGGGTAGTGCCGGTCTCAGGGATGTCGACATCGCAGCCGATATCCTTCAGCGACAGCACTTCTATCTGGTCGCCCAGAATATGGCGCACCTCAGTGAGCTTATGTGGGTTATTAGTGGCGAAGACGATTTTCATGTTATTTGTCTAATCAGACTTCTCTTTCTTTGGGAGCGGCTCGGGGTTTTCTTTTACTTTTACCTTTATCTGGTCGAAGCCTTCACCAAAGACACCGATGACGGCACTCTGCGAAACGAAGGCATAAGGATCAATCATTTTGATGAGGCGGAAAATGGGCGTGCTCTCGTTCTTGCGGGCGAGGATACAGAGCACCTTGCGCTCATTACCCGAGTACCAGCCGTGGCCGTCGAGAATGGTCACGCCGTGGTCCATCTGTGTGGCAATGGCGTTGGCTATCTCCTGCCACTTGCTGGAAATGATGAAGAACTGCACCGACTGCCGGCGGCTGTTCATCACATAGTCAAGCATGAAGTTTTCGATGAACATTGTGCAGAAGCCAAACACCACTTTGTGCAAACGTCCAAGCAGGTCGCCGAACTGCGGGATAAACAAACAGGAGCCGATGATGATAAGGTCGACAAAGGTGAGCACCGTGCCCAGCGAGACGTTGTGGAACTTGTTCACCGAGGCGGCAATGATGTCAGTGCCTCCGGTCGAGCCATTGTTCAGGAAGACGATGGCCAGCGACGTGCCCGTGAGCATACAGCCGATGATGAGTGCCATGAATTCCTGCCCTTCGCCCAATATTTTCACGTAGTTGCCTGTTGCGTCCTTTGGAATGACCTCCTGCGCAATGCTTAACATCAGCGTCAGCACTACAATGGCATAGATGGTTTTCACCAAGAATCGCCAGCCCAGAATCTTCAGGCCGACAATGAGTAGCACGGCATTGACGAGAAAATAGGTGTAGCCTACGGGGAAGTGGGTGGCGTAGTAGATGATGGCGCCGATACCCGATACACCGCCAGTCACAATCTCGTTTGGCATCAGAAAGACTGTGAAGCCAAACGTATACAATAAGAGGCCGAGGGTTATGCCTACATAATCCCCAACCTCTTTCAGTATCAACCTGTGGTCTATTGTCATTCTTTATTTACATACGATATTCACCATACGCTTAGGTACGATAATTACCTTCATAATCTGCTTGCCGTCGATGTATTTTGCCGTGCGCTCATCGTTGCGCACTGTCTGCTCTACGGTGGCATTGTCGGCATCGGCAGGAAGCATTACCTCGAAGCGAGCCTTGCCGTTGAAGGCCACAGCCATCTTCACCTCGTTCTCCACAAGGTATTCCTCGTTCCACTTCGGCCACTTGGCGTCGCAAACCGAGCCCTCGCCGCCCAGCTGCTCCCACAGCTCCTCGGCAATGTGCGGGGCGAAGGGTGCGATGAGGATGACGAGTGTCTTCATCACCTCCTTGTTCGTGCACTTCAGGGCTGTCAGCTCGTTGGTGCAGATCATAAAGGCCGAGATGGCGGTGTTATACGAGAAGGCTTCGATGTCCTGCGTCACCTTCTTGATGAGCTTGTGCAGCGACTTCAGTTCTTCGGGTGTGGCGACGGCAGAACCATCACCAGCACCGGTCACCATGTTCCAGAAACGGTTGAGGAAGCGGAAGCTGCCGCCGATGCTGTTGGTGTCCCACGGCTTTGACTGCTCCACGGGACCGAGGAACATCTCGAAGAGGCGCAGCGTGTCGGCGCCGTATTTCTCGACAATCATGTCGGGGTTCACCACGTTGAACATCGACTTCGACATCTTCTCGATGGCCCAGCCGCAGATGTACTTGCCGTCCTCAAGGATGAACTCGGCATTCTCGTATTCGGGGCGCCAGGCTTTGAATGCCTCGATGTCCAGCACATCGTTCTGCACGATGTTCACATCGACGTGAATGGGCGTTACGTCGTACTTGTCCTTCAGAGCCAGACTGACGAACTTACCCTTGTCTTCTCCTTCGTTGTTGATGCGGTAGACGAAGTTTGAGCGGCCCTGAATCATGCCCTGGTTGATGAGTTTCTTGAAGGGCTCATCCTCGCAGGCGTAGCCAGAGTCGTAGAGGAACTTGTTCCAGAAGCGCGAATATATGAGGTGGCCCGTGGCGTGCTCGCTGCCGCCGACGTAGAGGTCGACGTTGCGCCAGTATTCGTTGGCGTCCTTACTTACTAGAGCCTTGTCGTTGTGCGGGTCTTCGTAGCGCAGGTAGTAGGCCGACGAGCCGGCAAAGCCAGGCATGGTGTTCAGCTCCAAGGGGAAGACGCTCTTGTTGTCAATCTCATCAACGCTGACCACCTTGTCAAACTTCGTGTCCCAAGCCCACATCTTGGCACGGCCCAGTGGCGGCTCGCCTGTCTCGGTGGGCTTGTACTCGTCAATCTCGGGCAACTCCAAGGGCAGACACTCCTTCGGAATCATATAGGGCATGCCGTCTTTGTAGTACACGGGGAAGGGTTCGCCCCAGTAGCGCTGGCGGCTGAAGATGGCATCGCGCAGACGGTAGTTCACTTTTACGCGACCTAAGCCTTTCTCGGTAACGAATTTCTTCGTGGCGGCGATAGCATCTTTCACGCTGAGTCCGTTAAGCGAGAAACCGTCGAGGGCAGTCTTGCCTGCAACGGGCGAATTCATCACGATGCCTTCCTTGGCGTCGAAGCTTTCCTCGCTGATGTCGGCACCCTCGATGAGCGGCACGATGGGCAGGCCGAAGTGCTTGGCGAAGGCATAGTCGCGGCTGTCGTGGGCCGGTACGGCCATGATGGCGCCGGTGCCATAGCCTGCCAATACGTATTCGGCAATCCAGATAGGGATTTTTTCTTCAGTGAAGGGGTTAATGGCATAGGAGCCTGAGAAGACGCCCGTCACGCTGTGGTCAATCTGACGCTCGCGCTCGGTGCGCTTCTTCACGTAGGCCAGATACTCATCTACAGCCTGCTTTTGCTCAGGTGTAGTGAGCTGCTGCACCAGTTCGCTCTCAGGAGCCAGCACCATGAAGGTGACGCCGAAGATGGTGTCGGCGCGAGTGGTGAAGATGGTGAAATGCTTATCGCTGTCAGCCACCTTAAATTCCATTTCCGTACCTTCTGAGCGGCCAATCCAGTTGCGCTGTGCTTCTTTCAGGGAGTCGCTCCAGTCAATCTCTTCCAAACCGTCGAGCAGACGCTGTGCAAAGGCACTGACGCGCAGGCACCACTGCCGCATCTTCTTCTGCTCCACAGGGAAGCCGCCGCGCACAGAGACGCCGTCTACCACTTCATCGTTGGCCAGTACTGTGCCCAGTCCGGGACACCAGTTCACCATCGTGTCGGCCAGATAGGCGATGCGGTAGTTCATCAGCACCTCCTGCTTCTTTTTCTCAGAGAAATTATGCCAGTCAGAGGCAGTAAAGTGCAGTTCCTCAGTGCCCAAAGCACCGCAGTTCTCGGTGCCCATCAGCTCGAAGTGCTCAATGAGCTTGATGGTAGGCTGCACCTTCTGCGATGAGATGCTGTAGTAGCTCTTGAACATGCGTTGGAAAGCCCATTGCGTCCAATGATAGTAGCCTGGGTCGCAGGTGCGTACCTCGCGGCTCCAGTCGAAGGAGAAGCCAATCTTGTCGAGCTGCTCGCGATAGCGGTTGATGTTCTGCTCGGTGGTGATGGCAGGATGTTGTCCTGTCTGTATGGCGTACTGCTCAGCGGGTAGTCCGTAGGCATCGTAGCCCATGGGGTTGAGCACGTTGAAGCCGCAGAGGCGCTTGTAGCGGGCATAGATGTCGCTGGCGATGTAGCCTAAAGGATGGCCCACATGCAGGCCGGCGCCGCTGGGGTAGGGGAACATGTTCAGAACATAGAATTTCTTCTTCGTCTCGTCCTCCACTACGCGATAGGTGCCGTTGTCCACCCACCGCTTCTGCCATTTCTTCTCAATTTCTCTGAAGTTGTATTCCATAAGTTTTGATATTTGTTTTCTTGCTTTAAAAGTGCAAAGGTACGAATAAGCGAGGAAAAAGCAAAAGAAATAAGAAAATTTCTTTTCTTTTTCGAGCGAAAGGACCTTCGGCGCGAGCCAAAGGTACGAATAAGCGAGGAAAAAGCAAAAGAAAAATGGAATTTTCTTTTTTGGTTCTACGAGATTTGTGTGTGTTGTGTGGAATAACAGTGTGGTCTGGGCAAAAAAGTTAAAACCACGTCATTGTCTGATAAAACAATGACAGTGTTTGTTAAAACCAAGCCATAGTCTGATAAATCAATGACATTGTTTTAAGAATTGTGCCGATGGTTGCCAGTTTTCTTGCCATCCACACAAAAATCTTTCAGAACCTCTTTTTTTGAATGAAAGTACCTTTTATTTCAGTAGATGATAGCACCCTCCCGCCAACGGGCGCACCACGCCTTTCATCTCCAGCTGGAACAGCAGGGCGGTGAGCTGGCCAATGGGAATATTCGTCTTGACGGAAAGCATATTCAGTTGTAAATCACCCGTTTCGTTGAGAATCCCCACCACAGTCTGCTCCTCAGCGGTGAGGTCGGGGAAGACCGTCCGCTCAATGCCGTTGCGGCGTGCCTGTTGCAGTTGCACATCAGTCTGCCACCCCATAGCCGTCACAAGGTCGGTGGCGGAAGTGAGAAGGCTGGCGCCGTTGTCGCGGATGAGATGGTTGCAGCCCTCGCTGTAAGGAGCTCCTACGGCGCCAGGGAAGGCAAAGACGGCCCGTCCGTAGTCCTGCGCGATGCGTGCAGTGATGAGGCCTCCGCCTTTCTCGGCGCTTTCCACGAGAATAGTGGCATCGCACAGGCCGGCCACGATGCGGTTGCGGCGCACGAAGTTCTGTTTGTCGACGTGCGTCTCCGACATATACTCGGTCAGCAGGCCGCCCTGTATGAGCATCCGTTTGGCGGTGTCGCGGTGTCGCGGCGGATAGAGTTCGTCGAGGCCGTGAGCCAGCACGCCTACGGTGTCAAAGCCGTTGTCGAGGGCGTTGCGATGGGCGCAGATGTCGATGCCATAAGCTAAGCCGCTGACGACAAGCACGTCGGGCACTGTCTGCCGCAGGTCGCTGAGCAGGCGGCGTATGAGGTCCTGACCGTAGGTGGTGCTGCGGCGTGTGCCAACGATGTTGATGATTCGCTGCTGGTTTAAGTCTGCCGTCCCCAGATAATAGAGGACGATGGGGGCATCGGGACATTCGGCGAGGCGGGCAGGGTAGTGTTCATCGCCGTAGCACATCACCTGAATGTGATGTTTCTCGATGAACGCCATCTCCTGTGCGGCGCGGGTCAGCGGCAGGTTCCAGTCCTTCAATGCCTCTGCCAGCCGCGGGGAACACTCTGGCAGCACATCGTGTATGTCGTTGCGGTGTTCGTAGACGGCCTTTCCGCCGCCCAGCTCCTGATAGAGCTGCAGCGCGGTCTGGAAGTTGAAGCCCGTCATGCGCGTCAGCGCAATGGTGTAATATAGTTCTTCCTGGCTCATTTTATGTTGGACTGACGTATTTCTCGAAGGCGCGGTCATAGTCGGGGCTGTTGCCTAAGCGTCCGTTGACGAGGCACACCAGCTCAATCTTGCCGCGGAAGCACAGCTGTTCGTCGCCGGCACGGAAGATGTCCTGATAGAAGACATACTTGATGCCCTCTTTCTCTAAGCGTAATCGCGAGAGGAACTCATCGTCGGGCCTGAGCGGCACCTTATACTGCAGCTGCATACGGGCCACGACAGCATCAACGCCCTTGCGGTGCATCTCGGCGAAGCTGAGGCCACATTCCTTCAGGAACAAGTGGCGGGTATGCTCGCAATAGTGAATGTACTGCGCGTTGTTGACGATGCCCTCGATGTCGCACTCGTAGTCGCGCACCTGCATACGGGTTTCAAAATGGTATTTATTCATCGTATTACGTTATTTCGTTATATCGTTGTTACGCCTAAGATACTCATAGCCGAAGCGGCAGCGCAGACAGTCCTTGCGGTCGCAGTATTCGCGCTTCAGCTGGATGAGGGCCTGTGTGTCGCCGGCGCTCTTCACGGGCAGTCCGCACTCCTGCCACATGCTGATGATATGGTTTTTCTCGGCCTTCATCTCTTCCAAGAGGTCGAAGGCGCGGTCGCACAGCTCTTCCTTCTGACGGTGGCGGCCCACGGCGAAGAGCATGGGGATGGCGGTGTTGATGATGAGCAAATCAGCCGATGAAACCGATAGTTTTTTACTGTTCCGCTTACTCTCGGCACCAAAGGCGTAGTGTGTCTCCCAATATGGTGTGACATGGGTGCTGAGCAGCTGGCGCAGCGCGTCCACCGTCTCACACTCGACGAGTGCACTCAGTCCGGCACGCCTTTCGTGGTAGAGCGTTGCCAACTGCGAGATGCGTATGTGTGGGAAGTTCTGCGGACGCAAGCGCAGGAATCGCCAGGTGCTGAAGTCCATAGGTTTCAGCTGGAACTTATGTGAAAGATAGGCGTATTCATTCTGCAGACGGGTGAAATAGCCCTCGTTCAGGGCGGCATCGCGATAGCGGGGCGGAAGGCTCTCAGTAGTCAACAGTCCTGCCTGTCCGAGGAAGAAGGCTTCTATCTGAAAGAGGTCGTCGCGGTGCTTGCCTACAGCGCTGAACGGCACGTTGCGTGCCCATTGCTCGAAGGCATCGCCGTTGATGCCGAAGCCGAAGTTACGGGCCAAAGTCTGGAAATAGGCATCTTCCCACGAGCCGTCGCATTGCCGCACGCGCTCGGCAATGGCCTGCGTCTTCTGTTCCAGGCGCTCCGTCTGCAAGGCCGCCATCCATGAGTGTACCATCAGCGGACTCAGATTCTTGATGATGCGGTAGCAGGGCGGATAGTGGTCGGTGGTGAGCAGCTCGTCATAATGCTCCCTCACGCTGTCGGGGACTTTCAGAGTGAGTTGAGGCAGATAGCGGTGGTCGTTGGTCAGCACATCGGTGTCGGCCTCCGCCACTACGTGCAGCACCACATTGTTATATTTGGAATCACGGTCGTGGCCGTGGGCGTACCACTCGCTGCTGCGCAGGTGAATTTCCACGTTGCCCACCCACAGCGTATCGCCTATGCGCACCTTTGCGTTGAAGAAATCGGGTCCCGCATCGCGGTTGTGCAGGCCCGGGTCCAGCACCTCCACCTCGCGTCCGTCAGTGGTTGTGAGCTCGTTCAGCGGCAACAGCTTGTGCTTCCACACATAGTGAAGTATTTCTTCCATAGGCGGCAAAGTTACGAAAAGTCGAGAGCAAAACAAAGAAATATATTCCTTTTTTTGCCGAGACGGAGTAAGTTCGCGCTTGCAAAGCGCAAAGTTACGAAAAGTCGAGAGCAAAACAAAGAAATTTATTTCTTTTTTTGACGAGACGGAGTAAATTCGCGCTCGCAGAGGGCAAAGTTACGAAAAGTCGAGAGCAAAAAGAAATTATTCCTTTTTTTGCCGAGACGGAGTAAGTTCGCGCTCGCAGAGGGCAAAGTTACGAAAAGTTTGCCCGTAGGGGTCAACGCCGCTTTGCCCTCGGGGGTCAAACGCGCGCGGCTTTTCCATCGGGCGAGTACATGCCGGCTCCCACATACTCGCTGTATGTGATGTTCACCTTCTTGCCGTTGCCCTGCCACTGGGCACCGGCCTTGTATAGTGCGGAGGGCTCCGACGACAGGAAGCCGTCGTACTCCGTACGTGAGAAAGGCGCTGTGTCGGAATACTGCGACTGTGCCTGGGCCGAAATGGTGTTGTCGCTGACAAAGAGGGTGTCGGACGAGGTGACGGGCAACCAGGTCTTCGTCCTGCGCCGGTAGTCGTCATATTCATGGTAGACGATGACGCTTGGCAGTGAGG
>CACYYG010000044.1 GCA_902778535.1 uncultured Prevotellaceae bacterium
TAAGTCCATTTAAATTAAGCACTTAAAGGTACTCATTTTTGTCGAGATGACAAAGAAAAACGCTTCTTTTTTTGTGCCTCTATGAATTATTCAGGTTAAATGACCAGTGTCCTTTCTGTAAAGAAAAATTACCACAAAAACAGGTACGTGAAAAAAGTCAAACTAGAACGGGATGAGGCTGGAAAGCAGTATTCTTGTTACGTTTGAAACGGAAAAACGGGGCTGAAAAGTTGCACACTTTGTGGAAAACGTGCAGCTTTTCAGTCTCGTGAAGCTTTTTTTCAGAGGAAAAACCCTCATCGGCAACACCACCGAGAGGCGACTTTTTTTCAAAAAGGTGCTCCGCGTGAAAAAAACGATCGATAGATTTTTTTGCGGGGTGCATCGCCACAGATAAAAAGAAGTCGAAAAAAGCGCTATCCTTTTGATTCACTGAAAGATAGCGCAACTTGAAAAATACGGCGTTTTTTCGAGCCAAAACTTTCTTGGCTCAGAATTTTTAAAATATGAGGGTAGTTAATCGCCTCTTTTGTAAAAATTTTTCCTACTTCAGCAAGCACAATCAATTGCTGGTAAATAAGGCCCTCATCAATAACATTATTTAACATTCTCACGTGCAGTATTTGGACGTTTCTCCGTTAAATATTTAGAATTGTATCTAATCAGCATGTGAATATGAAGTTTTGGAATGGTTATAAGTTGGTATATGTATTTGCCTTTGCCCTGCTAACTCAGGCAATGACATGTGAAGGAGACATTGATACCGAGCCTATCTATCCCATGAATGCTAAAGGCCATCCAGAATACAAATGGCTGGTGACGGTGAGTGCCGAGCAATTCAATAAATACGCCGTTGGGAGTGGGTGGAAGTGGAAAAATACAGAAAGAATCACGGAGGCTGGTACGACAGAATCATTCGTGTTTACCGGCAACGGCTATCCTATGGAATACTATTTTACGCAAGATTCCGTTTGGATATTCAGGTACTATCAGGACCGGAATCTTCGTCAGTGCACCACGTTTAGCTATGACGAAACGGAAAACCTCGTGGAAAGTCCTGGGATAGCATATATGCAGATATGCAGCCTAGACTCTTTGCGGATGATGACGATAGAACATGCCGGATACATGGGCTATTTGGTAAACCATTATGAACGGATGATGCCGTTTGAATTGAATGCCCGAATGCTGGGCTTTGAGCCAGTAGGAAGATGAGACGGCGCTTCGCAATTTTGACGGTGGTTTGCCTGTTCTTCCTGGCAAAAGGAATGGCCCAGAACGATTCTCTGGCTTATAGGCTGACTCCTTTTGTAAGTGGAGGATTGAGCATCGGCTTTTTCGACGGGAAGGCAAGCACTAATTCTGTAGGACATACAGGATGCCACATCGGTATTGGCCTTCAGATACCTTTCCAACGTGGAAGCCAAAATGGGTGTTGCCTTATACCGTCGCTTCGTTTTATCACCAAAGGAGATTCCTGGGAAATGGCTGAAAAAGGCAGGGTAGCAGTAAATATGCAGTACATTGAGATGCCTGTTGACCTTGCCTTTCGTGCTGCGATGAAAAAGAGTTATTTGTTCATAGGCGGAGGCTTCTACCTTGCCTATGGCATAGGAGGCAGAATGACAGGCAGCGACGGGCTGTACATCTATCATGGCTATCGTTTGAAAGAAAAGCCAGCAACATTTAGCTCGGAGGTAGGTGTCGCTCGCTGGGATTCAGGCATCAATCTGATGGCAAGCTATCAGTACAGGCACGTCTGTTTTGCAGCTGATATAGATATAGGACTTATATCCACAGTTCCTAGGAGGCTAGACGGCAATAATAAATCTACGAATCTAGCTATTTCACTCGGTATTGGTTATGTATTCTAAGGAGGTTGGGGGACAATTTATCAGCGCCTCCGCCAAATCCGGCAGAGGCGCTGATTAGTGAATAGCATTGGCTATAGGTTACTCAACGTTAATGGTGGCGCGCTGCTTCATGCCCCGTTTCTTGTCGCTGACGGTGAGTAGAATGTTGCCAGCTTCGTGACCAGCCTGCACCACGACGACAAGCTGACCGTTGAAAAGCTTCATTGTGGGCTGGGTGAAGGGTTCCAACGAGGTGGCGTCGCCGTTGCACACGGCACGGAAGGTGCCAGCTCCCTTTACATCGAAGGTCAGCTGATCCTGCGCGTCAGGAATGAGCGTGCCGTTCTTGTCAACTAAAGAGACGGTGACAAAGGCCAAGTCCTGGCCGTCAGGATTGAGAGGTGAGAGGTGAGAGGTGAGAGGTGAGAGGTCACTCTGCTGCGTCCATACATCGAGCTGCAGGTGGTGGGGCTTGCCGGCGGTGCGGACGACCTCTTCGCCACAATTTTTGCCCATTTCATCGTAGACTACGACCTTCAGTTCACCCGGCTCATACTTCACGTCATTCCAGCGCAGGCGGTAGCGGTCGAGACGGTTATTGCCAGGATTTGAAAGGTCGCTTTGCTTCTTGATTCTTCCCTGGCTCTTGCCGTTGATGAAGAGCTCGGCCTCGGGATAGTCGGTATAACAGTAGACGGGTGTCACCTGTCCCTTGCGCTTGGGCCATGTCCAGTGGGGCAGCAGATGGATGGTATGGGCATCCTTGTTCCACTTCGAGCGATAGAGGAAATAGCGGTCCTTGGGCAGTCCGGCGAGGTCGCAGATGCCGAAATAGCTGCTGCGGCTGGGCCAGTATTCGTCGAAGGGTGTCGGCTCGCCTAAGTAGTCGAAGCCTGTCCACACAAACTCGCCGATGACCCACGGGTAGTCATCCTGCCAGCGCCAGTCGTCATCGGGCAGGTTGCTCCACGCGCAATATTCCACGTCGTAGCCCGAGCACTGGCCGTCGGCGGTCTTGATGGCGGCGGGGTCGTAGCCCGCAGCCCATGAGGAGTATTTTGAATTATCCGTGGTTTCAACGGGGAATTTATACACGCCACGCGACGAGACCGTCGAGGCCGTCTCTGAGCCTAAGAGGAAACCCTGCGGTAACTGCTTGATGCCGTCGGCATAGCGGTGCAGACGATAGTTGAAGCCCGGTACGTCCATCGCCTGAGCTACGCCGGTGGCCAAAGCATTGTCGACGCGGTCCATGCCCTGCGTAACGGGACGCGTGGGGTCGAGAACATGGCACAGGCCCTGCAGGTGGATGCTCAGCAGGCGTCCGTCGGCACTGCCCTGCTCGGGAATCTCGTTGCCTATCGACCACATCACGATGCTGGGGTGGTTGCGGTTGGCCACGACAAGGTTGGTGATGTCGCGGTCGGCCCATTCGTCGAAGAAGCGTGAGTAGCCGTTCTTGCACTTCGGATAGCGCCACATGTCAAAGCTCTCGGCCATCACCATCATGCCCAGCGAGTCGCAAATGTCCATCTGCATCTGGCTCGGCATGTTGTGGGCGGTGCGGATGGCGTCGCAGCCCATCGCCTTCAGAATCTTGATTTGACGGATGAGGGCGGCCTTGCTGACGGCAGCGCCCAGCGGACCGAGGTCGTGGTGCAGGCAGACACCTTTGATTTTGCGCGACTGGCCGTTCAGCTGGAAGCCACGCTCACGGTCGACGCGGACGGTGCGCAGGCCCACCTTCAGGGTCTTCTGGTCAATCGCCTTGCCGAAGTCGTCATAGACATTCGGGGCGCTCTTGCCGTCGCAGAGCGTGATGCGCAGCGTATATAGATTAGGTGTCTCGGGCGTCCACAGCTTGGCATCGGGAATCATGAATGTACCCTTGGCCTTCGACGAGCCTTTTCGCATGGAGGCCGGGCTGAGGTTGAATTTTTCCTTGCCGTCGGGAGCTATTAGCTCCATCGTGACGGGCAGACCCTGGGCGGCATTGATGACCGGCACCTCGACGGTGAGCTTCGTCATGCTTTTGCCTTGTTTGTTTTTACCAGCATTTAGCTCCGTTTGAGTGGTGATGCCCCAATCGTCGATGTAGCTCTGCGTGGGCATCAGCTTCAGCGTTACAGGACGGTAGATGCCTGCACCCGGATACCAGCGCGAGCTCTCTTCCATGTTCTGCAGACCAACTTCGAGAAGGTTCTCACCTTCGTGGATGAAAGGCGTCACGTCTATGCGGAAGGTGTTGTAGCCGTAGGCCCAACGTCCCGCCTCCTTACCGTTGATGCTGACAACGGGCTCGCTCATCGCTCCGTCGAAGACAAGCTCGGCATGGCCGCTGAAGTCCGATGGAATGGTGAATTTTCGCTTATAGTAGCCCTCGCCAATCCAGGGCAGGGCACCTGAGCGGCCGCTCTTCTCGGTGGCTTCCTTCTCGCCGTTCTGCTCGATGGCCACGGTCTGCAAGTCCCATTTCTTGTCGAAGGGTCCGCTGATGGCCCAGTCGTGAGGCACACTGACCGTCTGCCAAGTCTGCCTGTCGTTTGAGAACTGCCAGTTATCGGTCAGTATCACTTCCTGTCGCTGGCCCCAGGTGACTGTTGCCACCAAGAGCATAGTAGATAGTAGTAATTTCTTCATCGTAGTATTGTTTTCAAATATGTTTGTCTTCATGAATGAGCTGAAGCAGATGCTCCACGGCTTCTTCTTCGGGAATGTTCTTCTCTACGCACTCCTTGCCGCGGTAGAGGGAAATCTTGCCGCGACCAGCGCCGACGTAGCCGTAGTCGGCGTCGGCCATCTCGCCAGGGCCGTTGACAATGCAGCCCATGATGCCAATCTTCAGGCCGACAAGATGGCTGGTGGCAGCCTTGATCTTTGCAATGGTCTCCTGCAGGTTGTAGAGCGTGCGGCCGCAGCCCGGGCACGAAATATACTCGGTCTTAGTGAACTTGACGCGTGCGGCCTGGAGGATGGCATCGGCAAGTAGGGTGATGGCAGAGGCTGGCACTGGCTTTGTCAGGCCGAGGGGCTTGAGAACCAGCTTTGTGGCCTTGCGGTCGATCAGCAAGGCGCCAACGGACATAGCGGCTTTCAACATGAGTGTATCCATGTCGGAAGCCCAGATGACGAGCGAAATGGTGTCGTCCTTGATGCTTTTCTCAGCTTCCTGACGCAGTTGGGTGCACTCCGGAATAAGTTCCACCAGCTTGCGTGCCACAGGAATCTCGGCCTCGGGCTCTTCACTCAAAGACACGCGGATGGTGTCGCCGATACCCTCGGTCAGCAGGGCACCGATGCCTACGGCACTCTTGATGCGGCCGTCTTCGCCCTCGCCGGCCTCGGTCACGCCAAGATGCAGCGGATAGCGCATGTCCTCGGCGTCCATCTGCTTGACTAAGAGGCGCACGCTCTGCACCATCACGACGGTATTGCTGGCTTTAATCGAGATGACAACGTCGTCGAACTGCTCGCGCTTAAAAATGCGGAGAAACTCCATACAGCTCTCAACAATGCCCTCGGGCGTGTCGCCATAGCGCGACATGATGCGGTCGGAGAGCGAGCCGTGATTCACACCGATGCGCACAGCGGTCTTGTGCTCCTTACAGATGCTGATAAAGGCAACGAGACGCTCGTCAAGGCGTTTCAGCTCGGCAGCATATTCATCGTCGGTGTACTCCAGATGCTTGAACGTTCGGGCTGGATCAATGTAATTGCCTGGGTTGATGCGCACTTTTTCGCATAGCTGAGCGGCTACGTCGGCCACGTTGGCGTTGAAGTGAACGTCGGCCACCAATGGCTGTGAATAGCCGTCAGCCTTCAGGCGCTGCGAGATGTTCGCCATGTTCTTCGCCTCGCGCGTGCCCTGGGTAGTGAAGCGCACCAGCTCGCCGCCGGCATCGATAATCCTTTTGGCCTGTGCCACGCAGCCCTCGGTGTCGTTGGTGTCGACGGTGGCCATCGACTGAATCCTAATGGGATTGTCGCCACCAATGGCGATATTGCCCACACGGCAAACGCTGCTAATTCGTCTTGTACTCATATTTCACTTCGGCTAAGTCCTGGTTGGCCTTTACTATTTTCTGTTTCAGACCTTCCTTATGGGCGGCCAGACGCTGGGCCAGGGCCTCGTCGCTGAGGGCGAGCATCTGACAGGCCAAGAGGGCTGCGTTCTGTGCGCCGTTGACGCCGACGGTGGCCACGGGGATGCCCGGCGGCATCTGAACGATGCTGAGCAGAGCGTCGAGACCGTCCAACATGCCTTTGATGGGCACGCCGATGACGGGCAAGGTGGTCTGTGCGGCGATGACGCCAGGCAATGCGGCGGCCATTCCTGCGGCGGCAATGATGACGCGGATGCCGCGAGCGGCAGCTCCAGCAGCAAACTGCTCCACGGCCTGCGGCGTGCGGTGAGCCGACAGTGCGTTCACCTCAAAAGGCACTTGCAGCTCGTCGAGCTGCTTGCAGGCTTTCTCCATGACGGGCAGGTCACTGGTGCTGCCCATGATAATGCTGACAATAGGTTTCATATTCTGTTTTCGTTATATCTGTATACTGTGTAAGTTAATCTGTGACTATAAATAGGTAATAGATACGAAGGCACAGACGGCTCCGAGGAAGAAGCCAGCCACCACCTGAGCCAAGGAGTGCTGACGCAGGATAATGCGCGCCGAACCCACGATGCCAGAGACGAAGATGGCCAGGCAGAGCCAGCCAACGGGGTTGAACTCGAACAAAAAGCCATAGGCCACCAAGGCGCCGACAACACCGCCGATGGCCGCCGTGTGCGTAGAGATTTTCCAAAAGAAATTAACGACGGTGCTTGCTGCCTGAATGATAAGTGCCGCGATGATGATGCTGATAATCTCGTGGTTGACATATACGCGGTCGAGCATCCAGATGCACATCAGGTAGCACACTATGCTGATGGTGTAGGGCACGATGCGGTGGCGCTTCTGTCCCAACTCCTGCAGGCTCCAGCCTCGCGCTAAGCGGTAGAGAAAAATGAGCACAGTGGGAATAAAGACGGTGAGCAGGTAGACGGAGGCAATCAGCAGCAGCTTGTATTTCGTGGGCAAACCGCTCAGAAACGTAAACATGAGCAGCATGGCGATGCCCACCAGCGGCAGGTAGAACGGCGTAAAGAGCATACTGATTACTCTGGCCGTGATAATGAGTCCTTTATTTCGTGTCAACTTGATGGAAGTTAAAAGAGTTGAAGGAGTTAAAGACGATAGTGGATTAAACTTTGCGCAGGCGGGCGACAGGGATTGCCAGCTGCTCGCGGTATTTGGCCACGGTGCGGCGTGCGATGGGGAAGCCGCGTGCAGCAAGTATGTCGCGCAGTGCGTCGTCGCTCATCGGATTGTGTTTGTCTTCGTTTTCTATTAGTTGCTTCAGCGCCACCTTGATTTGTCGCGTAGAAAGCGACTCGCCCGTGCTGGTGACATAACCGTCGTTGAAGAAGAACTTCAGCGGGAAAGTGCCCCAGCGCGTCTGAACGTACTTCGAGTTCGAGACGCGCGAGATAGTGCTCAGGTCCTGACCCGTCAGTGCCGCCACATCCTTCAGAATCATCGGGCGCAGCAGCTCCTCATCGCCCTCTTCGAAGAACGGGCGCTGCAGCTGCATGATGGCTTTCATGGTGCGCAGCAATGTCTGGCGGCGCGTCTCCATTGCGTCGATGAAGCTCTGTGCGGCCTCCACTTTCTGCCTCGTGTAGAGCAAGGCCTCCTTTTGCTGGCGCGTCATGTGATCGCGGTTGGTCTGGAAGTCCTTGAGCAGGTCAGCAAACGACTGCGATATTTCCAGTTTCGGTATGTCGCCGTAGTTCAGCTGCAGGCTCAGCTTACCGTCGTCATGATTTTCTACGATGAAATCGGGAGTTATCTGCTGCACAGAGCGTCCCACGGCTTCGCCCAAGGCGGTGCCGGGCTTCGGGTTGAGACGGCGCAGCTCAGCAAAGATTTCTTCGGCGTCGGCATCGCTCATGTTCATCTGCTGCTGTATGTGCTTCCATTTCTTGCGCGTAAAATCGTCGAAATACTGCGTCACCACACGCCGCATCATTTCTTTCTGTGGCGAGTTGCGACGACGTTCTATTTGCAGCAGCATACATTCCTGCAGCGAGCGTGCGCCAATGCCCGGCGGATCCATCTGCTGCAGGCGCTGCAACAGCCGCTGAACGTCGGCCTCGCTGATGTCAATATTATGATAGATGCCCAACTGCTCGCAGATGTCGCTAAGCGGTGTGCGCAACAGTCCGTCTTCGTCGAGCGACTGGATGAGATATTCCAATACGTAGCGGTCGGTGTCGCTGAGCTCCTGCTCACCCACTTGTGCCATCAGCATGTCGTAAAACGACTGCTCTTGTGCGAAGACGGTCTGCTCCTGCTCGTCGCCCCATTGCTGTCCACCCTGATAAACGGGCAGTTCCTCATCGTCGCGCCCAATGTTTTCCAGTGCGGCATCGAGAGCGTCGCGCCGTTCCTCGCGTTCTCGCTGTGCATCATAGTCGTCGGAAGAATCAGCGTCTTCGGTCGTGTCGGAACTGTTGTCCCAACCGGGAAAGTCATCGTCGGCCACCGATTTCTCCAATGCCGGATTGTCGTGCAGCTCTGTCTCTACGCGCTCCTCCATCTGCTGAAGTGGCAACTCCACCAGCTGCGACACAAGCAACTGCTGCGCCGTGATGGTCTGCAGTTGCCGCTGCTCCTGCTTCTGTTCTTGTATTTGAATCTGATTCACTGTGTTGCGAACTTAGTCAAAATAGGCCGACAGCTGGGTGGCCAGCGCGTGCAAATCCTGCGGTTCTTTGTCGCTCATGCGCTGCCATATCTGCTGACAGGGCAGCAGCAGCGGCGAGAAAGTCACCTCACTGCGCTCCAGATAGGGATCGCATATCTGGTACACGTCGAGCACCTCTACCACGTCCTGTGCCTTCAGCTGCAGCTTGCGCGCCAGCTGGGCCACCTCGGGTGTCTGCGTCACCATGGTCTGCGGCGTCAGCTGGAAATAAAGGTTAAGAATGAGAATAAGCATGACAGGTGTAAAGCGCTCGTCCTGCTCCAAGGGACGAAAGTCACGCTCGAAAGTCTCCTGTACCTCCACGCCGGCGTAGAACTCATCAGCAGCGCCGAAACCATTCATGCTCCTGTAAAGGCGCACGGCACGTGCCAGACGCTTCGGGTTGGTGGAATAGGTCTTCCAAATGCGCTCGACGCGCGGCGTCTTCAGTGTGGCTATCTGTTGCATACGTGTTTGCAAAGACTCAGGAGCGATGTGCAGCTCCAGGCTCAGGTTCACCATTGTTTTGCTGTAAAGAGGCTTCACACCCACAGGACGCTGCAAGTAGGCCTCCATCAGCAGAAGCCAGTAATCGTCGTGCCAAACAGCTTTCTTTGCCATGTCTCATTAGGTTTTATTGCTGCAAAATTACAAAAAAAACTTTTTACGCTTCTCTTTTTTCATTAAAATGTGGCGTCTCTGTCTGTTTTTTTTTAATTTTGCAGCGCCAAAGGAGCAGACTGTTATGAGGATAGGAAATATTGACCTGGGCGAGCGCCCCGTGTTCTTAGCGCCGATGGAGGACGTCACCGACATCGGGTTCCGCATGCTGTGCAAGCGCTTCGGTGCCTCGATGGTCTACACGGAGTTCGTGTCGGCCGAGGCCTTGGTACGCGATGTGAAGACCACGGTACAGAAGCTCACCATCAGCGACGAGGAAAGGCCCGTGGGCATACAAATCTACGGCCGCGATACCGACGCAATGGTCGAGGCGGCACGCATCGTAGAACAGGCCGGGCCCGACGTCATCGACCTGAACTTCGGCTGCCCTGTGAAGAAAGTGGCTGGCAAAGGCGCCGGCGCCGGCATGTTGCAGAACATACCAAAGATGCTCGACATCACGCGACAGGTGGTGCAGGCGGTGAAAGTGCCTGTTACGGTGAAGACGCGCCTTGGCTGGAACCACGAGCAGCTCATCATCACCACGCTGGCCGAACAACTGCAGGACTGCGGCATTCAGGCGTTGACCATTCACGGGCGTACCCGCTCGCAAATGTACACCGGCGAAGCCGACTGGACGCTCATCGGTGAGGTGAAACGCAATCCCCGCATCCACATCCCCATCATCGGCAATGGCGACATCCACTCGCTCGACGAGGCCGATCAGGCTTTCGAACAATATGGCGTAGATGGCGTGATGATTGGCCGCGCTACCTTTGGCTGCCCTTGGATTTTCAGCCGGCAGCAATTCACTTTCAACGAGAAACTTGATATCCTGGAGGAGCTGCTACGCATCAACGTGGAGCGTATCGACGAGCCACGCGGCATCATCCACACGCGCCGTCACCTGGCCGCCACGCCCATCTTCAAGGGCATTGCCAACTTCCGGCCTACGCGCATCGCCATGCTTCGCGCCACCCACATGGACGAGCTGCTCGCCATTCTGGAGCAGACGCGCCAACTATTGGGCTGACTTCATCATCTTCCGCCACTTGAAGTAGCCGAAGACAGCGATGACGACATAAAGGGCGTAGAGACTGGCCTTGAAAGGAATGTCCTTGTAGAAATAAAGCACACAGGTGACAACATCCACAGCTATCCAGATGAACCACTGCTCCAGGAACTTATGAGCCAAGGCCCAGATGCCGATGATGCTCAACGCCGTAGTGAAGCTGTCGGCCAGCGGCACGTTTGAGTTGGTGAACGTGACTAACAGACAGTAGATGATTGCCCATACCACCGCGATAATGGTCAGCCAGGGAAGAATCAGCTTCTTTGGGAATCTGCTAATAGCAATTGGCTTTTGGCTATTAGCTTTTGGCTTTACCCACCTCCACCAGCCGTATATCGTCACACCAAGATAATAGAACTCCATGCAGCAGTCGGCATAGAGTCCTTTCTGATAATAGAGCACGATGCCCAACGACTGCATGAGGAAGCCAACAAGCCACATCCACGCGCTGGCCCTATACTCCAAGAGAATATAGGCCAGCCCGAGGATTGTAGTCACTATATCAAGCCAATGAGCTATGATGAATTCCATACCTTAAAGCCTCATCTACTTTATCTCCTTTACTCCCCTACTCCTTTACTCCTCATTAGAAATCAAGCGACAGGTGAGCCAGGAAATTGAAGGGGGCAGATGGGGCAAAGCCGGCAGCTTCCTGGTCGCGCAGCCCCCATGTGTTCACGGCATATACCTTGCCGTTGCTGTCTTGGCGGAACTGCGGAGCAGCCCATCCATTGTTGTCGAACTTCGCACTGAACAGGTTGTAGAAGGTAATGCCCACACGAGCATTTTTGATTCCCCATTCCCTCAGGCTAAAGCGATAGTTCAGATCGACATTCGTGGTGAAGTGTTCTTTCAGCATGAGCGACTCGTCGGTAGCCACGTCGTCGGTCTGGCTCCAGTCGCTCCAGCAGCGCATGGTCTTCACGCCGTAGTTGGTGAGGTACTGCTCGCCTATGTATTGACTGTGGATGGAAGCACTCCAGCCTTTATGGTTCAGTGTGAAGATATTATTGAAGATGACGTCGGGCGAGAAGCTCAGCGGCGTTTCACCCACATTCACCAGCGTGGTATAGTCTTCGAGGGTGATAATCATGTCCTTCGCACGGTTCTTGCTCAGCGTGGCGTTCACATCCCAGCGCAACCAATCCACAGGCTTCCAGGCTGCTTCCAACTCCACACCCATGCGGTAGCTCTTGTCAATATTCTTCGTTACGGCCTCGCCCTCGTCATTCAGCTCACCTGTCAGCACAAACTGATTCTTGTAGTCCATCCAATAGAGGTTCACACCAGCTGAGAAACGGCGGTCACGGAACTGATAGCCCACCTCCAAATCGTTCAGGCGCTCAGCATGGATGGGCTTTCCCCACTGCTCCTGAAAGTGGTCGCGGGTGGGTTCACGGTGAGCGATGGCGTAGGAGGCATAGACACGGTGATGGCGGTCGATGTTGTAGTTCAGACCGGCCTTCGGATTGAAGAAGTCGAAGTTGCGGTTCAGGTCATATTTAATCTGTCCGTTGTCATCCCATTCATCAGACCGTCCGTCCATCTGGTAGTTGACGTGGCGGTACTGCAGGTCGGCGTAGGCGCTCAGACCCTTGGCAAATTCCCAGTTCACCTTCGCATAGATGTTTCCGTCGGTCTTGCGCGAGTCATTGCTATAGTATTGACTGTTCGGCTCTAGCCCTGTAAGCGCGGCTACATCGGGTGAATTCTTATAATAAGGAACGCCCACCCACATCACATGTCCCATGTGGTTAGCGTCGAAGTGGTTGAGGGCGCCGCCAATGTTTGCCGTCAGTCCACGACGGTTGTTATAGTTCACCGAAGCCACCGTTCCGTAGAAGTCCTTGTCGCCGTCCTTGCGCTGAACCAGGTCGGCACGCATCTTCGTGTCGTCGGTCAGCAGATAGGTATACAGCTTCTTGCCCGTCTTCATCTGGTCGTAATAGTAGTTGTCGTGCGTGTAATGGAGGGCTACGTTCATCGTCCATTCGTCGCACAGTCTCTGATTCCAGTGCAGCTGATAGTGCTGCTGGTGGTAGTTGTCGTATTGGTCGTCGTAGAACTTCATGTTGCCGTCTTTGTCGTAATACAGGCCACAGGAGTTGAAGCGGCGTCCGTAGAGGCTCTGCTCTCCTTTCGACGTGTAGTTCCAGGCCATATAGGTCTTCTCCGTACCGTTGAAGGTGATGAACTTCAGTGAGGTATTGTCGGCATAATAGCCTGCCTGGAGGAAATAAGAGTTGAAACTCGATGTGGCACGATCCACATAGCCGTCGCTGCCGATGTTCGACAGACGGCCCTGAATGCCGAAGTGCCCGTTCATAAGTCCTGTGCCGAAGCGTACTGTCTCCTTATGCGTTCCGTAAGAGCCGCCGCTGACATCCACGCCCACGTAAGGCCGCAAGCCAATGCCTTCAGTCAGCATATTGATAGAGGCACCGAAGGCACCCGCACCGTTGGTACTGGTTCCCACTCCGCGCTGCAGCTGAATGGACTGCACGCTACTGGCAAAGTCGCCCATGTCGGAAAAGTAGATGAGCGAGCTCTCGCTGTCGTTCAATGGAATACCGTTAGCAGTCACATTGATGCGGCTTGCATCCGTACCGCGCACGCGGATACTCGTATATCCGATGCCGTTGCCAGCATCCGTTGTCGTTGTCACACTGGGCAACGTAGACAACAGGAACGGGATGTCCTGTCCGTAGTTCACCGCATCAATCTGCTCGCGGTTCAAGTTGCTGAATGCCACAGGTGTCGTGTTTGTAGCACGGAGCGAGGTGACCTGCACTTCCTGCAGGCTCGTCTCTTTCATTACATCTACCACGCCCTGTGCCTGAGCCATGCTGCCACTCGCCAGCATAGCCACTGTCAATCCGATAAATTTTTTCATTCTTTTTACCTTTATTATGTGAAACAATAAAGGGGCTTCGTTCATGATGTCCATCCCTACGTCGGTATTATCCGCATCAGGTTATAGGGTATCATCTCAGCCCACAATTTGCGGGCACCCCTTGAATATCGGGTGCAAAGGTACGAATAAGCGAGCGAAAAGCAAAAGAAAAAGCCATTTTTCTTTTGCTTTTCCGAGCGTATAGAGTCAACCAGCAAGTGCAATTTATCTGCAAAGTTAGGCATAATGTTTGAAAAAGACCTCATTTGGTGTATAGAAATTTAGTTTTTCTCTCGG
>CACYYG010000045.1 GCA_902778535.1 uncultured Prevotellaceae bacterium
TTATTACCTTGTATTTTAAGCACTTAAAGGTACTAATTTTTGTCGAGATGACAAAGAAAAACGCTTCTTTTTTTGTGTCTCTATGAATTATTCAGGTTAGCAAAAACATGCCGTTCTGGAGCAAAAATAGAACCTTTCAGAGGCTAAAAAGCTGCACAAAGCCCATACAGATGTGCAGTTTTTGAGCCGCACTCATGCTCGTCCGATGAACGACAGACGGCAAAACACTGCCTTCCCGATTCTATTTCACGAATTTTGTTTGTAAAAAAAACGGAATAAATTTTCTTTACATTTTAGCGACATTCACGATTTCATCACATCGAAAAACTCTATGAATTATACAGGCTAATAGGAACAATAGGAACAGAAAGCATCTAAATTATTCAACTTTCTCAAGTGGAGTAGTAAGAAGTAGTAAAAGGAAGTTATGGGGAGTTATGGGTCAATAGTTGCTTCACTGATGGCTACGCAAAAACTCTCTTCTAACTACCTCTAACTACCGAAGTTAAGCGAATGCGAAACTTAAATAAGGTAGTTTCATCGTCATTGTGGCTAAAGACAACATTTCGCCGTCTATATTTATTGTGAGACCAAGCTCCGGGTAGTGAGCTGCAGCATGGCCTTGCTGATGCGCAGAAGGCGGTCGGCATCGGTGGTCTCGCTGACGATGAAGCGCTGGGCATCGAAGTCGTAGAGGGCGTGGCCCGTGGAGTCGATGAGCCACTGTGCGTTGTAATAGTTGTGCACGGCAGTGGGATAGACGTAGGTCTGCGAGAGCACGTCGCGGCTGAACGTGAAGTCGTCGTGCGGCAATTGCAGCTGGCCTAAGAGCGTGGCGGCCATGTCACTCTGATTACAGAGCACATCAATGGTGCGCGGCTCTTTCACAGCGCCGCCTATCCACAACATGGGGATATGGTTTTTCTGCAAGGGCGTCGACTGGTCGATGCGTCCGTGGTTGATGCCGTGGTCGGCGGTAATGACGATGAGCAGGTTCTGCCAGGCAGGCGTTTGCTTCAGGCGTTCAACGAAATCTGCAAGGCAGTCGTCGACATAAGCGAAGGCGTTCTGCACCTGGTCGCTCTTCTTGTGCACCGGCACATCCCAGGGCTCGTGGGAAGAGAGGGTTGAGTAGCCCAAGAGGAAGGTCTGCTGGTGGGCTGTTATCATCTTATAGAGCGTGTTGAACGTGATGTCATCGCGGACGCCCCATTGTGCTGAGCTTTGCTCGCTGCGGCTGTAGTCGTCCATGCTGATGAGACGCTCCCAGCCGGTGCCGATGAGGTAGCTGTGCATGTTGGTGAAGTTGATGTCGCCGCCGTAGAGGTAGGCTGTCTTGTAGCCCTGCCCCTTCAGCGTACGGGCGATGCTGGGCAGCAAGCGGCTTTTCTCCGGCATCTTCATCACCGAGACGCTGGGGAACGACGGGTAGCCACTCAATGCGCAAACCGTGCCGCGGTCGGTGCGCCACGAGTTGGCATAGCATCGACTGAAGCTGATGCCTTCCTGCTTCAGTTGCTGCAGGTGCGGCATGGCGTCGGCAAACTGCTCGCCAGCGCTCTCCAGGAGGATAATCACGATGTTGGGGCGCGTGGTGTTGAGCAGGGTGTCGGTCAGCACGCTCTCGGTGGAGTAGACATTTGAAGTGAGACGTATACACTCTGCATCGTCCATGAAGTCATACTGCGAGAGGTCGCCAAGCTGATGGCTCAGCGAGTAGAGGAAACTGAACACGGGGTTCACCGCAGCATGGTTGAGAAACTGATTCTGCGAGTAGTACACCTGTCCGATGTTCGTTGTCGACTCTCTCAGGCCGCCGCGGATGCCGATGACCATCAGAGGGATGAGAAGGAGGTGGAGGAGAGTGGAAGCCCCCCCTACGGCCCCCGAGGGGGCTTCTATAGTTTCGCCATTCAAGGAAGGGTCTATCGTGTCCCCCTCGGGGGACGAAGGGGGGGCTCCGGGGGCTTTTCTATACATCAGGAAGAACACGACGGTGAGTGCCGCCACGAGCAGAAAGCGCAGCAGCAGATAGCCCACGCTGACGCTCTGCGTGATGCCCTCGGGCTGCGACAGATACTGCAGGCAGGATGCGTCGAGCTTGAAGCCCCAGAAGGGATAGAGGCTGGTGTCGGCCACGAAGGCCAGCGCGAAGGCAAACGAGATGATGGCGAAGTAGACGATAAGCACCCAGCGCGGTACCTTCACCCACACCGAGGCGAGGCTCACCAACAACGGTACGGCGAGGAAGTAAAGCGCCGTGGAGAGGTCAAGCGACAGGCCATGACGCAACACATCGAAATAGTCCGATGCGCTGACGTCATGGCCTGCGCCGTTGCAGAGCATGAACACCACCTTGGCCAACAGGAACAACAGCACCGTCAGCCCGTAGGTGCGCAGCAGAAAGAGGAAGCGCTGCCTCATTCGCTGAGCATGGTCACCTCTATGCGCGAGCCGTTCTTCAGCAGCTGGCGGGCCAGTTGCTGCACGTCGGCAGCCGTCATCTGGCGCACCATGTCGCAGTAGCCCGTGTCGAAGTCGGCATCGTCATCCAACTGGTGCCAAGCTACGTAGTCCCAATAGTCATTGGTGATGGCCACTTGCTGGTACTGCTTCAGCAGATACTCGCGCACCTTCTCCATCGACGTGGCAACGGGGCCGTTGTCGGCAATGTTCTTCAGCTGCTGGTAGATGATGGGGTTCAGCTCCTCATAGCGTGTCGGGTCGGCGTTGTAGCTGATGCGCACCATTGCGTTGGGCTTGTCCTGCTTGTCCAGGTCGAACTCCACGCTGACGCCGTAGGTGCCGCCCTTCTCCTCGCGCACCGAGTCGGTGTAGGCGATGCTGAGCGTGCGCTTCAGGAAGTCGAGGGCAAGGTCGTTCTTCGGCGTAAACTCAAGGTCGGCGACGTAGAAGATGCTGACGTTGGCCAGCGGCGTGGCCATCTTCTTCTTAAACGTGTACACACCGTCCTTGGCCACGACCTGAGGTACGATTTGAGAATTGAGATTTGAGATTTGAGATTTATTTCCCGGCAAAGAGGCCAGATACTTGCAGATGAGCGGACGCAGCTCGTCGAGCGACATGCTGCCAATGATGACGGTCTTGAAGTCGGCGGCGTTGCTGAAGCTCTGTTTGTAGAGCTCGAACATGCGGTCGTAGTCGGCGCGTGCCAGCCTGGCCTGCGACATCGGTGCCAGGCGCGGGTGATGGCCGTAGAGTATGGCGGTGATACTGTCGTTGTAGTCCACGCGCGGCGAGGCGTTGCGGTTGTTGAGGAACGAGTGTGTGCGGTTCTTCAGCGCCTCGTAGGCCTCGGTGTCATAGCGCGGCTGCGAGGCGTAGAGATAGACCAGCTGCATCATCGTCTCTGTGTCCTGCAGCGAGGCACCGCCGGTGATGCTGCGCGAGCGGCTGCCCACTGAGGGCGACACACGCACGCTGCGGCCGTTGAGAATCTTGCGCAGCTGCAGGGCGTTCCACTGGCCCACGCCGCCGTCGGTGACCGAGCTGGTCAGCAGCGGGAAGTTGTCGATGTCCTCATCGCCGAAAAGACTGGTGCCGCCATCGGCGCGCATCTTCAGTTGAACGACATTACTGCTGAAGTCGGTCTGCCGCACATACACCTTCATGCCGTTGCTCAGCGTCAGCTCGGTGAAGCCGTGCATCCAGGGCTTCTCGCTGACGATGGTGGAAGCCCCCCCTACGGCCCCCGAGGGGGCTGCTATAGACTGGAGACTGTCAATATACTGGGCAATTGTAGCCCCCTCGGGGGCTGAAGGGGGGGCTGGGGCATACTGCTGGCGCTGGGCTGCCAGGATGACATCCTCTATCTGCTGCTCGGTGGGCAGGTGCACGGTTTCCTTGTCGGGAGCGTACATAATAAAGACCTGGTTCTGGTCGGTGATGAGCTCGCGCACAGCCTGGTTCACCTCGTCGAGGGTCACCTCACGCTCAAACTTCTGCGTCAGTTCCCACTGCGTGTCGGGCGAGATGAGCGGCTCGCCCTCGAGGAAGTGGTCAGTGCACTGGCTCACCAGCTTTGAGTTCTTACGGTCGTCCTTCTCCTTCCATTTGCGCTCGTCGTGATTGCGGCGCACCGACTTTGCCCAGTCCAGCTCGGCCTGTGTGAAGCCCTGCTGGCGCATCTGTTCGCAAGCGGCCACAGCACTGATGATGCCGCCCAGGATGTTCTCCTGCTTACAGCTGATGCTCAGCGAGAAAGCGTCCTTCGTGCGACTGAGGAAGAAGGCGCTGGCGCGGGCCGTGGAGCTCTGGAACGGCGGGTTGGCCTGCTGCTTCAGGGCCGACAGACGCTCGTTGGCCATGTGGCCGATGAGCAGGTCGATGTAGCCGCCGCGCATGTATTCCTCCGTGTTCTTCTGGTCGTCGGGCGTGGCGGGCTTCTTCATGTAGAGATGGCACAGCACGACGGGCTGCTCGGGCGACTTCTCAATGTCGACGATCATGTTCTCGTTGTCGTCCACGGGGTAGTAGATGCGCTCGGCGCGGTTCTTAGGCAGGGGGATGTCGGCAAAAATCTTCTTGATTTTCTTCTCCATCTTGTCCACGTCGATGTCGCCCACCACGATGACGGCCTGCAGGTCGGGGCGGTACCATTTCTGGTAGTAGTCGCGCAGGTCCTGATAGGGGAAGTTGTCGACGATGTCCATCGAGCCGATGGGCATGCAGTCCTCATACTTCGTGCCCTTGTAGACCTTCGGCATGGCGTCCTCCATCAGGCGCTGTACGGCACGGCCGGCGCGTCGGGTGCGCCATTCCTCGTGTATGACGCCGCGCTCCTTGTCAATCTCGGCATCCTCCAACAGCAGGAAGTGGCTCCAGTCGTGCAGCACCAGGAGGCACGAGTCGGCTATGCCCTCGCGCTTCAGCGGGGCGGCGCCGATGTGATAGACGGTCTCGTCGATGCTGGTGTAGGCGTTGAGGTTGGCGCCGAACTTCACGCCGATGGTCTCACACCAGGGCACGATGCCGAGCTTCTTGCCCTTGCCGGGGAAATGCTTCGTGCCGTTGAAGGCCATGTGCTCGAGGAAGTGTGCCAGTCCGCGCTGGCGCGGCTCTTCCAGGATGGAGCCCACGCGCTGGGCGATGTAGAAGTCGGCCAGGCCCGGCTCCTTGTCGTTGTGACGGATGTAGTAGGTCAGTCCGTTCTTCAGCTTGCCCACCCTGACGGCAGGGTCCTGGGGCAGCGGGGTCTGTGCCGTGGCGCATACGGCCAACAGCAGCAACAGCGAGAGAATTGATTTCTTCATATACGATTGATGTTTTCCACTGATTTTTGCGCCAAGCGCATCCTATCGGGCGCAAAGGTACGAAATTTTCTGATAATCGCATCCCTTTGACCCTAACTTTTTTGTGGGGCAGGCTATCATATTTCATGCTTGTTGCCTATGGAGTCGCATGTAGTAGCATGATATAGTTTATCCCTTCCAGTATTTATTATACATTGGTTCTAACCTCGTCGTGATTACTCTCATCACCTCAGCAAAGGCAAGTTCCTCCTTCCATTGAATCTTCTTCATAAACGCCTTCCAGCGCAGTAGTCTTGCCCCATCGTTATAGAACTCTTCGCTGAACAGCCGCAAATGGTCATTTCGTATCAGACCTCTATTGTCAAAAGTCGCCTTAATGGCCTCGAAGAGTCCTTCGTCATCCAATTCCTTCGTGATTAGAATATGGTAGCAATCGAAGAAGTCTTTCATGCGGCTATTGGTCACATCGCGATCTATCATCGCATGAAATTTCTCTGCCACCACCGTTTCCAATGAATAGGCCTTGATGTTGACGGCAGGGATGTCGCCCAGCAACAATGGGAAATCCACATCCACAGGACTTGGTGTCACCACGTCGCCAAAACCTATATCCATCGACATTGGATAGACAATGGAGTCCATTTGTGCTGTAACGAAGAAACGTGTGCCTGGATAATCTTTTTCCAACGTTATCGGCTCAGACCGAAGGCCTTCCACATCGAAGGTCACACCGTCTTCCTCACACTCTATACTCAGAATCTCTCGAAACACCCTCTCCAGATTCTCACGATTCCCGCTGATTCGCCATGCCATAAAGTCGATGTCGATGGTGGGGCGTGTCTCCAGTCCGTTGAGCGCATAGAGCAATGAGCCGCCCTTCAGCAGGAAGTTGTCCTTGTATCGACTCACAGACACACGATAGAGCAGGCGCTCGTTGAAGTAACGTGCCAATAGGTACATATATTTATAGCCTGAGGAATACATCAGGTTTAGCAGGCGTGTCTTTACAGACTTCGCATAGTTCTTTACAGGCTTCTTCATTCGATGGCAATCTCCAAATAATTGTTCAACACTCTCTCCAGACGCAGCCTCTTGGCATAGTCCATCAGCCGGCTCAGGTTACGGTCTTTTCTGCGTACGTAACAGCGGATGATTTCTGCACAAATGTCCAGCCCGATTTTATTGCGATATTTCACGGCATCGCACACGCAACGTTCCAAATCCGTGATACGCACATTGAAACCAGAAATCTCCTGCTGCACAATGCCAAACGTCAAGTTATCAGTTTTCCAATAAAAGAGTTTGATTGGCAACGTTTCTGGCAACCTCACCTTTCGCTTGGCATCAATGGCAATGCAGAAGGCAGGAGGAACAGTCGTGCAAAGCTGATAATACATCCAAGCATTGTAGAGGCACACCACACCTCCAGGAACAATCCGTTCCACATCAATCATTGGGCCCAGCATTGCCGTAGGTTCTGCATACACACCGTGTCGCAGTTTCACAACCTCGCCACGTTGTACAGCCCTTCTCAGTCGCTCATATTCAGCCTTCCCGTTGAGTTCTGACGTAGAGATAGTCCCACCCTGTGCCTCAATTCTCTCTGTGATTTTTTCCATAAGTTCATGTTTTGCTGTGCAAAAATAATAATAAACTTCCGAACAACAACAATATCTTACGGAGAATTTTCATTTTACCCGCTAAAAAATAGTAAACATTCGTAGAAATACACGTCTTATTGGGGATGGTTTCTTTCTTTTAATTCTTATTTTTGACATTGTTTTCATATTTCATGCTGAGGCGGCAGAAATCAGCGAGACGGCAGAAAAAGTTAAAACCATGACGTGGTTTTAACAGACAATGGCATGGTTTTATCAATCAATGTCATTGTTTTATCGTTCATTGGCATGGTTTTAACTTTGAGATATATCCTAAGAAAAAATAATGAGCGATAGCGCACAAAAGCGTGCGAAAACGCACAAAATGGGTACATGGGGAGAGTTTTGTGGGAGATTGTAGTGGCGTTGTGAGGATTTTAATTATCTTTGTGCCGAATTTGATGATCTGAAGAGAAATGGAAGAGAAGAAGGGAAAGGTGCTGGTCATTGACGACAACGAGGACATCCTCTTTGCGCTGAACCTGCTGCTAAAGCCAGTGGTAGAGGACATCCGGGTGACGACGCTGCCCGAGCAGATAGATAAGTTCTACGATCTGCTGCAGCCCGACGTGGTGCTGCTGGACATGAATTTCCGGCGCGATGCCATCAGCGGCGAGGAGGGCTATGAATGGCTGGAGCACATCCTGCATCGCGATTCGCAGGCGGTGGTCATCCTGATGACGGCCTACGCCGATGCCGACAAAGCGGTGAGAGCACTGAAGAGCGGTGCAACGGACTTCATCACCAAGCCGTGGGACAACTCGAAGCTGCTGGCCACGCTCTTTGCCGGCATCGAGCTGAGCCGCGAGCGCCACAAGAACCGCCTGTTGGAGCAGCGCATGGAGGTGGCGGCCTCGCCTTTCGGCGCCACGGCGGCACCCACCATCATCGGCGAAAGTCCTGTCATGCGACGTGTGCTGCAGACGGTGGCGCAGGTGGCACCGACAGATGCTAACGTGCTCATCCTCGGCGAGAACGGCACAGGCAAGGACGTCATCGCCCGCCAGCTGTGTTCACTCTCCCGTCGGGCTGCAAAGCCATTTGTCAGCATCGACCTCGGCAGCGTGCCCGAGCAGCTTTTCGAGAGCGAACTCTTCGGCTATGAGAAGGGAGCGTTTACAGATGCCCGCAAGGCGAAGGCGGGACGCATGGAGACAGCCAGCGGCGGTACGCTCTTCCTCGACGAGATAGGCAACCTGCCGCTGCCGTTGCAGGCGAAACTGCTGGCAGCGCTCGAGCGCCGCGAAATATCACGCCTCGGCAGTACAACGGTAACGCCCATTGACGTGCGCCTCATCTGCGCCACTAACGCCGACATCCATATGGAGGTCAGCGAGGGGCGTTTCCGCGAAGACCTGTTCTACCGCATCAACACCATCGAGATTACCATACCGCCGTTGCGCGAGCGCGGCGAGGACATCATCCTGCTGGCCGAGCACTTCCTCAACGTCTACGCACATAAATATAATAAGGTGGTGACGACGCTCAACCGCGACGCCCGCCAACGGCTGCTGCGCCATACGTGGCCGGGCAATGTGCGCGAACTGATGCACGCCGTGGAGCGGGCCGTGCTGCTGGCCAAAGGCACGGCTCTCTGTGCGCAGGACTTTGTGCTGCAGGAGTCGGCACGACGCACCAGCCCGATACCGACACTCAACCTGGAGCGCCTGGAGCAGGAAGCCATCGAGCGCGCCATGCAGATAGCCGGCGGCAATGTCACCCGCGCTGCCGAGCTGTTGGGCATCACACGGTTTGCACTCTACAGAAAGCTGAACAAATGAGAACGTATCTCTTGTATATCGTAGGGCTTGTGGCTCTTATGGCATGTCTGGCCGTCAGCATCCATGCCCACCTGCTGTGGCCATCCATCACACTGGGTGTAGCATTGCTATGGCTGAGTGCCACGTTGTACAGTCGCATGAATCGTCTGTTTTATGCTTATCATGAAACGGAAAAAGAAAACGAGCGGCTGCACACGCGCTTCACTGAGACCGAGCGGCAGTTGCAGTATCTGCGGCAGTTGACGGAGAATGTGGATACAGCTCTCTTTGTCTGCACCACCGATGGACGCATCGACTGGATGAACCATGCCGGGAAGAAGGTAGCCCTAAAAGCCCCCCTTTCGCCCCCCGAGGGGGGCACAATAGCCTCTAAAACTATAGAAGCCCCCTCGGGGGCCGTAGGGGGGGCTCCTCTCCTCCCTTCCCATATCCTTCAGGCCATTGCTGACCATGCAGAGGTAGTGGATGGCTGTGCCCTTTCCACCGTTCTTCTGCGCATCGACGGTCAGCGTCGTCTGGTGGTAGCGCTGAAAGATGTGTCAATGCTGATGCAGCGCCAGGAGATGGAGGCCTGGCAGCAGCTCATCCGCGTCATGACGCATGAGATTATGAACTCCCTCACCCCCATCATCTCCATCAGCGAGACAATGAAAACCCCAAAAGCCCCCCCTTCAGCCCCCGAGGGGGCTACAATAGCTTCTAACCTTAATAGCAAAACTATAGAAGCCCCCTCGGGGGCCGTAGGGGGGGCTTCTACCTCGGGGGGCGAAGGGGGGGCTGAAGCTTTCGCCGTCATTAACCGCCGTTGCCACGCGCTGCTCGATTTCGTGGAGAGCTACCGTCAGCTGACGCGCATCAAGACACCTGAGAGGACGACATTCCCCGTCGGCGAATTGCTGGAGCATATCAAAGGTCTTTATCCACAAATGAAGACTCAGGGCGAGGGACTGTTGACGGCTGACCGCGCCCAACTGGAGCAGGTGCTCATCAACCTCATCAAGAATGCCTACGAGAGCGGAGCCACAGAAGTGGAGCTTACAGTGCATCCGCTCCCCTCCCTGCAGGGAGGGGCTGGGGGTGGGTCTTCTATCCGCGTTCAGGACAACGGCTGCGGCATGTCGCCCGATGTCGTTGACCATGCCTTCATCCCCTTCTTCACCACCAAGTCCACAGGCACGGGCATCGGCCTCAGCCTCTGTCGCCAAATCATTTTGAAGCACGGCGGCACCATCCGCGTGGAGAGCGAAGAGGGCAAGGGCACCTCATTTATCATCACGTTGTAATGCTTGTGCATTTCCGCACACTACAGAGCGCATCCGCACACATCCTGGATAATGCTGATTTTGTTATCTTGCACAGAATCAGCACTTTCGCATTTTGGCACGGTTGTTGCCATATAGAAAGATGTATCAACTCGTCAACTAAAAGAATGAAGCAAGCATTCCGCATCATCAGCCGCATGAAGGGCTACACGGCGCTGTCGCTGCTGGGCCTCATCATCAGCCTAAGCGGCACCGTCATCATCAGCCGTTACCTCTATCAGGAGTGGACCATCGACCACTTCATGCCAAACCTTAACCGTACATACATCCTTGCCGAGCACTATCAGAACGAGTCACCCGACAAATGGAGCTTCGCCCTGAGCTACGACCCGAACAACGAGGGCAGCCATGTAGTTGATGCGGGCTACGTGTCGCCCGTGGAGGGGCAGAGCGAGTTGGAGGCCTACTGCCCCATGGCGCTGCGCAAGGACTTCCCCATCTCGCAGCCCGGGCAGGAGGTGTTCTTCCCCGCCGCCGTCACCGTGGCCGACAGCTCGTTCTTCCACATCTATCCCGTGGACATCGTCGAGGGAGCGCACCAGCTGGACGCCCCAGGGCAGTGCATGGTCAGCGAGGAACTGGCTGCGCGTCTGTTTCCCGGTGAGAGCGCCGTGGGCAAGACCGTCAACATCGAGAACAACACGCCTCACACCATCCTGGCCGTCTATCGCCAGCCCGCCACCAAGAGCACGCTGCGCTTCGACATCGTGCAGTTCAACACCAAAGAGGCGCTGCTCATTTCCAACGCCCTCAACGTCTGCCTCGTACTGCTGCGCGAGGGAGCCGACGTTGACGCCTACAACCAGCGCCAGCCCTTTCAGGAGCTGACGATGTATGGCAGGCGGCCCATCGGGTTCTTCCTGCAGCCCTACAGCGCGATGTCTTCGCACCTTAATTGGACAGCCTATCAACCTGACAACTACAAGTGCCTCCATCTGAAGACCCCGTCCTCGCAGCTGTGGATGCTGCTCTTCGTGGCCGTGTTGCTGCTCGGCGTGGGCCTGTTCAACTTCGCAAACCTCTTCGCCGTGATGCGCTCCCACCGCCGCCACGAGCTGCACGTGCGCCGCCTGTTCGGTGCCTCGCGCTGGGATGTCTTCGCCCAGCTCTATGCCGAGACATTCCTTGTGGCCATGCTCACCATGATTGGCGTGTGGACGGTAGTAGAGCTGGCCGAGCCGCTACTCGCCACCTATTATCGTATAGAGGTGCTGCCGCAATGGAAGTTCGACGTGGCGCTGACGCTGGCTGTTATCTTCGGGTTGCCGCTAATAGCAAGCCTCCAAAGCCCCCCCTTCGGCCCCCGAGGGGGCCACAATAGTTCTGTCGGCAGAAAAGTCTATAGTAGCCCCCTCGGGGGCCGAAGGGGGGGCCATGGGGGCTTTTTGTTCCTCCAGTTCTTCATCTCCCTCGCCCTGCTCAACGTCAGCCTCTACTTCATGCGCCAGCTGAACGTGATGCTCACCACCGACCCGGGCTTCCGCACCAAGGGCCTGCTGAGCGTGATGGTACAGCCGCGTGGCAACAAAGAATCCTTCTATGACGAAGAGTATGACGAGCATTTTGCCAACATGAAGAAGCAGAGCGACATCATCCAGCAGCGTCTGAGCGCCTGCCCCCACATCAAGCGCTATTGCTACGACCCGGGCTTCATCGGCGATCAGGCGGAACAGGAAATCAACGACCAGTACAATGTGTGCACCTACTGGATCAACCCCCAGTCGATGGAGCTCTTCGGTATCCAGCTGAAGGAAGGCCGCATGTTCAACGACAGTACCGACATCTTCGAGCAGTATCACTGCCTGGTCAACGAGACGTTCATCCGCCAGCTGGGCGTCAAGGACTTTCGCGACTTCAAGGTGCAGTTCAAGCAGCGCATGTGGTACTCGGGAACCGCCGACATGAGCAGCAATCCGCCCTACGACATCGTGGGCGTCGTCAAGGACTTCCACCCCGGCCGACAGTCGGAGCCGCTCATGCCCTCGGTCTATTTCTACGAGCAGTCGCTGAACGAGGAGAGCTCCGTGCGCTTCGAGGGCGTGTACCTGCTGATGGACATTGCCGAGGGCCACGAGCAGGAGGTTGTCGACTACCTGCGCGACATGGTGCACGAGCTTTTCGGCACCGACGAGCTGAAGTACCAGTGGGTGGAGGACCAGCGGCAGGCGCTCTACAAGGACGACCAGCGCACGGCCCGCATCTTCGTAACCTTCTCGCTCCTGGCCATCGCCGTCACCTGCCTCGGCGTGCTGGGCCTGATGATGTTCGACGTGCGCCGCCGATTCCGCGAGATTGCCCTACGCAAGGTGAACGGCGCCACCTTCCGCGACATCGCCCTGCTGCTCTCGCGGCGTTATCTCATCATCTTCGGCGTAGCTGCCTTGGCCTCGCTGCCCGTCAGCCTGCTCGTCATCCACCGGCTGATGGCCAGCTACACCATCCGCACCAGCTTCGCCTGGTGGATTCCGCTGGTGAGCATCGCCATCATCCTCGCCCTCTGCGCCCTCACGCTCTGGTATCAGGTGTGGAAGGCCACTCGCATAAAGCCCTATAAAGTATTGAAAGAGAACTAAACATGAAGCAAGCATTTCGCATCATCAGCCGCATGAAGGGCTACACGGCGCTGTCGCTACTGGGCCTCATCATCTCGCTCAGCGGCACCGTCATCATCAGCCGCTACATCTATCAGGAGTGGACCGTCGACCACTTCATGCCAGCCCTCGACAGGACGTTCCTCTGCTGCGTGCAATACGAAGGCGAGGCCGACTGGATGACGATAACGACCGACGACCCCAACCACCAGTCGCATTTCGTCTCACCCGTCGAGGGGCAGAGCGACGTGGAGTGCTGGACCAACGTGTATCTTCGCTCCATGTACTCCATCAAGCCCGAGCAAGGCGAATCCTTCTTTCCGCCTGCCGTCAGCGTCGACTCTATGTTCACGCGGGTCTTTCCGCTGGAAGCCGTTGAGGGGGCGCTCATACTCAGGGCCAACGGCCAGTGCATCGTGAGCGAGGGGCTGGCGGCGCGGCTCTTCCCTGGTGAGAGCGCCGTGGGTAAGACCGTCACCGTGGGCGAAGAAGCCGACGTGAACACTGTCGTGGGCGTGTTCCGCCAGCCCGCCACCAAGTCCAGCATCCGCTTCGACATCGCCGACTATGCCGGTGAGGACTTCTATTCCCCAGGGAGCAGCATCGGCATCGGCGTCGTCCAGCTACGCGAGGGAACCAGCGTGCGCGACTACAACGCCCGTCAGCCCGAGCAGCGGCTCTCGATGTTCAGCGACCGTCCCGTGCGCTACGGACTCCAGCCCTATACGCAGGAGCTGCAGAATGAATTGGGCGTAGGCTATCAGTGGTTTGCTAACTGTGCCTGCTTTGTCCCCTGTGCCTCTGCCACCCATCTGTGGATGCTGCTCTTCGTGGCCGTGCTGCTGCTGTTCGTGGGACTGTTCAATTTTGTGAACCTCTTCGCTGTCATGCGCTCCCACCGCCGTCATGAGCTACACGTGCGCCGCCTGTTCGGCGCCTCGCGCTGGGATGTCTTCTGCCAGCTCTATGCCGAGACGTTCCTCGTGGCCGTCCTCACCATGATTGGTGTATGGACGGTAGTAGAGCTGGCCGAGCCGCTGCTCGCCACCTATTATAATATAGAGGTACTGCCGCAATGGAAGTTCGACGTAGCGCTGACGCTGGCTGTTATCTTCGGACTGCCGCTAATAGCAAGCCTCCAAAGCCCCCCCTTCGGCCCCCGAGGGGGCCACAATAGACTTTTCCGCCGACAAAACTATAGTAGCCCCCTCGGGGGCAGAAGGGGGGGCTTTTTGTTCCTCCAGCATCTATTTTATGCGGCAGCTGCACGTGATGATGAGTGCCGACCCGGGCTTCCGTACCAAGGGCCTGCTCACGGCCGTCATCTATCCACCGTCGAACCGAGGGTCATGGACGATGGAAGAGTTCAACGTCATGATAGAGAAGCAGAAAAGCAACGCCGAGGTGGTGAAGCAGCGCTTGATGGCGTTGCCCTACCTGAAGGGCATCACCTTGTACAACGATATCTTCAACACCGATGCCAACGTGAAACTCGCCAACGGCGATAATATCGACATCATGTACATGACAGGCGGAGCAGCTCGTATGTACGGCCTGCAACTGGTGGAGGGCGTGCTGCCCGACGACAGTCTGTCGATGGAGGACTATGCCTGCGTGGCCAACGAGGCGGCCATCAAGGCATTAGGCATCAAGAACCGCGAGACCGACCTTGTGCAGTTTGCCGACCGCATTTTCTGGACTGCTGCGCGTGAGAAAGACAATCCGCCCTACCGCATCGTCGGTGTCGTGCGCGACTTCAACAACGGACGGCAGTCGGAGCCCGTCAAGCCCCTGCTGTTGATGTTCGAGACGTGGCAGAAGGACTACGACATCTTAGACGCCCACCAGATGGAGGGACGCAACTTCCTGCTCGACATCGCCGAAGGGCACGAGGACGACATCATCCGCGAGCTGAAAGACCTCGAGATGGAGCTCTTTGGCACCACCGAGCTCAAATACCAGTGGGTGGAAGACAAGCGGCTTGAGCTTTACAAGGAGGACCAGCGCACCGCCCGCATCTTCGTCACCTTCTCGCTGTTGGCCATCGCCGTCACCTGCTTCGGCGTGCTGGGCCTGATGATGTTCGACGTGCGCCGCCGCTTCCGCGAGATAGCGCTGCGCAAAGTCAACGGCGCCACCTTCCGCGACATCGCCCTGCTGCTCTCGCGGCGTTATCTCATCATCTTCGGCATCGCCGCCGTGGCCTCGCTGCCCGTCAGCCTGCTCGTCATCCATCGGCTCATGGCCAGCTACACCATCCGCACCAGCTTTGCCTGGTGGATTCCGCTGGTGAGCATCGCCCTCATCCTTGCCCTCTGCGCCCTCACGCTCTGGTATCAGGTGTGGAAGGCCACAAGGATAAAGCCGTATAAAGTGCTGAAAGAGCAATAAAGGAAGCCCACCCCTAACCCCTCCCCAAGGGAGGGGAACTGGAAAATTAGTTATTATCAATATAAATATAAAAATAAATACAATTATGAATATGAAAGACAACATCAGCAAGAGTAACCAATCACCCCTCCCCTCGGGAGGGGCTGGGGGTGGGTTACAAACCATCAACCTCAAGCGCACGTTTACTACTGAAGAAGTGCGCACCATCGCCCTTAACGGCGTGAACATCGAAGTCAGCGAAGGCGAGTTTGTCGCCATCATGGGTCCCAGCGGCTGCGGCAAGTCGACGCTGCTCAACATCCTCGGGCTGCTCGACGCCCCGACAGAAGGCGAATACCTGCTGTGCGGACAGGACGTGAGCCACCTCAGCGAGCCGCAGCGCGACCAGCTGCGCAAGGGCCTCATCGGCTTCGTCTTCCAGAGTTTCAACCTCATCGACGACCTGAACGTCGAGGAGAACATCGAGCTGCCGCTGCTCTACATGCGCATGCCCCGCAGCGAGCGCCGCAAGCGCGTGGAGGAGGCCATGCGCCGCATGGACATCAGCCACCGCGCCAAGCACTTCCCCCGCCAGCTCTCCGGCGGTCAGCAGCAGCGCGTCGCCATCGCCCGTGCCGTCGTCGCCCGTCCCAAGCTCATCCTCGCCGACGAGCCGACGGGTAATCTCGACTCGAAGAACGGCCGCGAGGTGATGGAGCTGCTCAGCCAGCTGCACCAGGAGGGCGCCACCATCGTCATGGTCACCCACTCACAGCGCGACGCCTCCTACGCCCAGCGCGTCATCAACCTCTACGACGGGCAGGTGGTGCAGGAGGTGGAACTGTAAGACTTAACGATTCTGCGTTTCATGTGTATGCTGTCATGACAATGCAAAACAATGAACAGTATGAAACGTTTCAGTTCCCCTGTTTTTGCCTACGCCAAGAACTACATGCCGACCAGCAGCCCTACTACAAGCAGCTGTCTCCAGAGGAAATGGCCTGCTCCATGCTCTGCGACGACATCCCCTACGAGCTACTGGCCACTCCGTGATGCAAAATTCGCCACACATCGCTATTTTCTCTTACCGACCTCATAAAAGACAGGTAGTGTTGGGAGTAGAGCAGTGAATTTGTATGGCAATAATTGCATAATTCGTTTCTTTTTTGTAACTTTGCAGCGCAGTAACAACAAAACAGTAAGTAAAACGCATGATGAACAACGCAGATTTTTGGACATCCATTCGCACCATCATTGCTGGGGGCTTTAGGTCTGAGGGTCTGCTAAAACTAGAAGACTATGCAGCAGAATTCATCAGTGGACGGTTGGTTTATCAACGATTTTCACCGCACGAACAGCATGGCTGCGCAGCGGGAGGTGCAACAAATGTCATTGCATCCCTGCTCGCGGGTGCAGAAGTTGGCACAGATAGCACGTATTCGCCAACACTCAGCGAATTCCAAAGAGAGCGCCAACGCGGAGCGAAGCAGGAAGCAGTCATAGAGCAGTGGGCAAGAACAGTTGGTGTTTGGACAGAACGGGTGGACGATGAACTGCCTCGTATCCTGGGCGAAGAGATAGCAGAGGGTGGCGAGGCAAAAGTCTACGATCATGGTGCTACGCTTATTAAGTCCATTGGCCTTGACTACTTCATACAGCCAATTTTTGCCCTTGACCGCATTGCCCTCCACAATACCTATTTTCCAGAGACCCATCTGACCGTCCTTGGTTTCGGACGCGATAGTCGGGGGGAGTTCAAAATTATTGCTGAGCAACCTTACATTGAAGGTGTACCAGTAGACGATACCGAGATTTCTGACTATATGCGGCAGATGGGGTTTGAACTGCGTAATGCCCGCAATTGGACGTATGCGACACCAGACATTTACCTAAGTGATATGCACGACGAGAATGTGATTCGTTCCAGCAAAACCCGGACTATTTTTGTCATCGACTGCGACATTCGCATCAACACACCAGAACTGCGACAAGGCGGGACACGGATACTTACCACCAATGTTGTCTTTTTGTAATTCCATTAGCAAGATTACAAACGCGATTTATTTCTTTACGTCAGGGAGCCAATGCCAGAATTTTTCTGGGTAGCTCCCTGTCTTTCGCATTTATTCAGAAAAAACAACTCATACTTGTTCGTATGTTTAGAGTTTTTAGATGTGAGAAAACCTTCAAAAATGTAAAGAAAATGGATTTCCGATTTCTTTACAAACGAAATTCGTGAAATAGAAGCGGAAAGACAGTGTTTTGCCGTCTGTCGGTCTTCGGATGAGCATGAGTTTGGCTGAAAAACTGCACACCTGTATGGGGTTTGTGCAGCTTTTCAGCCTCTGAAAGGGTCAATTTTTGCTCCAGAACGGCTTACTTTTGCTCAAAAAGATGGTCCGCGTAAAAAAAAGGCATTGACTTTTTTTCATGGGGATATACCTTTTTGAAAAAGAGGATGCTCCCGATAAACAAGAATATAAGCTAAGTCACTGCCAGTCAACGAGATAGTCAACCCCTCTCATTTTCGCGTTTTTTTCAGCAAATTGTCTTGTCGTGAATTCTGAGCCAATCTCAGCATCGTTGAGACCTGTTTTTCCGTCACTTTTGTAAAAATATTTTACTGAGTCTACTTTATAATGTTAAAAAAGACGGGCCGCGGTGGATAACATCGCGGCTTTTCTTGCCGGTATCGGCAAAAATCAGTATCTTTGCAAGCGATAATGAACAAAAAAGCTTGCCGATAGACGACGATGGAGTATATATCAGTGATGCAGTTTGCCGAGAAGTTCGGCATTTCGGAGCGTACAGCCCGCAACTACTGCGCGAGCGGAAAGATTGAAGGAGCCTTCCTCACGGGAAAGACGTGGAACATCCCCGCCGATGCTATTTTGCCACAGCGCGGGTCTGCCCGTAAGAAGGCATCGCCTCTGCTTGCGATGCTACGTGAGCAAAAGGCCTCGCGACTGAAAGGTGGTATCTACCACCGCACACAGATTGACATGACCTATAACTCCAACCACATGGAGGGAAGCCGTCTGACGCACGACCAGACACGTTACATCTTCGAGACGAACACTATCGGCATGACAGACGAGGCGGTCAATGTGGACGATATCGTTGAGACGGTGAACCACTTCCGCTGCATCGACTACATCATCGACCATGCTGAGGAACCGATAACGGAGTCTATGGCCAAGCTGCTCCATCTGTTGCTGAAGACGGGAACGTCGGACAGCCGTAAGGACTGGTTTGCCGTAGGCGACTACAAGCGGTTAGCCAACGAGGTTGGGGGAGAGGACACTTGCCAGCCCAAAGAGGTCCACCAGCAGATGAAGGCTCTCATCAGCGACTATCACCACTATAAGCGGAAAACGCTGGAGAATATCCTCGACTTTCATGTAAGATTCGAGCGCATTCATCCTTTCCAAGACGGCAACGGTCGAGTGGGACGGCTGCTGATGTTCAAGGAGTGTCTGGCCAGTGACATCGTGCCTTTCATCATCACCGACGACCTCAAGTTCTTCTATTATCGAGGACTGCACGAATGGGAGCACATCCGCTCAAGCTCTGCTTGCTTGCTACCAGAGGGACGCAAGAACGATTATCTCACCGACACATGCCTCACGGCGCAAGACCAGTACAAATCACTGTTAGACTATTTCAAGATAAGATACAAAGGATAAAATCGCTTGTACCTGAGGACATGCCGTCACTCGTTCTCATTCCCTAAAGTAGAGCGAACCCGAAGCTTGAATAGAAGCGGAAAAAGAAAAATAAAATGAACGATTGGCCGTTTCATGTGTATGCTGTCATGACAAAGCAAAACAATGAACAGTATGAAACGAACCATCTTCACCCTGCTGGCAGCCGTCACGATGACGGTCGGGGCCAGCGCACAGGAAACAGAACGTATTGATAGAAGGGCACCGCTATACCTAGTGGACTCGCTCAAGTTGGACAGCATGTACAACTACTGGAACGACTTCGTGACCCAGCACCCTAAGGACGA
>CACYYG010000046.1 GCA_902778535.1 uncultured Prevotellaceae bacterium
TCGTTTGAGGGGCGCAGCGATGTGCGCTCCTGGATCTACCGCGTCAGCCTGAACGTGTGCATCTCGCTCGACCACAAGAAGCGAAGACACAAGACGGTGCCGCTGACAATGGACATCAACCCCTATGAAGAGATGGAAAGCAACCAGAACTCTCGGCAGATAGATATGCTTCGAAGGCGTATTGCCAAGCTTGGCCAATTCGATCGCGCCATTATTCTGTTATGGTTAGAGAATATGAGTTACGAGGAAATTGCTGCTGTCATGGGAATTACGGTGAAGAATGTCTCAGTTCGTCTCTACCGTATCAAGGAGGAATTAAAAAACATGTCAAACGAATAAAAATCAGGAATTATGGATAATCAGAATAACAGCTTACAGGAATTGGAAGAACTTCGCGGTCAGGTCGCAGAGTTTAAGAAGCGTATGGAACAGCAGGAGATAGTCAGCCGCCACCTGTTGAAAGAGGCGATGAAAGGCCACGTGTCGTGGATTAAGCGGATAAGCATCTGGGGTAGCGTAGCGGAATTGGCGATATTGCCCTTGTTAGTTTACGCGCTAAGAAGCATCGTCGGTTTTTTATGGCTACCAATTATTGTCTTAGGATTATGGATGGCTGGCGAGGCTGTCTTCAACTTTTGGAATGTCAGTACCATTCGCGACAAGCATCTGGCAGCCGATGACGTGCTCAGTGCCCAGCAACGGCTGATAACCTTCAAGCGCAGGGAGAAGCTTTACTTGTTCTGCACACTTCCTTTCTTAATTCTCTTGTTGGTATGCATTCCGTTTGGCGTCTTTCATGCCACCGGTATTCCTTCCCCCTCAAATGACAGGTTGCTTGTCTATGTCGTGGTGATGGTCATCTTTTTAGCCGTGCTTTTCTATGTCTTTTCCCGCGAGATGCGCTCGCTGAACAATGCTATCAAGGATATTGACAAATTTGCAGGCAGGGAATAAACAAATAAGTTTGTCCAATATGTCAGTGAATCGCCTTTGACAGCCTCAGACCGTACGGTTTATTTGACTGGCGTATGTTGCTGATATTCGGTCGTGAGTCAAGTTCTCAACGAGGATGAGTATTAAGAAAATAAGCGAAGTGGCATTCAAGTTACTTCGCTTATTTCTTACTTGATAACACCCAAGGTGCGATTCCTCTTGTCAGGTAAAGTATAATCGTCAACCTTCATTCTCTCTGGCAGAAATGATTGGCTGATGGGTTTCTTTCCCAAATTATTGCCGTGGGATGATAGTTTTCTGATATGCTAATCGTTCTTGCGTCCTTTTAGTATCAGGCGACATCCGGTCTGGCGCATCACTGGAAGCCAGATAGATAATGCCACAATAGGTGAAACCGTGCTTGGCAATGTTGTGCTGCATGATTCTGTTGTCCCGGTGGGTGTCGATGCGAATGTTCGGGTCGTGTGAGAAACAGAAGTCCATGATGCTGCTGAAAATGCCGTGTGCATCGGGCAAACTGGCTATGCGATGGACTACATGATATGGTCGCTCATCATCGAGCCATCTGCCTTCATATATTCTGGCGTATGTCGGTTCAGGGGATTGCAGGAAAGCAAAGTAGCCGACAATCTTACTGGACGATGGTCGCTCACCATCGTCGTCCTCAATGACAAAGCCGCCCTTCCTTTCTATGTCAGCCATAATGACAGCTTCGGAAGGATAGCCCTCGCCCCATTGGTGCATATTGCCCGACTGCCGCATAATCTTTTTTGCGGCATCCATGACCTTCATTACCTCAGGAATGTCCGTCGGCCTTGCTTCCCTGATAATCCTATTCAAGCCCAGAAGTCCAGTTTCCAAACCGTAAAACTACTTCTCTTCCTTAGCTTTCCTGGCAAATTCAAACAGCGACTGGGGCAGATGACAATAGCCCGTAGGATTCTTGTCGAGATAGTCCTGGTGATAGTCTTCTGCCGTATAGAAGTTCTCCAATGGCAGCTTCTCTACAGCCAAAGGCGCCTGATAGTTCTTTTGCTCCTCTGCGAACACCTTTTCAATAACAGGCAAGTCCTCGGCATTGGTATAGTAGACGCCAGTACGGTAACGGGTTCCCTCGTCATGCCCCTGCTTGTTGAGGCTTGTAGGGTCGATGGCCTTAAAGAACATTTTCAGCAGGAATTCAAGGCTGGCCACGTCGGGGTTGTACTTTACAAGCACCGTCTCGGCATGTCCCGTCGTATCGGTATAAACCTCCTTATACGTTGGGTTCTCCGTGTGGCCGTTGGCGAATCCCACTGCCGTTTCCACCACGCCTTCAATCTGCTTGAAGTAATGCTCCGTTCCCCAGAAGCAGCCGCCGGCAAGATAAATCTCCTTTTCCATTATATCATTTCAACTTACTGCCGTCAGAGAATGCTTTGCCTACCGTCTTGCCCAGTTGGATGTAGGTGTGATGAACGGGGTCAAAGGTGATGAGCTCCATCTTTTCCACATCAGGCTTGCCGTCTTCGGCCAGGAACTTTTCATCACAGAGGATGTTGACAATTTCTGCTACGAGGTAATAGCCCGTCTCACTCTCGTCAATCTTCTGCTTCACCCTACATTCAAGGGTCATTGGGAAGTCACGGAACACGGGAGCGTTCACATTTGGAGCCTTCTCAATCGTCCACCCGGTCTTTTCCATCTTGTCGGGTGTGTTCCTGCCGCTTACGATGCCAACATAGTCAGAGGCCACCATTGTCTCGGTTGTTGCAAAGGCAACGGTGAACTCAGAATTCTCAGCAAGGTTGTCAGTCGTCTGGTGAGAACCGAGCGAGATCATAATCTCGTGCATATCCCATTGGCCGCCCCATGCAGCGTTCATGGCATTGGGCTTACCGTCTTTGTTGTAAGTGCCGATAATCAGCACGGGCTGTGGAAGAATCCACGCTGATGATTTGAAACTCTTCATAATGATAGTGATGTTAGAAATACTGGTGCAAAAATACGAAATAATATGGAATCTTCCTAATTTTGCCGTAACTTTATTCAACTTTCCCAGCGCGAACTTACTCCGTCTCGGCAAAAAAAGAAATGAATTTCTTTTGTTTTGCTCTCGACTTTTCGTAACTTTGCGCTTTGCAAGCGCGAACTTACTCCGTCTCGGCAAAAAAAGAAATGAATTCCTTTTGTTTTGCTCTCGACTTTTCGTAACTTTGCGCTTTGCAAGCGCGAACTTACTCCGTCTCGGCAAAAAAAGAAATGAATTTCTTTTGTTTTGCTCTCGACTTTTCGTAACTTTGCGCTTTGCAAGCGCTAACTTACTCCGTCTCGGCAAAAAAAAGAAATGAATTTCTTTTGTTTTGCTCTCGACTTTTCGTAACTTTGCCAACAAATTGATGTAAGGAAATATGCCACGAAAAACAGACGGAATACTCTTTGAACTGCAGCCACGCCCCACGAAGGGCGACGACGGCAAGCCTCTTCTCTATGCCCAGCCCGTCATAGCGCACAGGCACGACCTCGATGCCATCGACGATTTTTGTGCCAAGTACCGCCATACTAGCAAGGGCGAGATGAAACGCCTCTTCGACTTATTCAGCGAGGTGGCCACGATGTGGCTGCGCCAAGGTCACCGCGTGGAAACACCCTTCGGATCCCTGGCTCCCAAACTGAAGTTGCTTGGCGACCATACCGACCCGGAAAAAGTGACGGGACGCGACGTGATGTACGGAGGAATTGAGTTCATCCCCTCCAAACAGTTCGTCAGGGATGCCGACTGCAGCAGTGACGGCTTCCGCCGGCAGCAGGGCAGTGTGGGCAACAGCCAGATGCATGACCCCAAGGCGATGGAAGAGGCCCTCCGCCGAAGCATTCGCAACGGCTACGTCACCGTCAGCACTTTCATGGTTTTCAGCCACTTGAAACGCAAATCGGCGAAGGCATACCTTGACGGGCTCTGCGAAGGCGACACCCCACGCCTGCGCCGCTATCGTGAGGGCAGGACGTGGCACTATAGCGTGCTCTGACTATCACACTAAAAAGAAAACAGGAAGGCAGCGAGCGCTGCCGTCACTTTCCCCGTCCGCTGTCATTTTCGGCAGCGGGCGCTGCCAACATCATCCCCGACCGATGCCAACGTGGAAAATGGCTCCTTTCTCCCGCCATACTAACCCTTCATCCGTAAAAGCCAGCCCTTTTTTCTCGTGTCCCAATACTTTTTGCCCGCAGGCGTAGTGGCACTCTATGCAGTCTATACGGTTAGGGCGGGTGTAACAAGCAAATTTAAACACGCCTTTTTTTCGTAAAGTTAAACCGCCAAGTTATTATTCTTTGTATTTATTGTTGTTCTTAAAAAAAGATGTGTACCTTTGCACGTGAAAATACAGTAAGACGATGGCAATACAAGATGCTATATTCAGGCGTTCAGAGCTGCTTCTGGGCAATGAGACAATGGACAGGATAGCCCAGAAGCGGGTGATTATCTTTGGCGTGGGCGGCGTCGGGTCGTGGTGCGCTGAGAGCCTTGTACGCAGCGGCATCAGGCAGCTGACGATTGTGGACAGCGACCGCGTGTGCATTACCAACATCAACCGGCAGCTGATGGCGACAACAAAGACCGTGGGACACGTGAAGGTGGAAGCCCTGAAAGAGCGTCTGCTCACCATCAACCCGCAGGCTGAGATTACGGCATTGCAGAAAATCTTCACCCAGGAAACGTCAGCGTCATTCGACATCGACAGCTACGACTACATCATCGATGCCATCGACTCGTTGAAGGACAAAGCACTGCTTATCCTCATGGCCTGCCAGTCGAAGGCCAGGCTCTTCTCGTCGATGGGAGCTGCTTTGAAGATGGATCCCACGCGCATCAGAGTGACGGAATTCTGGAAAGTGAAGGGCGATCCTCTGGCTCGCGCACTCCGCAAGAAATTCAAGAGCCAGGGACAGTTCCCCAAACGAAAGTTCCAGTGCGTCTATAGCGACGAACTGCTGACTAACCGCGGCCACAACGCCACCTGCGGCACAGAGCAGTGCATGTGTCCCAAGGCCAAGATGGGGCCTGGCGACCCCTCGCTGCTCAACCATGAGTGGTGCTCGTCAAAGGCTCAGATCAATGGCACGATGGCTCACGTCACCGCCATCTTCGGCTTCATGCTGGCGGGGCTGGTCCTTCAGGATGTCACAAACGCTGTCTGAGGCGTCATATCACGTACTCCAAGCCCTCGTCGGTCAGCATGTGCTGCATGAAATAGACAATCTGCTTGCGCCACCAGGCCCAGTCGTGGGCGACGTCGTGGCCCCAGTAGTCAATCCAGGCGGGAACGTTCTTCCCGCGCAGCAGGGCGTCCATCTGGCGGGTGCTCTCCAAGAGTTCATCCTCCCAGGCTCCCTGCCCCACACACATCACGATGCGGCGGTGGCGGTAGATGTCCCAGTAAGGATGGTCAGCGGGCATCGAGCGCAGAAAGTCGTAGGGCGAATTGTCGTAGATGAGCGGGGCGCTGTAGTTGGGGAAGAAATAGCCCGCGTAGTAGAGTCCGCTCAGTGCCAACAGCGTATCAAACAAGTCAGGGCGGCGGAAAAAGAAGTTTCCTGCGTGGAATCCGCCCATGCTACAGCCCGTCACGATGAATGTCTCGTCGGGCCGTCGGCGCACTTCGGGTATGAGCTCGTCGGTGATGTAGTGGAACCACTGTTCATGGAGTGCTATCCTGTGGTGATGGTCGCCCTGCATGTCGCTCCACGTCTCGCGGTCGATGCTGTCGGCGCAGATGAGCCTGATGAGGCCGCGGTCGATGTAGCCTGAGAGCACGCCGACCATGTCGAAGTCCTGATAGTCGTAGAAACGTCCGTCCTGCGACGGGAAGACCAGCACGGGGTGGCCCTCGGTGCCGTAGGTCTTGTATTCCATGTCACGTCCGAGGGCGTTGCTGTATTTCTTTACGTAGTTGATGTTCATTGCTTTGCGTGTACATAATAGATAAACTCCTGCACCTCGTCCATCGTGTTGAGACGGACGGTGTACATCTGCTGTCCCATGGCTGCCGAGAACAGCTCTGGCATGCGCTCGCACATCATCAGCTGCCCGCTGTAGCGATTCTTCACCTCGTTGTGGCTGTGGCGATAGCGGTAGATGTCGCGGCGGCTGGCGAAGGCGCAGTAATAAGGCTTTCCCTCCCCGGTGCGCAGCTCGTCGAAGGCCACCATGTCGGCCCATATCTTATAGACGTCTGTCGAGTGGGCGTAGTTGATCATGTCGGGCGTGTAGCCTCCCGCCGGGCGCATATTTACTTCAAGGGCCACGAAGTCGCCGATGCTGCCAAGCCCGGGACGCTCGCTGTCGAGTCGGAAGAACTCCAGGTGAACGAAGCGGCTCACCACCCCGAAGGCCTTCACCGTGCGGCGGCCCAGCTGTCGCAATGGCTCCGGCATTTCCTTGTCGACGTAGTACGACAGGTCGAGCCTGAGGTTCACGATGTCCATGATGGACGGCGGCCAGACGGTCATCGCCTCGAACAGCGGCTCACCCTTGCTGTCGATGATGGCATCGTATGAGCATATCTCACCCGTGATGAACTCTTCGACCACGTATTGGTTGGCGTGAGGCTCGTTGGCATAGAAATCGGCCAGCTCGGCCTCGCTGTTAATCTTGTAGGTACCGCTGGCCCCCACGCCCACGTCGGGCTTGGCTATGATGGGATAGCCCACCTCGGCAGCAAACTTGCTGACGGCCTCGATGCCATTCAAGGCCAGTGTCTGCCGCGCCGTCGAGATGCCGCCCTCCAGATAGTGCTTCTTCATTTCCGACTTCTCCTTGATGCTGCGTATGCGGTAGCTCTGTATGCCTGTCGTGACATTGAAGTCCGTCCGCAGCCGCGCGTCCTGCTCCAGCCAATACTCGTTGTTCGATTCTATCCAGTCGATGTGTCCGTAGCGGTAGGCGAAGTAGGCAACGCCGCGGTACACCTCGTCATAGCTTTCCAGCGAACCCACGCGGTAGTATTCCGTCAGCGACTCGCGCAGCTCCGCCTGCAGCTGCTCGTAGGGCACGTCGGCAATGGCCAGTACCGTCACGCCGTTCTGGCTGAGCCGCTGACAAAACTGCCAGTATGTGTGCGGGAAATGGGGCGATATGAATACAAAATTCATCTATAAACAAGTTTAGTCTTTGTTTGCTCGGTGCAAAGGTATAAACAAAAGAAATATCTCCCAAATTTCTTTCGAAATCCGGAAGATACTTCTGCAATGATTGGTAATACTTTACAAAAGTTCTAAAACAGCCGCAAGAAACATGATGTTTTAGAATAATATTCTGCTAAAACTCCATTACTGTTCATTCGGTTTTTCTGTTTTCACTTCCTTGGCCTTGTAATTGATTCGTTTGAAGCCCTCGATAATCGCGGGAACAGTAGTCTTGTCAGCATCGTATTCGATGGTGACAGTCTTGTCTTCGAGGTTGGTCTTGATGCTCTTGACACCCTTCTCGAAGCGAATGTAGTTCTTGATCTTTTTCTCACAGTTTTCGCAGTGCATCTCAGGGGCGGTGGTCAGCACCACGGTTTTGATGTCCTTGGCATAGCTGGCTGTAGCCAGTGCTAATGCCAATAAAAATGCTTTTGTTCTCATCATGGTTGTTTCGATTTGCTGATATGTGATTTTATAACTTTTCCCAATTTACTCTTATACCTATGTAATAGACGGCACTATGAACGGGTCCCCAAACCATTGTGGCGTCAAAGTCTGGTCCCCATGGGGCATCGGCGGCTATGATGGGATGCTTCTGTCGGCGGCCCGTGATATTCTCGCCGCCGGCGTAGATGCTCCAGTGGCGGAAGAAACGAGTGACCTGTGCGTTCAGCTGCTCGTAGCCCTTATAGCGACTGTCCCAGTCTCCATCGGGCATTCGTCCGCCACCATTCAGTTGCAGCGTGGCATCAAACTGCCACTTGCCCAGCCCGGGCTTGTATTGTGCAGTGACAAGTCCTTTGTATTTGTTCGTAAGCGGCTTTTCGCGCAGCACACCGCCGTAGGTGGATTTCACGTTGGTACGGCGGTAGGTGGCCGTGAGCGTGAAACCCTCGAACAAGGGATAGGTGGCCTCTGCCTGCCACGTGTGTGAATAGCTGTCGCCCACAAGGTTGGTGAAGTGTACGGCGTGCGGATTACTGTCCATGTCGACAAGCAACTGGTGCAGGAAGGTTGTATAGTAATACTCTGCGTTGAGTTCCAGCTTCCGATTGCCGATGAGGATGCTGAGGGCTGCACTCACACCATAGTTCCATGCCTCTTCCTGGTCGAGGTCATCGTCGATGATAATCTGCCTACTGCTGGCCAGCAGGTAGTTGTGCTCTGCCATCACGTGATTGGTTCGGTAGCCTTTGCCGATACTGCCGCGCAGGGTCACGATGTCGCTTGGCGAATATTTCAGGTGCATGCGCGGTGTGGTAAAGCTGCCGTAGATATTGCTGTGGTCCCAGCGCAGGCCGCCCATTATCGTCAGCAGCTCCCCGGCCTTAAAAGTGTATTGAGCATACACGCCAGGAGTGGTTTCATCGAAATCGAAATAATCATGATTCATACTGATGCCCGTCGAAAGGCTGTGATGCTCGTCGAAGTCGGTCTCAAACAGTAGCGAGGCATACCCGTTGCGCTGGTCGGCGCTGTACTGCTTGTTGCCGTAGAGAGCATTTTCGTGGTGCAACGAACCGGAGAGAATCAAGGCAATGTTCGCCGCGTGTTCTGAGTCGAAGATGTAGGCGTTCTTGGCGAAAGCCTCGTAACGCTCGTTGGTGATGTCGATGAGGTAGGGATTTGAGGCCATTGGTGAGTGGTGAGAACCGAGTTGACCGCCCTCGCGATGCTCTTTAAGTCCCTTGACTGCTGCCTGGAAAATGTAGTTGTCGCTGACCCATGCCCAGCGGCTCATCAGCGTGCCTTGGTGCACTTTCGGCATATCGGCAAAGCCGTCGCCGTTCTCGTCGTGTGCCTTGTCAAGCAATTCATAGTGGCCCAGCAGTGCCGTGCTCCAGCGGTTGCCCAGGCGCAGATTTGCCCCGAGGTTCGCCTCTAATTTGCCTTTTGTGTTATAAAAGAGATTCGCGTCGGCAAAAGGTGTGGCCTGTGGCTTCTTGAACTCAACGTTAATCTGACCCGTCATTGACTCATAGCCGTTCTTTACTGAAGAGGCTCCCTTCGACACTTGAATGCTCTGCATCCACGGACCAGGGATGTAGCCCAGCGAATAGGGAGCTGCAGCACCGCGATAGTTGGGAATGTTTTCAGTAAGCAGCTGCACGTAGGTACCGCTCAGTCCCAGCAGCTTGATCTGCTGTGCACCCGTAGCCGCATCGGCGTAGTTCACGTCGACAGAGGGATTGGTTGTGAAGCTCTCGCCCAGATTACAGCATGCAGCCCGCAACAAATCGGCGCTGCCGATGAAGTCGGCATTGCCCAGGCCCTTCGTCTTAGCATGCCGATGAGCTTGTGCCGACACGCGTACCTCCTGCAACTGCTCACCGTCAAGCATTTGCACGTTCGACGAGTCGCTTTCAGCGTTGCTTTGTCCGTAAGCACTCGACGCCATCAGTAGCAGGGCCGTTAGGCTTCCAATGAATCTTCTGAAATCCATTACGGGTGCAAAGATATACGAAAAAAACGAATAAATGCGACATCACCGTGTTATTGAAGGTTAAATACGCTAAAACAACCCTTTGTCTCGTTCATTCTAATCATCCTGATTCTTCTTCCCGCCATCGTCTATGTTAGTAAGTGGTTATCAATGATAAATGCCTGGCAAACCTTTTTCTTCTGTTTCTGGCTTAGAAACAAAGTGTTTCGGCCGCAAAAACAAAGTGTTTCAAGCACAGAAACAAAGTGTTTCAAGCATCGGGATTACTTGAAACACTTTGTTTCATGGAAAATAGGCTAGTGAAACACTTCCGGATGTATGCTATTTCATATCAGTCTTGCTCTGGACTTATCCTGACTTACCTGTGCCTTCTGTGACCTGGAGGCGGCGGCGGAGTTGCACCAGCGGGATGAGGCCCATTGCTGCCGGGATGACGCCAGGTGCTTCCTGTGCCGTGAGGGTGAGGTGCACCGGGCCCGCCAGCGTGACGAGGCGGCTTGTTCACGATGCGGTTGGCATAGAAGCGGTCAGCCATGCGGTTGTTGCCTCCCCTGTAGGTGGCATGCGCACCAGGATGATGGTTGAAGAAACGGTCGTGGCCATAGCGGGCGTAGATTCCGAAGCGCCAGCCGCTGTGGTGCCAGGAAACGGGACGATAGAAGTGAGCCAGGCTCACATACTTGTCATACTGCCAGGCGCTGAGCACATAGCGCAGGTCGGCATTACGACGGTTCCACCAAGGGCCGAACACGTCAGCGCGGTTGTCGATGCACAGCAGGTAGTCGAGGTTGATCTCATACACTGCCTCATACTGTGCCGGAGTGAGGTTCAGCTCGTAGGCCATCTTGTCGCTCAGGAACAGGGCCTCGCTCTTGGCCGTTGTATAGCTCATTGCGGTGGCCGTGATGGTCATTGCCATCAGAAGGGCCAGGGTAAACATCTTCTTCATAGTTGTATCTCCTAATCGTTAAAGGGTTAGACTTTGTGTGACTTTTCTTTCTTTTTACATCGCAAAGATCGGAAGAAAACGTGACATGCGCAAAGGAAACTTCCTAAAGTGAGAGGGTGTTTTCCCTAAAGATGAATGGGGAAATCACCCTCGCGCGAAATATAATGATGAAAAGTTTTGCTCCTTTCGCTTTTTTCCGTATCTTTGCGCCCAAAGAACGAGAACAAAATGGACTTTCGAACTATCGTAGACATACCCAGGCCGCCATTCCAGATTGAGCCGCTCGAAGAAATACTCTTCGTGGGTTCGTGCTTCGCCGACGCCATCGGGCATCGGTTTGACGAGGAGCATTTTCCCGTTACTGTCAATCCCTTCGGCGTGATGTATAATCCGGCGTCGGTGCTCCACACCGTCAAGAAGTGGATAGCTCAGCGGCAAGAAGAGGGTAGGGGAGACATATCCCGTGTGGTCTTCATCACACTGGGCACCAACCATGTTTATCGATTGAAGGAAACGGGCGAGATAGTCGATAACTGCCAGAAACGGCCGCAGAATCTTTTCAGCGAGGAAGAATTGTCGGTTTCTGAGTGTGTTGACTACCTTGCACAGGCAGTCGAGGAATTGCTCCGTCGCAGGGCCGATGCGCATATCGTCGTCACTGTCAGCCCCATCCGCTATGCCAAATACGGATTTCACGGTAGTCAGCTATCAAAAGCCACTCTGCTGATGGCTGCCGACGAGCTTTGTCGGCGGTATGAATGTGTGAGCTATTTCCCGGCCTACGAGATTGTGCTCGATGAGTTGCGTGACTATCGCTTCTATCAGCCCGACATGCTGCACCCGTCGCAGCAGACCGTAGATTATATTTGGGAACGCTTGTCCGAAAAATATCTTAGTCCGCTGGCCAAGCAGTTCGTTAACGACTGGCAACCCATCAAGGCAGCACTTCGTCACAAGCCTTTCCATCCTGATAGTGACGAATACCTGCAGTTTCTTGCACAGGCCAGGAAAAAAGAAGCTGAGCTTCTATCGCGCGCGTATAAATAATAAGGTATAGGCTCGCTTTCAATTGATGACGGTCATCGGTTGGAAAATTTTTTGTGTTTTCATGAAAAAAAGTTGCAAAAATATTTGGTGGGTGCTGGAAAAGTTCTTACCTTTGCATCCGCAAACAAGGGAACGCCCCTTTTTTCGAGGGGTCTAGTCTTTGTCCGCGCAATGATTGAGATCTTTGAAAGGCTTACATAGACAGAATGAAGTAGTACAAGAAGCATCGGCCTGTTCCGGATTCTGGTTTTC
>CACYYG010000047.1 GCA_902778535.1 uncultured Prevotellaceae bacterium
CGTCGATGGAGATGCCAATGAGCCAGTTGTGCTCACGAAAGAAAGCGCACCATTCATCGGTGAGCAGCGTACCATTAGTCTGCAGGCTGTTGTCGATGACGTAGCCCCGACGAGTATAGGGTTCCTGCAGTTCCAGCACACGCTTGTAGAAACTCAGCGGTCGCAGGAGCGGCTCGCCTCCGTGCCAGATGAAGAGCACCTGCGGCTGCGTCTGTGCCTCAATATACTGGCGGATATATGTCTCGAGTGTACGGTGGTCCATCAGCATTGCTGAGTGTTGGGCGTTGTACAGGTTTTTCTTCTCCAGATAATAGCAGTATTTGCAATGCAGGTTGCAAAGACTGCCTACTGGCTTGGCCATCACGTAAAGCGGATTGGAAAAGGGGGCGATGGTGGACATACGCTATAGAATGCTGTTCATCGTGAGACAAAGTCTTTTGGCAATACGCCAAAACGGCCTTTGAAGCATTTCGCGAAGTAACTGCTGCTAGTAAAACCTACACGCCCAGCCACTTCTGTAATACGGATGCCCTGACGCAAAAGCGTTGCAGCCTGCTCTAAGCGACACATCTTCAAGTAGTCGACAGGCGTCATATCGGTAAGGGCCTTGATTTTGCGGTAGAAGCTGCTTCGGCTCATGTTCATCTGCTCGGCAAGCTGGTCGATGGAGAAATCTTCGTCGCTCATATTCTCGGCCACCATCTTCTGCAGACGTTCCATAAACAAGAGATCCTGCTGAGTGAGACCCAGGCTGCCTTCGCCGGGGGCGTCGGCGTCGGCGTCGTGGCTGATGCTGCGCATCCGTTCATGGTATGTCTGACGCATCTTCAGCAGGCTGACTATCTGCAATTGCAGCTGCCTGATGGAGAAGGGCTTTTCCAGATAGACGTCGGCTCCGCTCTGCATTCCCTCAACCTTGGCCTCTACGCTGGTCTTTGCCGTGAGCAGAATGACGGGAATGTGTGAGTAGTTGATGTCGTCCTTCACCCTGGTGCACAGCCCGATGCCGTCCATTCGCGGCATCATGACATCGCTGACAATGATGTCGACATCGTTGTATTTCAGCACGTCGAGCGCCTCGATGCCGTCGCGGGCCTTGAGAACGCGGAAATGGGGGCGCAGGGCCTCGGCGGTCGTCTGCAGCAGCTCTTCGTTGTCTTCCACGATGAGGATGCGGAAGGAACGACGGGGAAGACTCTCCCCTGGCAGACTCTCCCCCTGCCCCTCCCTATGAGGGAGGGGAGATAATACTTCTTCCGCAGAGTCCCAGTTAGAAAGGTAATTGCTCCCCTCCCTCATAGGGAGGGGTTGGGGGTGAGTCTTTATGGGCAGCACCAGCTGGAAGTCTGACCCTCCCCCTGCTGCATCGCTGCAGGTGAGGTCGCCGCCGTGGGCTTGTGCCAGCATCTTGGCGTAGGAGAGGCCGAGGCCGGTGCCCAAGGTGTTCTTGGCAGAGCCGGACGGCAAATCGGGGCGGCCTATCTGATAGTAGAGGTCGAAAATCTTGTCGCGCTCCTCCTTCGGCACTCCCGGGCCGTCGTCGATGACAGAGATGCGCAGCTGGTCGTGAGGAGAAGCCAGCTGCTCTAACCGCACGATGATTTCTGAGCGGGCATACTTGGCAGCATTGCCGATGAGGTTCATCATCACCTTCTGCACCTTGTCGGCATCGATGGTGCTGACGACGGGCTCGTCGGGCAGCTGCAGCTGCAAGCGCTTGCCCTGCACCTCCATTGCATCGGTAAACTGCTGATAAGTTTCAGTGAGCAGCTGGCATACATCGCATCTGCGGAGGTTGAGCTGAATCTTCCCATGCTCAGCCTTCTGGAAGTCGAGCAACTGGTTGGTGATGCCCAGCAGATAGTTCATGTTGCGGCGTATGGCGCTGGCATGGCGGCGGTTCGCGTCGCTCAGCTGGCTCTCTTCCATCTGTTCCAACGGCAGACTGATGAGCGTCAGCGGTGTGCGTATCTCGTGAACGATGTCAACGAAAAAACGTATCTTCGATTCGAAGCTGGCTTTCTCCTGTGCCGTCTGATATTCTTTCAACCGACGGTTGTAGCGGCGCTTCATGCTGCTGTTATAGCGGCAGAGCAGCCAGGCAATGGCCGTGACGGCAAGTAGGAGATAGACGAAATAGGCCAGACGGGTGCGATACCAAGGCGGCAGGATGGTGATGCTGAGCCGTGCGTAGCTGCTCTCCCCGGTGCTGCCGGCCTCTCGCAGCAGGAAGACGTAGTCGCCGGGCGGCATGTTGACGTAGGTGGCCTCGGCGTTCTTCGTTCCCTTGGTCCATGTGGCGTCGATTCCCTCCATTTGATATTCAAAGCGCCGCTGGCTGCCGGCTCCGTCGAAGAGAGGCTGTGAGAAATGCAGCGTAAAACCGTTGTCGGCGTAGGGCAGCGTGAGTGAAGCCTTGTCGTGAAGAGGCAGCACGGTTGATGACTGTGTCGATGTCGACGTCAGACGGGTGATATAGACCGGTGCCCGCCTGGTTGCAATACTGATGCTGTCTGGATGGAAATGAGCCAGCACGTTGAAGCGTCCGGCAAAGAGCTCGCCGTTGCGGGTGATGCAGGCAGAGTTGCGGGGCTTGAGCTGGCGCGCCATATCGCTGCCGCCGCGAAGCACTTTTATGGAGGTGCCCGTCCGGCGGGCATCGAGACGCAACATGCCTGTCTCTACACCCATCCACAAATAGTGCTGACAGTCCTCAACGATAAAGTATATCTGCTGGTCCTGAATCTCAGGAATGTCGCTGACAAAGGGTTCAAAACACTCTGTACGAGGCTGATAGCGAGCCAGCCCGGTGCCGTTGTAGACTACCCATATCTGGCCGCTGCGATCGCAGAACACGGATGAGACATTGTTGTTGGCCAGCGACTTCGCTTCTTTCTGCCGATAGGTGAAGTTGCGGAACGTGCTGCCCTTCTCCCACTGCTTGAACAGACCGTGATTGCTGGTTGAAGCCCACACACAGCCGTCCTTGTCCTCAGCCAGACTGGTGACACGGGTCGTAGAGCCTATCTCGAAATACCACATGAAGTTCTCACTCTCACGCTCATAGCGGCACAGTCCCCAGCTGGTGCCCACATAGATGACGCCCTCTGAAGTGCGCAGCAGGCTGGTAATCTCATTGCTGGGCACGGTGTAGGACTTGTCGGAAGAATACTGATAGTGGCGCAACTGTCCGTCGGTGGTGTTCAGCACAAAGATGCCCTGACGGCGTGTACCTATCCACAGGTCGTTGCCGTCGGCCATCAGCACATTGATTTCCTGCTTCAGACTGATGGCAGGATAGTCGTCGATGAGCTGTGTCTTAGGGTTGTAGATGCCCAGTCCGTTCTCGTAGCCAATCCACAGACGCCCGTCGGCTGTCTCGCAAACGGCATAGATCATATAGCCCCGTCCGCTTTCCGGGAAGTGAGCCAGCCGCACATCGCCGCCTCGCTGCGGCATATAGCATACGCCGCCCATCTGGGTCATCACCCACAGCGTACTGTCTTTGTCCCATGCCAGAGCGTTCACCCGCTGGTCGGTCAGTCCGGTGGCTTTGTCTTCAGGATTGTCGAAGCGGCTCATCTGCTGCGTCGAGGGGTTATAGAGATAAATGCCCTGATCGGTGCCCATGAGCAGCCGGCTGCCTCTTCTGAGCAGCGAATGAATGCCGGGCACCTGAGTTTTGACGAGATTCACCTCGGTCTCGCCTCTTTCTATATGATACAGCCCGCGCTCGCATCCTATATAAAGACTGGAGCCGATGAGTTCCAGGCTGATGTTATTCTTATCGCTGCGATAGTCGGGTATATGATGCTCCGTCAGGCAGGTGCCGTCCTGTGAGTAAAGAATAATGTGTCCCTGCAGGGTGGCAACGAAGACGGAGCTGTCGTTCTCTGCCAGTATATCGCTGATAAAGGCGCCGTGCCTACTGTCTTGCGTCAGCTCGCCGGTCGTCGGATTATAGATGAACAAGCCCTGTCCCTGTGTGCCTATCCAGATGCTACCGTTGCGACAGCCTACAATGTCCTGCACGGCAGCACTGATGCTCACGCCATACTTCGTTTGCTTGTCGAAGTCTCTGAAGCGGTTGGCCTGTCTGTCGTAGACATAGAGTCCGAAAGAACCGCCAAACCAGATGTCGTCGCCGTGTTCATAGAGCGCAGTAATGGTGTTGTTCTCAATGCCGCTCTTTCCCTCAATCATGTTACGGTAGACGGTGTTCTGCGCTCCGTCGAAGCAGTTCAGGCCGTTGTTCGTGCCTATCCACACGAAGCCGTATCTGTCGCGCAGGCTGCAGAGCGCATTGTTGTCACTCAAGCCGTCGGCTGCCATATAGTTGGCAAAGGCCACTGGCTGAGCCCAGCCGGAGGTTATGCCGGCAAGCATCCATATATATAATAATGTGTAAAGCCGTGTCACGTTTTATTGTTTTAACGCTTATTGGTTATTGTTTATTGTTTATTGACCAGTTTTTACTGCTGGATTAGTTGGTTTTTTCTTACTTTTGCACTCGAAAACGAGAAGTTTTGGGAAGTCATAGGGAATAAAAGCTCCTTGCTCCTTCAACCTGAACCTGTAAACAACAAAAGCAATGAAAAGAATCGTAGCAATCATGGCAGCCGCAGCACTGACGATGGCTTGCGGCCCGACGGGAGCCCAGAAGCCTGCCGAGCCTTCCGAAGAGAAACCGCAGGCCTTTGGCGCCGAGTATATCCGAATGGTGGCCGATGCCAGCATCCCCGTAGGACAGTCGAAGCGACCGCCAGTGGAGCAGCGGCTCTTTCAGTCGCAGGTCATCGACCAGAAAATCGAGAAGGTGAAGCAGCAGCTCAGCGGCAACCCCTATCTTGCATGGATGTTTGAAAACTGCTTCCCCAACACGCTGGAGACGACGGCCCACTACACCAGGCTGCCCAACGGCGACGACGACACCTTCGTCTACACGGGCGATATCGCCGCCATGTGGCTGCGCGACTCCGGCGCTCAGGTGTGGCCCTACGTACAGTTCTGCAACGACGACCCTGCCCTGGCCCGACTCATACGCGGCGTCATCCTGCGCCAGCTGAAGAGCATCAACCGCGACCCCTACGCCAACGCCTTCTATCAGGACTCCACGCAGGTGGGCCCGTGGCAGGGCGACCACACCGACATGAAGCCCGGCATACACGAGCGAAAATACGAAATTGACTCACAGTGCTACCCCATACGACTGGCCTACCACTACTGGAAGACGACGGGCGACACCACTGTCTTCAGCGACGAGTGGCTCAAGGCCGTCGACAACATCCTCGCCGTCTTCCATTCCCAGCAACATAAAGCCTCCCCTACGTGGGGAGGTTTGGAGGGGGCTTATACCTTCCGTCGCACCACCGACCGCCAGTTTGACACAGTGGGATGGGACGGCAAAGGACATCCTGTGAAGCCCGTCGGACTCATAGCCTCCGCCTTCCGTCCCAGCGACGACGCCACCGTCTTCCCCTTCCTCGTGCCCTCCAACTTCATGGCAGTCACCTCACTGCGCAAAGCGGCCGACATCCTCACCGCCGTCAACAACGATGCCCACCGTGCTGAGCAGTGCAGGGCGCTGGCCGACGAGGTAGAGCAGGCTCTGAAGAAATATGCCGTGGTGGAGCATCCCAAGTACGGCAAAATCTACGCCTACGAGGTCGACGGCTACGGCAGCCATTTGCTGATGGACGACGCCAACGTGCCGTCGCTCCTCGCCATGCCCTACCTCGGCGACGTCGACAGCAGCGACCCCGTCTATCAGAACACACGACGCTTCGTCTTGTCCGACGACAACCCCGCCTTCTTCCACGGAGCAGCAGGCGAGGGCATCGGAGGGCCGCATGTGGGCTACGACATGCCCTGGCACATGTCCATCATCATGCGAGCCTTCACCAGCAACGACGACGCCGAGATCACCCGCTGCATCGAGATGCTCATGGCCACCGATGCCGGCACAGGATTCATGCACGAGGCCTTCCATAAAGACGACGCCACACACTACACACGACCCTGGTTCGCATGGCAGAACACACTCTTCGGAGAACTCATCATCAAACTACTGGCCGACGGAAAAGCAGAACTGCTTAACAGATGTAAGAAATAAAAATACAAAAAAGCCCTCAAACGAGGGCTTTACGTTATCTACGTGATGTGATGTACGTTATGTTTGCTTCCAAACCACCGTAAGCTTGTTACACTGAGCTTCCTCCATAACTTGCAGACGGACAGTCAGTTTGTTAACGTCAATCTCGAGTTTGTTGAAGCTGTAGCCGAATCTTACCCACTGGTTCATGATGAAACCGACCACCATGCCGAGCGTGAATCCGTTTCTGACTACCAGCGCGGCACTGAATTTGCCCGACATCCATTTGACGGTAAACATTGATTTCAGCTCCTCTTTCATCGGTTCAAGGAACTGTTTTTCCAAAGCACTTTGCGTGTCCATTACTCTATGTTTTGAATGATTTTACGGAAATAGCCTTTTTTAACGCGCACGAGGTAGCCTGCTTCCACCCAGCGTAGCGTCTGCATGGCAGCAGCACCCATTGATATTTTCAGCTCTTCTGACAGCTGTTTCGTTGAGAACTCCTGCGGCATATTCAGAAACGCAAACTTGTTGCACGAGTTACGCTTGCGCTGCTGAAGGTCGCGTGCTGCGTTGTTCCACGACTCCTGCAGCATCCTGCCGAAGAAGTAGTCCTGCCAGTAGATGACGGCATCATAGATGAGGTGAGCAAAATCGAGGTCGCTGTCCTCGACGGTGACCAGCGTCATCGGGTCGACGCTGACGAACAGCTCGCCGTCATCGCTCTTTGTCGGCATCTTGTCGGCCTGCTGGATGGCCCTTGCGGCTATCCTCGGCACCGTGAACCAAGTGGCATAGAACACGGCGCGCTTTCTCAGATAGTCGAGCACCTTGTCACCCTCGGCCTCGGCCTGTAGCGCGCTGTCTTCACACAGCTTGTAAACGTAGTCTATCAGCCTGTCGATTTTCAGCTCTCCGTGCAGGCGCTCCATCTTGAACGCCCATTGTTTCAGCTTGCAGTTCTTTTCGTGGATGACGAGCTTGTTGCCCCGGCCAATCATCTTGAAATCAGACGACAGCATCTTGAAGATGGCCATTCGCGAGCACAGGCCGTCGTTGATGTTGCGGGGTGTCACCTTGCGCGAGAGCGATACGGGCGTGCCCGTGACGACGCTGTTGTAGAACACCTGTATGATTTCGTTGACAGAATCGGCGTTGGCATAGTCCACACCGGTAAACTCGTTGTGGAAGGCCTTCAGCTCAATGTCGTGCTTGCCAATCCACGAGCCGCCGCTTTGCGCCGTCGTGTTGCCGTCGAGCTCTGAATCAAAGGTATAGAGGTGGAGCATGGTTCTCTGGCCGTCTTTCTCCTCGAAAGCGTTCTTGGCACGGCGGAAGAACACAGCGTTGGACGTGCGGCTGGGCAGATAGCGTATGCAGAACTCGGGACGTTTGAGGGCTTCGCCTTTCTGCGCCTTCGAGCTGGTGGAGCGTTCTTTCTGCTGGCGCTTGTATTCTGCCTCGGCATCGCGCCCCATTTTGTCGGCCACGATGACGGGCGACATGATAATCTGGTCAATCTTCTCGGCCTCGCCCTTGCCGCTGGCAGGATCGCCAATGAGGTAAACCTGCGGGTTCATGCGGTGCACCTCGCCGTCGAAATGGCGGTACCAGCAGCGTGTCATCAGCGTGCAGAACATGGCTCCGGCTGCAAACACGCCGCCCAGCTTGTTGGCGTCGTCCATGCGGTAGACGGCCAAGTCGTAGGGCTCGGTGAGGAGCGGCTTCAGCCTTTCCCAGAACTCGGTGTAGACTTCGACGGGCGCTTCGGCATCGCTGCCGTCGCCAGGAGCCTCTTTCACGCTGTCGAGCAGCGCGGCCACGTTCTTGGGCATAGTGAGGTTCATCTTGCGGTTGACCACATCGTTGCAGATGTCGATGATCTCTTTTGCGCCGCCTTCCTCCACCATTTCCTGCACGAAGCGAGCCAGTGCCATGACGAAGCGAATGTTAGCAGGGTTATTGTCGCACAGATAGCGCAAATCGGCAGCAAGCCTCAGCGCCGACAGATGCCGCGACCCACGCTCGGGCTTGCCGTGTTTTTCGAGCCAGCGTTCAACGATGGTGGTGTACGGAGTGCCCTGATAGGCGTACATGCCGTCGGCGTTTTTGTCGAGCGTAATTTCTTGAGCTTCCTGTTTACCAGGCGCATCATTCTGTAGGTTGCCATTTCCGCCGGCCACGTCAGCAGGCGCAGGGGCACTATGAGCAGATACTTTAGAAGGTTGAGAATTGCTATGGCGGTAGTTGTCGCCAAACATTTTGTCATAGTCGTCATTGCTGTAGGTGAAAATTTGTTTGTCGAGGTAGATGATGTCGGAGGCGGCGGGAGCAAACGAGAGGCGGTCGGCGTTCTTTACGGCTTCGTCGCCCTTCAGCCCGAAGGCGGTGGCAAGGTGCTGCTGGTTGTCGGCCAGGTTGCCGCGCCGCGCGTCGGCCTTGCACACAATGCGCAGCCCCTGACCGCTGGGTGTCACGTGGGCCAGCAGAATCTGCGAGGCGCAGTCGTCGTCGCGCCAGTGGTCGGGAATGCGGGCAAACACCTGTCGCGGGTCTTCCTCCAGATGGTCGAAGTCGAGCATCACGAGGCCGTTGAGCCGCGCCGCGCTCTGCAGCCGCCAGTAGTTCTCGGGGCGCTGGCCGCTGGAGCCGCGGTTTTTGTCAAACGTGGCCATGAAGCAGAAGGCGGGCAGCGATCGCTTCAGGCGGTCATACTCTTTGCGGTTGCCCTGCTGGAGGGCAGCGCGGGCGGCGGCTATGGTGGCCGCCACCTTCTCACTCTTGGTTATTGCTTCGAACGTTTCGTAATTGCACGGTACGCACGGGTAAGCAAATCCTTGTTGCAGTACAAACATTTGGTTGATTCAATTAGAAAATTAGACAATTTATTACCGAACTCTGTGCCCTCGGTAAGGTCGATGTCGAGGCGCAGGCTGACGATGCCGTTCTTGGCATCGAGGCGCACGCTGCCGCCGTCCTGGTTCATCAGCATGCGGCCGCGAGGCTTGGGCTCACGGGCGGTGACAGGCCACACCTTCGCTGCCAGGCGGTCGAGGGCGGCGTGCATGGCCTCGGCAGGGTCGGCGTCGCTGGCGTCAACCTTCAGCTTGGCCACATAGCTCTGCTGCGTCTTGCCCGACGTGCGGCCGAGGCTGCAGCTGCCCACCTTGCACACCGATTCATAGAGCGGCTCGCCCTTTCCCTGCGGCGTAAACTCGTAGGTGCCGTCCTCGAAATAAGTGCCCGTGCCACGGGTCTTTTTTACTAAGTTGTTCATTTTCAGAATGTTTTGAAATTACGGAATATAACAATTATCACATCACGTACATCACGCGAAGACGTGGAAACCAGCGCAATATTTATATATTATATATATAATATATAAATATTGAATTTCTCCGAATTCTTCATCAGCGCTTCGCGTTATCTACGTGATGTTATCTGCGTGATGTTAAGCCGGAACTTTAACCTGAATAATTCATAAGGGTTTATGACCAATCAATTCTCATGCCGTATGATTAGTTCTGTCCGGATGTGATTGTGATTCCTGTCCCATAATGACA
>CACYYG010000048.1 GCA_902778535.1 uncultured Prevotellaceae bacterium
TATTGATAGAAGGGCACCGCTATACCTAGTGGACTCGCTCAAGTTGGACAGCATGTACAACTACTGGAACGACTTCGTGACCCAGCACCCTAAGGACGATGCTGCATGGCGCAATCTCTTCGAGATATGCTCTACCCAGGAGTTTAGACTGAGATGCAAGAACTGGGAGGCTGGCATACAGCACTTCAAGGACGAGATGATGCCGCTGTTGGAACGGATCAAGAATGCCCTTCCTGGCAGTTATACCGCTTACTATTGCGAATATGAAGGTATGCTCGCCACGACGACCGACAGGAGAGAACTCACTGCGGACTCTGCCATCGTCCTGCTGCCCAAGGATGCTCCTGCGGGTGATTACGAATTGTGGACGCAATACCTGATTCCCAAACGTGACACAGTGAGGATGGCCAACGTGCTGACCCAATACTACGAGAGCGGGCAGTATCCCGAGGAGTTGTTGCAGTACCACTTCAACGAACTGCAAGGCATGGACGAAGGCGGTGTCTATATCGCTCCCCATCCGGGCGAAATGGTCGGCAAACTCATCCTGCAGCATGTGCTGGGCGTTCATAAGGATAAGATTCTCTACGACGAGGATGCCGCCATGAACCCCGAGTATGTAAAAGATGTGTTTGGGCACATTGGCATCCCCTTCAACGATGACGTATGGAATCAGTTGTGGACTACCTGGCAGGATAAGACACTGACAGCCATCATGCGCTACATCTTCGATCACTCCAAGCGTCCTGTCTATCTGTCGGCTCACGACATGTGGCAATACATTATAGGAGAAGGCTTGCCCGATGAACTGAAGGCCTGCCTCTACAACGAGGGGCTGACCATGCGCTACTCCACTAAGCCTTACGACAACAGGGCCGTGAAGCGTCGCAATATCGAGCAGCGCTACCGTCTGGAGTATCTGCGTATGCGGTTCCATCCTGTGATGAAGAACACACAGCGTTTCTCGGGTTCGGCCGAGGGTGATGCCTACGCCATGAACTACCTGCGGCTGCTGCACGACCAGCTGCCCTACTACAAGCAGCACAACAAGGAGCGCTATCAGTGGCTCAGCGACATCTTCAGCGATGTCATCAGCCAGTTGGAGAAGGAGAACTACGATGTGGATGAATTCAAAGGCTATCTGAAATGAGCATCTTCCATCTGAAACCGTTGCGCCAGCTCTCCGACGAGGAGCTGATGGAACGGGTGGCGGCAGGCAGAGCCCCCCTTGCATCCCCCGAGGGGGATAGGGCTTTCGAAGAGCTGTATCGCCGCTATGCCCGAAGGCTGAAGGGCTTCTTCTTCCTACAGCTGGGCGGCGACGAAGAGCTGGCTGCCGATGCCACGCACGACGTGTTCCTGCGCGCTTATGAGGCCCGAAGCCGTTACCAGGAGGGACGCAGCGTCAGCACATGGCTCTTCACCATCGCCTACAACCTCTGCCGCAACCACTACCGCAACAATGCCTACGAGGCACAGCTGTTAGCTACCCTCGATGCCGAGCCCATCAGCGAACAGCAGATAGAAGTGCAGCTCGACGAAGCCACGCTCGACGAAGCCTTAGCGCAGGTACTCGCCGAACTGCCTGCGCCCTTGCACCAACTATTCTCGCTCCACTATCAGGAGGAGCTGACCATCCCGCAGGTGGCCGAGATTGTCGGCATCCCAGAGGGCACCGTCAAATCGCGCCTCCACAAGACCATGAACATCATCCGCAAAAAGCTCAAGAAATATGAAAATAAGTAACGACCAGATTATCCAGTCGGCCCGCCGTCAGCGCCAGGCCGTTGACAACCAGATGAGCATTGCCCCGTGGCAGCCTCGTCGCCGTCAGAGCCGTACCATTGCAGCTATCATCGCCGTTGCCGCCAGCCTCGTCAGCTTCATCGTTGGCTATGGCATCCGAGGGAAAGCGTCGCAGCCCGAAGCTCAGCCGTTGGCACAAAGCATCGTGGTGCAGCACGACACCATCAGGCAAGTAGCGACCGTCCGCGACACCATCTATCAGACGCGCATCGTCACCCGATACACCCAGCCCGTCATCGCTCAGCAGACTGCCGACGCGCAGCAGTCTTCCCCCGACCAGCAACCGTCCCCAGAGCAAATGGCCTGCTCTATGCTATGCGATGATATTCCCTACGAGCTATTGGCAACACCGTAAAGCAAAACATGTTGCACATCATCATCTTTTTTCTGCAAAAAGCGCTAATATCAGAAAAAAAAACGTATCTTTGTCGGCAAATTCTAAAACAATGCAAACATGTTAAACCCGCCTCGATGAAGGACGAGTCTATGAGGTGAAAGATGTGGATGATATGTTCAATAATATAATCATGGATGAACGGATAGACAGATAGACATAACACGACATAAGATTGCGTTGACTTTTTGATTCTTGCTCCAAAAATTTCGCCAAAATATCTCGTGAGAAGAAAGAGGTCGATGCTCGAGTTTAAGCGCGGGCTGAGACTTGTATCTACGAGAACGGCGTTTGGCGATGCCTCTGGAGCGGATGCAGAATCAGTACCGCGCTACTCTTTTGCATTCCCCCTGATAACCAAACACCGAGACATGGCAGAACCATTCAACACATACACACAGAATCTTGACTTGCAGTATGTTCATGAGCTGTGCAAGCGCGAGGGTGAAACCGTCAACTATCAGCGTGGCCAGCTGTTGGAGTGCGAAGGCGAGCCCGCTCGCTGGATAGGCTTTGTAGAGCAGGGCTGTTTTAAATATTGTAAGCGCGACTTCAATGACAATGACAAACACATCATTGGCTTTGTTTTCGAGGGCGAGTTTGTGTGCGACTATCCCAACTGCCTCACAGCTGAACCGTCAACCGTTTCGATTGAGGCTGTCATGCCGTGCCGCGTGTCCCTGTTTCCTGGTGAGCGGCTGGAGGCACTCTATCGCAGCAGCCACGAGGCCGAGCGCATGGGACGGTTTATCATGCAGCATCTCTTCCTGCAGACCTACAGCCGGATGAGCAGTCTCTATTGTGCCGATGGCCGTCAGCGCTATGAGATGTTGCTGCAGCGGTGTCCCCAAATTGTGCAGCAGTTGCCGCTGAAGGACATCGCGTCGTTCCTCAACATCACGCCGACCTATCTCAGCAAAATTCGACGTGAAATCACCTTTTCTACCACACAAGTTTGTAAATAGTAACTCAAAACGAGTAAACCCGGATGTTTTGGAGACTTTCTTGTCTGTGGCAATCCTCATATGCGCTGATGTGCGGAATTGCACGGACAGCGTGCGGTTGCGCACGGATAGCGAAGGATGGTCTTGACGAAATGTTTTTGTGAATCAACGAATTAGGTGTTTGGCACAGATTTTGACGGAAGAAAAGTGTCAAACCCTAATTCGAAATGAATGTAAGATTCATCCTTCTCTTCGTTATTAGCGCGACCATAGAGGCGGCAGCACAAGGAGACTCCTTGCGGCTGACGCTCAGCGAGGCTATTGCATTGGCACAGCAGCAGTCGAGCGACGCACTGGCGGCTAAGCACTCGTTAGAGGCGGCAGAGTGGAGCTACCGCTACCACAAAGCCAACTATCTGCCCTCAGTGACGCTGAGCAGCTCGCCATCGCTCAACCGGCAGTTAAACAGCATCACCCAGCCCGATGGTACCAATGTTTTTGTGCGGCAGAACCAGCTGAACACCGACCTTTCACTAAACATCAGCCAGAACATAGCATTGACTGGCGGCACTTTGTTTTTGCGTAACAACCTGCAGCGGCTGGACGAGTTTGAGCAGCGCACACACGACTACAGCAGTGTACCTTTCTCCATCGGCTATCAGCAGAACATCTTCGGACACAACCATCTGCGATGGGCACGACGCACGGAGCCGCTGCGTCACAGCATCGCCCGCAAGCAGTATGCCGAGACGATGGAACTGGTAGCCTCGCGAGCAAGTACCTATTTCTTTATGTTGGCTTCGGCGCAGACGAACCTCGACATTGCACGGCAGAACTTTGCCGTCAGCGACACGCTGCTCAGCTATGCCCGCCGCCGCTATGAGCGCGGCAGCATCACGGAGAACGAAATGCTACAGTTGGAGGTAGGCAAACTGACCGAAGAGACAAACCGCCTGAACGCCGAAGCTGAGGTGGAGGATGCCATGCAGATGCTGCGCTCCTATCTCGGCTTCAAGGACGACGTGCCCTTGGCGGTAGTGCCCGACACCCTCATCAGCAACGACGTAATAGATGCCGACGAGGCGCTGACCTTAGCCTTAGAGAACAACCCCGACCCTGAGCAGCTGCGTCTGAACGTCATGGAGAGCGAGAGCGCACTGTCGTCGGCTAAAGCCAGCCGTGGTCTGAAAGCCGACCTATACATGCAATTCGGTCTCTCGCAGAAAGGCGCGACGCTAAAGGAAACTTACGCCCATCCACTGGAACAGGAGTATGTAAGCCTGACGCTGTCGTTACCGCTATTAGATTGGGGACGAGGCAAGGGACAGGTGCGCGTAGCGAAGTCACGCTTGGAACTGACACAGACACAGAGTGAGCAGGCGTTGCAGGACTTCCGGCTGAACGTGCTGAAGATGGTGCGACAATACAACCTGCAGGCCCAACGTGTAAAAATTGCCTTCCGAACACGGGAGACGGCCCTTCGACGCTACGAGGTGGCGCGATGGCTGTACCTGCAAGGGCGCACGACGCTGCTGGAGTTCAATACGAGCATCAACGAGAAGGATGATGCACAGCGAGCCTTCATCAATGCGCTGCAAACCTACTGGAGCCTGTATTATGGATTAAGAAGTCTGACGTTGAAACAATAAAAAAGATGGATATAAAGATACCGAAAAAACCGTGGTATGTAAGATACCGCATGTATTTGCTGGGCGGTGCCATGTTGGCCGCTCTTATGGTTTATGCACTGGTTCTGCAACTCGGCCCGCGGACGCTGAAGGTAGAGATGACCGATGAGCAGATAGCGGTTGTCACCGAGGGTGAGTTTCTGGAGTATATCGATGTAAACGGCGTGGTCTGCCCAGCCACGAGTATGCGGGTGAACGCCACAGAAAGCGGTACGGTGGAACGCATCTGCTGCCACAACGGTGACGTGTTGCGGCGTGGCGACACCATTCTCGTCCTGTCAAATCCGAAAGTTTTAGAGGAGATGGCGGCTGAACGGCAGAGCTATGAGCTGCAGCAGATGCAGCACCGCCAGCAACTCATCGAGATGCAGCAGAAGAGCATCACCCTGCGCAGCCAAGCCCTACAGGCAGACTTTGAACTGAAAAAGATGAGTAAGGACTTCGAGCTGGCCGAGGAGGAGGCACGCATGGGCGTCCGTAGCCAGGCGCAGCTCGAAGTGGCCCGCGACGAGTATGAGTACAACCGCCGCCGCACGCTGCTGAACATCGAGAGTCTGCAACAGGATTCCGTGCTGAACATGATTGGCCGTCAGCTTATCCAGCAGCAGATGGCGATGGAGGCACAGAAGCTGGGAAACAGCAACCGCCGTCGTGAAGCCCTCGTCATTCTGGCTCCTACCGACGGACAGATCGGCAACCTCAACGCCGTCATTGGCGGACAGGTGTCTGCCGGTGAACAAGTAGGCGAAATCGGCGTGCTGACAGACTATAAAGTGACGGCTCGCCTCAATGAATACTATATCGACCGTGTCCAGACGGGCCTGCCTGCCACATCCATGTTGAAAGGGACTGAGTATTCCTTTGAAGTCAGCCGCACTACGCCTCAGGTGCAGGAGCATAGTTTTGCGGTGGAACTAAAGCCCACCCCTATCCCCTCCCCAAGGGAGGGGGAGAAATGGCGTTTCGGCCAGACACTACGCCTGCAAATCGAACTTGGGAAACCTGAGCGTCGACTCATCATTCCCCGAGGCAGTTTCTATGCACAGACGAGCGGACAATGGATGATGAAAGTAGATGAAACGGGCCACCGCGCCCGTCGTGTCCCCATAAAAATCGGTCGCCAGAACACAGAACACTATGAAGTCATAAGTGGTCTAAGTGCCGGCGACCGCGTCCTCGTCAGCGGCTACGAAGCCTTCGGCGATGCGGAAGTGGTGGAATGGTAAGAGAGATTATTCGGGGTTATAGCCGAAGTTGTTGAGTTCCTTTTGCGATGAACGCCAGTCCTTGTCGACTTTGACGAAGACTTCAAGGTAGATGTGCTTGTCGAAGAAGCGCTCTAATGCCTTGCGGGCCTCAGTGCTTACTTTCTTCAGCGCGACGCCCTGATGGCCGATGATGATGCCCTTCTGGCTTTCGCGCTCCACGTAGATGACGGCGTTGATGTGTATCTGACGGTCGTCCTCCTTGAAGCGCTCCACCACCACCTCGACGCTGTAAGGAATCTCCTTGTCGTAGAAGAGCAGGATTTTCTCACGGATAATCTCCGATACGAAGAAGCGGGCGGGCTTGTCGGTGAGCTGATCCTTGTCGAAGAAGGCGGGACTTTCGGGCAGCAGCTCGCCGATGCGCTTCAGCAGCAGGTCGGTGCCGAACTTGTTCTTCGCTGAGATGGGAAGGATCTCAGCCTTCGGCAGCAGCGTATGCCATTTCTCGACAATGTCTCCCAAAGTTTTCTGGTCGCTCTCGTCAATCTTGTTGATCAGGAGCAACACGGGAATCGTCATCTTCTGCACCTTCTCAAGAAAATCCATGTTCTTCTCGGGGTTCTCCACCACATCGGTGACATAGAGCAGCACGTCGGCATCGACGAGGGCGCTCTCCGAGAACGCCAGCATCGACTCCTGCAGCTTGTAGTTGGGCTTCAGCACGCCCGGTGTGTCGCTGAACACAATCTGCATGTCGGGCGTATTGACGATGCCCATGATGCGGTGGCGCGTGGTCTGCGCCTTGAACGTGGCAATGCTGATACGCTCGCCCACGAGCTGGTTCATCAGCGTCGACTTACCCACGTTGGGATTTCCCACAATGTTTACGAATCCTGCTTTATGGCTCATGTTTCTGTAAGAATGATATTTCCTGCAAAGTTACGCATTTTTTTTAAAGAGCAAAAGAAAAAGGGGATTTTCTTTTGCTCTTTGCTCGCTTATTCGTACCTTTGCACACATGAATAAGCTGATATATTACTTGCTCAAAGGACTCGTCTATGCGCTGTCGCTGCTGCCTTTTTGTCTACTCTATGCGCTGGCCGATGTAGTGTTTGTGCTCCTATATCACATCTTCAGGTACAGGCGCAAGGTGGTGCGCAACAATCTCGTCACTTCCTTCCCCGACATGTCCGGGAAGGAGGTGAAACGTGTGGAGCGTCGCTTCTACCGCTGGCTGTGCGACTATTTCCTCGAGACGTTCAAACTGCTGAGCATGAGCGACGCCAAGCTGCTGCGCCACCTCGAGTTCCGCGGCGGCGAGCAGGTGGAGCAGGTCTTTGCCGATGGGCGTACCGTAGCCGTCATCATGGGTCATTACTGCAACTGGGAGTGGCTGTCGGCTATAGGTCTGGCCTTCCCGCATTATCCCGACGCCGTGAAAGGCCTCATCTACCACCCTCTTCGCAGCAATCCTCCCGACTGGCTCTTCATCGACATTCGCTCCGCCCACGGCGGCCTGTGCATCAACAAGCGCCACGTGCTGCGCCATCTGGTGCAGTTCAAGCGTGAGAAGAAGCACGTTCTCTTCGGCTACATCAGCGACCAGACGCCGAAGTGGGAGAACATTCACCTGTGGCTCGACTTCCTGGGCCACGACACGCCCGTCTTCACCGGTGGCGAGCGCATCATGCGCAAAATGGACGACGCCGTGTACTACTTAGATATGGAGCGCCCATGCCGAGGCAAATACATCTGCACCTTCCGACTGCTGTCAGCCCACGCCGCACAGGAGGAAGAGAACGCCATCACGCGCCGTTTCTTCCAGATGCTGGAAGAGAACATACACCGCGAGCCAGCCTACTATCTTTGGACGCACAACCGCTGGAAGCGCACGCACGCTGAGTACGACGCCATCATGGAAGAGTGGCGCCAACAGGGGCGCCACCTCAAAGAAGAAAACTAAGTAACCGTTATTCAACTTTCTCAAGTGGAGTAGTAAGAATTACAGGTAAAGACCGAAGGACAGCGAGCGGAACTTCACGCCGCCGTCCTTTAGCACGTCGTCGTTGCTGTATTTCACGTAGAACGGGAAGTCGGCAATCCTCATGTTCAGCATCCAGTCGATGGTGATGGGCCGCTGGCGGATGTTCTTCTCAATGCGCTTCTGCTTCTCGCCAAGGAACTTGTAGCGCGTCTTGATGGAGGCGTAGGTATTGAAGTTCACCACGGGGCCGAAACCTATGGCAAAGCCGTAGCCGAAGTCGTGCTCGTAGCGCAGCGTGGCCGTAAGCGAGAAGACCTTGATGCGCGAGAACTTCGGCTCAAACTCCAGCGGATAGCGGTCGACGGTGACATTGCCTTCCATATTCTTGGTGAACAGCATGTCGTCGGTGATGCGGTAGTTGCGCCAGTCGATGCCCAGTCCCAACGAGAATTTATCGCGCCACCGCCGGTCCATGGCGTGATCCCATTGGATGATATTGGCGAAGAACTCCCATGACTTAAACGTAGAGAAGTCCAAACGGCTGTCGGCCTTGGTCGGTGCAGTGAAGCCGATGCCCAAGTGAGCTGTTATCTCGTTACGGTGGTCAAAATGGTACGTGCCGTCATCGTCCGTGCTCCAGCTGCGACCAACAGGCAAAGAAGGGATGAGTTCCCAATGGTCGCGGCTGATACTGACATTGCTCTCGTAGTTGCCGTCCACGAGGCGGATGGTGTTCTGATAGACAAAGTCGCTGTCGCCCCGTCGGCCGTTGACGATGACACGCTGCAGGGAATCGTTGCTGACAATGGTCACCTTCCGTGGCTCGTTGATGACGAGTGTGTCTGTCTGTGCAGCTACGCTGCTAAATGACAAATGACAAATGACAAATGATAAAAAAGCGATACGTTTCATTTTTTCTTTTATTCTTTTATTTTTTCAACTTTTCTTCCAGTTCTTCCAAGCTGCCGACGGTGCCCTCCATATAGATGACGGTCACCTCGCACTGGTCGTGCTCTTTGTTCCACACCTCCTGAAAGCACAGGAAGCGGTTCTTGCCGCCTGCCGACGGCATTTGCAGCTTACAGGTCCAGGTGTCCCATCGGTGAGGGTTCTTACGGTAGGTTCGCATATCGATGCTCCTATCAGCATCCTGTCCCAGCAGTTGGCGCAGATAGCCAGCTTCCTCGTCAGTGGCGTTCAGTCGCACACTGCGATAGTAGGTCAACTGGTATTTCTCCAGCGACTTGCCTCGCACGCGGGTCTCCACCATGCGCTCCTGCGAGATGACGATTCCCTCGAACAGGTCGTTCATCTTCAGCCCTGTCTGCGCCGAAGCACTGCCGACCGACAGGAGAGAAGCCATCAATGATAAACAAAACAAGAGTCGTTTCATATACATTATTATATTAATTCAACTTTCGCAAGCTCGCTTGCTGGAAGTGAAAGGGAATTGAAAGGGAAGTGAAAGGGGAGTGAAAGTGACGATAGTTCTGCCACATCCATCTGCTCAGAAAGTATCGTCCCTTTCACTTCCGCCGACGACAGTCGGCTCACTCCCCTTTCACT
>CACYYG010000049.1 GCA_902778535.1 uncultured Prevotellaceae bacterium
AGACAACCTCGTCGCTACGCTCCGAGAACGTCTGAGTCCTACAGAGAGGGATGTCTATTTTCTACTCCAAGAAATTGCACTTCTATCTTGAAAGTATATTCTTTTCCTTCCTTTTTCTTTCTTCTGGCTGATAATAATACCATCCTTCTGGCTGAAAATATCCTCAGACTGCAAGAAAAAAAAGGTAAAAGAATTTTACAAATGCTGCGCTGAAAATGGAAAAATTCTGGAGGAAGAGATTTTTTTCCGCAAATATCGCCTGAATTTCGATATCTTGCTATCTCGTTGATACATTGAGCGTTAGATGATTTACAGCGTCATCAACGAATTGTTCGCTGAAAAAAATAAGCTCCGCGTGAAAAAATCTAACGTTAGATTTTTTCACGCGGAGCTTATTTTTGAAAATGTAGAGCTTCTTTTCGAAACTGAAAAGCACCTTTTTGATGATGAAAAATAGACTTTGGGGAGCGTTGAAAGCCTCGGCGAACAAAAAAAGCTGCACAAATCATACGAAATGTGCAGTCTTTTTGATGTCAAAATGCTCTGTGATGGTCTTCAAATGCCGTTTTTCAGTGTCACAAAGACCCTCATTTTTTCTATTTTGCTTATTTTCAGAGACCCGTTTTTTGGTAATAAATATTTACATTTTTGCCTACTTGGCGAGCGGATTCCAGCCCTGGGCCTTGAGCTCGAACTCCTGATTGTCGCGGGTAACGAGTATATGGCCGTATTTCTGCTCGGTGATGTGGCCGATGAGGTGAACGTCGTCGAGGTCGCGCACCTTGTCGAGATCGCCGATGGGCACGGTGAAGAGCAGCTCGTAGTCCTCGCCGCCGTTGAGGGCGCAGGTGGTGACGTTCATCTCCATCTCCTCGGCCATGACGGCGGTCTGATAGTCGATGGGGATCTCCTTCTCGAAGATGCGGCAGCCGGTGCCGCTCTGCTTGCAGATGTGCATGAGCTCTGAGGAGAGGCCGTCGCTGATGTCCATCATAGCCGTAGGACGGATGCCAGCCTCGCGCAGGCGCTGGATGATGTCGCCGCGTGCCTCGGTTTGCAACTGGCGCTGGAGTAGATATTCCTTGCCGCTGAAGTCGGGCTGGGAAAGATTTGAGAGTTGAGATTTGAGGTTTGAAATTTCTGCTTTGTCTTTGGCAGCGGCTAATTTCTTCTGCAATTCGTTATACTGGCTAAAGTAGACGCTCTTTTCGCGCTCAAGGAGCTGGAGGCCCATGTAGGCAGCGCCGAGGTCGCCGCTGACGCAGATGAGGTCGGTGTTCTTGGCACCGCTGCGGTAGACAATGTCGTCCTTGCTGGCCTCGCCGATGCAGGTGATGCTGATGGCCAGGCCGGTATAGCTGGAGGTGGTGTCGCCGCCAACGATGTCGACGTTCCACTTGTCGCAGGCCCGGCGCAGGCCGCTGTAGAACTGCTCCAGGTCTTCCACGCTGAAGCGCTTGCTCAAGGCCAGCGAGACGGTCATCTGGCGCGGTGTGCCGTTCATGGCGAAGATATCGCTGATGTTCACCATTGCCGACTTGTAGCCCAGATGCTGCAGGTCGATGTAGGTGAGGTCGAAATGCACGCCCTCCATCAACATGTCGGTGGTGACAAGCACTTCCTTGTCGGGATAGTGCAGCACAGCGCAGTCGTCGCCTACGCCTTTTATGGTCGATGTGTTCTTCGGTGTGATGTCTTTCGTGAGGCGGTCGATGAGGCCGAACTCTCCAAGTGATGCTATTTCCATATCATTTGAAGCTGATGGTATTTCTGTCGTGATGCAGAGGCTGCTTTTTGTTGGCTGCAGATTGCGGGCGGCTGTCCTTGCCTTTGACGAGGATGCTGTTGCGTGAGTTCTTGAGCACGTAGCCAACGATGAAGTCGCAGAACTGCTGCTCCTGTTCCTTCTGCATGAAAGTGATGCGCACAGGAAGGGCGAAGAGGTTCTTCCGCACGTCGTCGCTGAGGCCGTCGAGGGCAGTCAGGCGGGCTGCGTCTTTCTCGGTGGTAATAATCATCTTCGGCGAAGGCATCTGGCTGAAAGTCTCGTTGATGTGGCGCACGTCCTTGCGGCTGAAGTGGTGATGATCGGGATAGGTAAGGAGCGTGAGGCTCTGCACCATCGGCCGCAGGTCTTCCTCCATCTGTCGGGGCGAAGCAATGCCCGTCAGCAGGAGAACGTTAGTGTCGGCAGCAAAACCGCGAGCTTCACTAATCATGGGGAAAACCGGCTGCAGCTCGCCATACTCGAGCGTGGTGAAGTAAAGATGCTGGTAAGGATAGAGGCTCATGGCCTTCGTGATGACGCGAAACTCCATAGGTTTCAGCTCTTTCGGACACTTGGTGACGATGACGATGTCGGCACGATTCTTGCCGCTCAACGGCTCGCGCAGACGTCCGGCAGGCAGGAGCTTGTCGTAGATGATGAGGCGGTGGTAGTCAACCAAAAGGATATTGACACCAGGCTTGACGTAACGGTGCTGGAAAGCGTCGTCGAGCAGAATTACATCGAGCTTTTCGTCGTCGTCGGTGAGACGCTTGATGCCACGAACACGCTTGCCATCGACGGCCACGCTGACGTCGGGAAACTTCGTCTTCATCTGATAGGGCTCGTCACCGATTTCGCGTGCAGTTGTGTTGGCATCGGCAAGAAGGTAGCCGCTGGTCTTACGCTTATATCCTCGGCTGAGCACGGCCACGCTGAACTTTTCGCGCAGCAGGCGGATGAGGTATTCTACGTGCGGCGTCTTGCCCGTACCGCCTACGGTGATGTTGCCGACGGCAATGACGGGCACATGGAAGGCGCGACTTTTCAGCAAGCCCACGTCGAAAAAGAAGTTGCGCACCTTCACTGCTCCGCCGTAAAGCCAGCTCAATGGCAAAAGCCCTTCACGTATCTTGATGTAGTCGCCCTCCATTTTTGTTGAGTGTTGAATGTTGAGTGTTTATTGTTTAGTGTTGAGTGACTTTTGTTTGTTGAGTGTTGAGTGTTGAGTGTTTATTGTTTAGTGTTGAGTGAATTTTGTTTGTTGAGTGACTTTTGAATGGAGGATTTAAGACCAGAGAGGAGTTTGGCCACTATGGTTACTTCATTCTCAATCTTCAAAAAAGCGTCTTCCGATATATAATGGACGCGAAGTGCAATTTCTGTCTGACACATAACTTCCATAAGAGATGTGTATGCCATGCTTATAAAATGAGTCTTTTCTTTGTCGGAATCCCTACCCATACCTTCAACTATATTTGAAGGAACGGAAACTACAGCCCTGCGAAGTTGGTCTCCAAGTGAATATTTTTCTTCTTTTGGGAAAAAAGCCACCATCTCATACACTCTCTCGACCAATTCAAGAGCATATTGATAAGCATTCAGCTTTCTGTAGTTAAATTCCATATCCTAAAGACAAAAGTCACTCAACAATAAACACTCAACAATAAACACTCATCACTCAACAACAACAGAGAACGGCACACGAGCTTGCAGACGGTTGCGAACCTGGTCGAGGCGAAGCTGCAGGTAGGGCTCGTAGAGGTCGCCAAGCACCATGCGGAGCTGCGACTGGAGGCGGGTCTGCGTGAGCTTGTCGAGGTAGGAGCCAGTCTTCTCGTCCTTTTGGCCGAAGAGACTCTCCGTCCATTCCTTTTTCACAGGATAGGCGGCGGTATGATATTCCTGCATGTTGGCCAGCTCGGCGGCTTTCTGAATGGCGTCATCCAGCGAGCCAAGTTTGTCGACAAGGCCGATGCCGAGGGCGTCGGTAGCCAGCCACACACGGCCCTGAGCAATGCTGTCGACATCGTCGCGCGTCATCTTGCGGCCGTCGGCCACGATGTCGAGGAAGTTCACATAGCCGCGATCGGTATAACCTTGCAGGTTGCGCATCTCATCGCTGTTCTCGTCACCGAAGACGAGACTCGTCTCATAGTCGCTGTAGCGGTTGGTGGTGACGCCGTCCCAAGTGATGCCAAGTTTGTCGCTGACCAGACCGCTGAGATTGGGCACGAGTCCGAAGATGCCGATACTGCCCGTGATGGTGGAAGGTTCGGCGAAGATATAGTCGGCGCCGCAGCTGATCATATAGCCGCCCGAGGCAGCCACACCGCCCATCGAGACGACAACGGGCTTCTTCGTCTTCAACTGCTTGATGGCGTGCCAAATCTGCTCAGAAGCAATGGCGCTGCCGCCGCCCGAGTTAACACGGAACACGACGGCCTTTACCTTCTCGTCGTCGGCCAAACGGCGCAGGTCGTCGGCTGTGGTGCGGCCCACGATGTTATGTCCGCTCATAAAGCCGCTCACCAAGTCGTCTATGATTTCACCGTAGGCATAGTAGACGGCAATCTCGTCGCCCTTTTCCTTCACCTTCTTCGCAGGCTTCAGGTGCAGCATGTTGTCGAGTGTGAGCAGGTTGAGGTCGTCATCCTTGCCGATGCCCAGCTTGCGGCGCACCACCTGCTGCATCTCCTCAGGATAGAAAGCACGGTCGATGAGGTGGGCTTTCTGGTAGTCGGCAGTAGTGGCGAAGAGCATGATGCTGTCATTGGCCACCTGGTTGAGCTGATCGGCAGTGGTCTTGCGGCTCTGTGCAATCTGCTCCGTCCACTGGCTCCAGATGCCGTTCAGATAGGCTTCACGCTGCTCACGATCCTCGGCGCTCATGTCCTTGCGGGTGACGCTCTCCACATAACTTTTATACTTACCCACGCGGGCACACTGGTACTTCACGCCCAGCTTCTCATACAAGCCTGTCATATACATCGACTTGCCTCCAAGGCCCTTGAAGTCGATCATGCCCGTGACGTTAAGGAACACCGAGTCGGCCACAGAACAGACGTAGTAGCTGGCCTGCAACATCTGATCACCGTATGCATACACCCACTTGCCGCTCTTGCGGAAATCGGCCAAAGCGTCGCGAATCTGCTGTGCTGTAGCGGGCGAATCAAACTCAGTAGCGCCACCCTCGAGGTAGATGCCCTTAATGCTCTCCTCGTCACGTGCCAAACGGATGGCCTTCAGAATGTCATCGAGGCCCATATCGTCGACATTGGCGGTGCCAAGCAGAAAGCCCAGCGGATTAGCGTTCTCAGAGCGCTCGCTCACCATTCCGTTCAGTTTAAGGACAAAGACGGAGTTCTCCTTCGCCTTAACCTTTGAGTCACCACCGGCCAGAACGCCCATAAGGGTGAGAGCCAACAAAAGGCCACCGATGATGGTCATCACGAGAATGCCGCACATCGTGGCCAGCATGTATTTAAAGAAATCTTTCATAGTTAACATTATTTATTTTTAAAACCAACGGCAAAATTACAAATAATTTGTGATAAAAAAACGAAGGAGACATGTTTTTTCTTGATAATTACGTAAATGATTCATAAATGACAACTATTAGGGATAAGAAATTCAAAAACAGAGATATGAATTCATCAGTATCAAGCGTCTTGCCTCACGTTGCAAAAAGGTGCATCAACGAATAGAGCCCCGAGGATTACTCCCCGGGGCTCCCAATCAAGAAGGCGGCCTCCTACTCTCCCGCATTGCATTGCAGTACCATCGGCGCAGGCGGG
>CACYYG010000050.1 GCA_902778535.1 uncultured Prevotellaceae bacterium
GGTACCACGTTTCGGTGCGGCCCTGGGCGTTGACGGTGTACTGGGTGTTGCTGAGCTGGTGGAGCAGGTCGAAGGCTTCGATGCGGGCGATGAGCTTGCCCTTGAAGAAGGGCTGGCTGACGGAGGCGTTCAGCACGAAGTCGTCGGTGTTGAGGTCAGGGCTGCCGTAGCCGCGACGGCTGTACATGTTGCCGTCGGCAGATAGCGTGGTGTTCAGGCGTGGCAGGGTGTAGCGGGCAGAGAGGCCGTATTGGAAGTCGGTGGCGTTCAGGGTCTCGAAGTCCCGCATCTTACCCTCCGAGTGCCGCCAGCGGATGTCGCCCGTGGCGCGGATGTTCAGCGTACCTTTATTATATTGTATATAGGCCCCGTCGTGCAGCGTCAGGGTATTGACGGCGTTCACATGGCTTTCAATATCTCCAGCCAGCATAGAGTGGTCGAGCGAGTGGTGGTAGTTGGCATCGGCGATGTTCTGCCACGTCCAGAATCGCTTCTCTCCAATGGCGTTGGAGACTTGGAACTTGGCATTGGCGATATATGCGCCGCTCACATTCTCCGGCTTGTAGGTATAGACACCGCTTGCGGGATTGTACATGACCGACTGCGACACGTCGCGATGATGGTAGTTGAACGAGGCCGAGGCGTTCCACTGCTTCTGGCTATGTCCGCTGCCACGGCTGAAATACTCCATTCCGGCACTGGTGCTGGCGTGGCCTTTCAGTCCCGGTGTACCCAGTTTCACCACCAGCGGATTGCTGTCGTCGCGATAGTTGATCATGTCGTAGATGTTGGCTGTGGTCTCCGTATGGCTGATGTTAAGGTGAAGCTCATGGTTCTTTGCCGTCTTCCTGCCATACGACAGCCAGGGCGTGACAAACAGCGTCGTGTTGGTGGCAAGCGTGTCGATGGAGCCTCGCTGATAGTCGAGGGCGTGGCGGGTGAACGGCACTTGCAGGCCCAGCTGCCAGTTGGTGCTCGATTTCTTGTCGGGCTGCAGCTCGTTGCGCGTATAAATACTGATTTCCGTCGTGTTCGTCAGCGAGCGCAGCTTGCTGTCATAGCTGTTGTTCACGTCGGTAATGGCAGCCAGCGCATCCAATTGCGAGGCCAGCAGCAAAGTGTCGGGGTGGTAGAGATAGTCATGGGTGGCGGTTCGTGACAGCCCCGTCCTGTTCTTGATTCTGAACTGCATCCTGTCCGTCAGCTTGCCGATATGGTCAAGCGAAAGTTCGCCTGCCGTCACCCGCTTGTCATAGTCGCCGACGTTATAACGCTGTTCCGATGATGGAATCGTATAGTTCCGCGTGTCGTAGTGGATGGCGCTCTCCGACTTGTCGCTGCTGTGTTCTGCTTTGACGACGTATGTAATTCCCTTGATATCGCCTATCACCTCCATTATGCCATTCCACGATGTGCCCTCACTCATTCCGACGGTGCGCATGGAGGCCGTGAGCGTATCGCCAAATTGCTGGAATATGGAATTGGACCTGCCATCGCGCTTGCCATAGTTGAAGTCCGTGGAAACCATTATACCAAAAGGGGCATACATGTTAAATAAGTTATGCAGTGCAATCTTCCAGTTGCTCGACTTGCCAGTGCGCTCGGTGACTGACAGCGGATTGCTGCCCATGAGAAACTGCTCATGGCTTTGGCGCATCTCCTGATTATCACTTGACGAAACGAACTCCGTGCGGAACGTCTCTTCAATCATCTGGTCTCTTGATTGGTAGTCAATCTCCGACCGTACACTGCGCGTCGTTATCAGCGACCTCGGTCTGCGGTCGGGCGTCCAGTTGCCAGTCTTGCCAATGTGCTGCGTCTCGTTGACGTTGTTGACGTTGCCCAGCAGGGTGAAGCGGTACTGGTCGGTGAAGCCCAGTCCGAACATTCGCCCCAACCAGCGGCCATGCGTTCCCGCTGCCCCTTCCACATTCGCGATATAGCCCCGCTGGTACTCCTGCTTCAGGTTGACGTCCATCACATATAGCTTCGGGCCATCGTCACGTCCCAACACCTCGTCCCGCTTGTCCTTCTTGTTATACACCTTGATATGCTTCACCGTGTAGTACGGCAGATTCTCCAAGAGTATCTGCTTGTTGCCGCCGAAGAATGAGCGCGAGTTCAGCAGCAGTTCGTCCACCTTCTTGCCGTTGACGAAAATCTCTCCCCCGTCGTTCATCGTCACGCCCGGCATCTGACGGATGAGGTCGTCGAGCATCGAGCCGTCTGGCATGTTAAAGGCCGTGGCATCATAAATCAGCGTGTCGCCGCGATAGAACATCTTTACTTTCGTGGCTGTCACCACCACCTCATTGAGCGTGATGTGCCGCGCCCGTCTCATCTTGATGAGCGGCACCGACAGTTCTTTCTCCGTAGTATTTGTCACCCACACCTTTTGCCACGCCACCTCATAGCCCGGCAGCTCAGCCCGAATCAGATAGTCGTGCGGGGCGGCTTTGACGGGTGCATAATAGGGGGCAATGATAATGTCGCCATTCACATCCTCAATTCTTTCAACACGGACGGAATCCAAGACACACGTCGTGCTGTCCGTCTCATAGACAGAAATCTTTGCTACAAGTGGCCTTTTCAGAAACACATCCTGCACTTGGCCCACAAGGGTAACGGTTTCTTGGGCCTGTGTTCCTATCGCCAGCACCAAGGCTATCATCATCACTAAAAACTTCTTCATTGTTTTATGGGGTTATTTACTTCTTCTTCGGATTATAATTGAATCGCCATTGCACTCGCAGCATGGCATAGCTTGGCATGGAGCGTTGCCACGTGATGGTGCGCCCCTGAGCATTGACGGCATACTGCGTGCTGCGACGGTTATGAAGGATGTCGAGGGCATCGGCATACACCACGAGCTTTCCCTTCAAGAACGGGCGCGACAAAGTAGCATTCCATATCAGGTCGTCGGTGTTGAACTCGCTGCTTCCGTAGCCTCGGCGGCTGTACATCGTGATGTCGGTTTGTGCCGTGAGCTTGAGCAGTGGGATGGTATATCGGGCGTTCATGCCGTAACTGAAGTCGGCAGCATTGATGGACTCAAACACATCGAGAGCCGGCACCGTGTGGCGCAGTGTCAGACCGCCGAAAGCCTCTAAGCGAAGCTCCTTCCTGCTGAATGCAAATGATGTCCTGTCGCTGACAAGCGTAGTGTTCACCTTGCTCAACATGGCTTGTGTAGAGCCATCCACAGAGGCTATATCCACAGAGTGCAGGTAACTCGCATTCGCTCTGTTCTCAAACTTGAAGCACTGCTCACTGCCAAACGATATGCTGTAGTTGGCATCGCCTTTCATGTCCCAGTTGCCGTTCACGTTCTCCGGCCTGTAGGTATAGACGCCTGTAGTGGGGTTGAACGTGAAGCCGTTGGCTATCTGGTTGCCGTAGATGTTGGCCGATGCACCGAGCGAAAGCAGTTGAGACGAGCGGAGACGCATGGCGAGTGACGTTTCACCACTGTATATCCACGACTGCCTCAGGTTGGTGTTGCCCTCGCGTACCATCAGCGGATTGCGGTCGTCGCGGAATGGCATTGTCTGCAGAAAGCTGGCAGCGGTGGTCAGAAACGAGGTCGATGCATGGAATGTATATCTGTCGTCTTTCCAGATACTTTCATAGTAGAGCCTCGGATTGATGACAGTATAGTTGCGACTGCCAATCGTATCTATACGGCCTCGTGTGTATTCCATCCGCTCATGGGTCAGGGTCAGCGGAAAAGCAAACTCCACATTGCGTTTAGTTCCTTTTTCTGTTGACCTGCGCTGTCCTATGTTCAGGGTCAGGATATGGGCAGTTGTAGCATCTTTATAATTATAGGTGTTGTCAAGGTCGATACACGAGGCCATCATGTCGGTCATCGACGGAAGAAGACACAAAGGCTGATTGGCAGCCATCGACCAACTCTCTAAGCGGTCGAGACGGAAGATGTTGTCACGGTCAGATACACGCCTATGCGTGGGATTATATGTGAGCGATACGGCAGGGCCTTTGAGGAAGGGTACGGTGTATTTCACTTTCAGGCCGTAGTAGTTCTCCTGCGAGTTGGCCTTGTCATATTCGTGGCGGTAGTCAACGGGTGGGTTTTGGAGCCTTTGCGACGTCATGTTTCTGCCAAACAGTTCATGCTCGGCAGAGGCATACTTGTATTTTGCCTCGAAGGTCACTTCGTCGCCCCATGCTAGTTTGCGGGTGGCATCGGCCGACAGCACCAACTCATTGTTGCGTCCCTCTCTATACTGCTCCGACGAACGGTAAGACAGGGTGTCGGGCAGCGTGATGTCGGTGAGCGATGACGCATAAGTGGACGATGCGTTGCCATGTCTGCTGCTGTGGTCATACGAAATGTCGCCAGAGACCCACCATTTCTTCGTCACCTGCCAGTAGTCATAGACACTCACATTTGTCTCTTTCGTGTCGGACATGCTTTGCGAACGTGAGAAACTTGTGCTGCCATTAGCAAGGAAAGTCTGCGCCGTAGTCCTTGATTCCATGTCGGTGCCTGTGTCCTCCACCTTGGCTCTAAGACCGTTGCGGAACGTCCTGTCAGGACTTTCCCAGAACACTTCACCGCCTGCCATGTTCTGCTTCTTCTCACCATTCAAGTCCGATGCACCTCCCCATTGACCGTCACCGACTGGACTGCTCGTGTCGTTGGTGTTGTTCGTGTTGCCATACAGCGTGATTCGCGAATTGTCGGTGAACCGGAGCGCAAAGGCACGACCCAAGTAGCGGTCGTGGGTGCCGTAGCCCGCCTCCACATTGCCGAAGTAGCCTTGCCGGTATGACTTCTTCAGTTGTACATCCATCACATACTCCTTGTTCTCCGCTTCTCTCCCAAGAAATGCCGACAAGTCGGTTGTGCGGTTGTACACCTTGATGTCCTTCACCGTGTAGTAAGGCAGGTTGCGGAGCATCACCTGATTGTTTCCACGGAAGAACTCGCGGCTGTTGAGCATCAAGTAGTCCACCTTCTTGCCATTGACAAATATCTCCCCATTAGGTTTCAGCTCAGCACCCGGCAGTTCGCGCACAAGGTCGTCGAGCATCGAGCCTTCCGGTAGGTTGAACGCCGTGGCATCATAGACAATGGTATCGCCGCGTTGCACCATCTTGATTTTGGTCGGACGTATAACGACCTCGTTCAGCGTAAGCTCTTTCCACGTCTTCCTTTCCATCAGGATAACGGGCAGGTCTATCTGTCGGTTGCGACCGATGTTCTTCAAGTGGTATGACAGGCGATAATGGTGCTGTCGGCACGCATCAGCGTCACCGTCACATCGGGTATTGCCTGGCGGGTGAAGGCATTCTTAATCTGGCCGGTCAGGGTGACGGTTTCTTGTGCCCATGTCGTCGCTGTAGCAAGGACGAAGATAAGGGTGATGATGGGTCTTCTCATATTTAGTTACTTCTTCTTCGGATTCTTGTTCCAGTGATACACTAAATGCGCCATGACGTAGTGCGGCAGGGAGCGGTACCATGTCTCGGTGCGGCCTTGGGCGTTCACGGAGTACTGCGTATTGCTGAGTTGGTGCAGCAGGTCGAAGGCTTCGATGCGGGCGATGAGTTTGCCTTTTAGGAAC
>CACYYG010000051.1 GCA_902778535.1 uncultured Prevotellaceae bacterium
TGTCCATGCTGCAACTGAGGTGCTTCGTAAGATCTACCGTGAGGGCTATCAATACAAGAAAGCCGGTGTCATCGTCATGGGAATCGGCCCGAAGAGTCCTATTCAGACAGACCTTTTCGACTTCAATGCTGAGCAGTTTGAGAAGATGAAAAGGCTGGACAAGGTTATTGACCGTATCAACAAGGTAAACGGTACGGAAACGATAGTCCTTGGCTCACAGCAATATACCAGGAAGGGTGGCAAGGGAAAGGCTGATGTCTTTGCCAACGCCATCAAACATGACTTCAAGAGCAAGAATCCGACGACCCGCTGGAGCGATATCATATTACTCACCTGATAATACTTGACGAATCGTATAATGAAAAGAAATGTATACTATATTGCTACACTTATCCTGGCTGTCGTGTTGACTGCATGTGGAAGGTCTAAGTTGCCATCCAAGGAACATCAAGCGGCAGACTCATACGATTACAGTGTCATAGAAACAGCCCCTGTATACGTGGATTCCCTCAAAAAGGATTCCTCGGCAAACGCCAGCCCGAAAGCAAAAATCTCAGTAACACCCACAGATTCCTATGATGACGGCTATCTGGACGGTGAAGCCATGGCAGAAGAAGACCGTCTGGCTGGAAAGCCTGGGATGCAGGTGGGCATGGATGATGACGATGAGGACTATGAAGAAGGATTCGATGACGGCTATGAGGAATAAGCTGTCCTGTTATCAACAGTTGTATGAAGAACTGACATCATGACAATAAACTCAGCTGACCAGCGTCAGTATATAGCTATCGACTTGAAAAGCTTTTATGCTAGTGTTGAGTGCGTGGACAGGGGACTTGACCCGCTGACCACCAACCTCGTGGTGGCCGACGCGAGCCGGACGGAGAAGACCATCTGCCTGGCGGTGTCTCCTTCGCTGAAAGCATACGGCATCGGGGGCCGTGCCCGTCTGTTCGAGGTGGTACAGCGCGTGCGCGAGGTGAACTATGACCGTAAACGTAAGGCTAACTGGCATTTTTCGGGGAAGTCTTTCAATGATACAGAACTGAAAGCGCATCCCGACTGGGAACTCGACTACATTGCGGCTCCTCCGCGCATGGCGCACTACATGGAGGTGAGCAGCCAGGTGTATCAGACCTACTTGAAATACATCGCTCCCGAAGATATTCATGTCTATAGCATCGACGAGGTGTTCATGGACGTAACGGCCTACCTGAAGAGCTACAGGATGACGGCGCACGAACTGGCCATGAAGATGATACGCGACGTGCTGAAGCAGACGGGCATCACGGCCACGGCTGGCATCGGCACGAACATGTATCTCTGCAAAGTGGCTATGGACATCGTAGCCAAACACATTCCGGCAGACAAAGATGGTGTGCGCATCGGCGAGCTGGACGAAATGACCTACCGGCAGCAGCTCTGGAACCACAGGCCGCTGACCGCATTCTGGCGCGTGGGAAAGGGCATTGCCGAAAGGCTGGCTCCCTACGGCATCGACACGATGGGCAAGATAGCACGGTTGTCCCTACAGAACGAAGAACTGCTGTACAGGCTCTTCGGCGTGAATGCCGAACTGCTGATAGACCATGCCTGGGGATGGGAGCCATGCACGATGGACTTGGTGAAAGCCTACAGGCCGGAAAGCAATTCCTTTAGCAGCGGACAGGTGCTGCAGTGTGCCTACGATTTCAAGAAAGCTCGTGTGGTGATACAAGAGATGGCCGATGCTGCAGCACTAGACTTGGTGGCAAAGAAACTGGTGACCGACCAACTGGTGCTGACCGTTGGCTATGACATTGAGAGTCTGACAAATCCTGCTATTAGGGCGAAATACAATGGCCCCGTGACGACAGACTACTATGGCCGCCAGGTACCCAAGCATGCCCATGGAACGGCCAATCTTGACCGCCAGACTTCTTCATCACAGATTATCAGGAAGGCCGTGGCGGAGCTCTTTGACCGCATCGTGAATCCCGATTTGCTGATCAGACGGCTGAACCTGACTACCAACCATGTGGTGGACGAAAAGTCTGTAAAGAAGGATGCCGTGCCGCAACAACTCGACTTGTTCACCGACTATGAGGAACTGGAGAGAAAGAAGAAAGAAGAACAGGCTGCCCTTGACAAGGAACGCCGCATGCAGGAGGCGCAGCTGGCCATCAAGCAGCGGTTCGGCAAGAACGCCATCCTGAAGGGACTGAACTTTGAGGAAGGGGCTACGGCCAAAGAACGTAACGCACAGATAGGAGGACATAAGGCATGACAGAGGACTATTCAGACATCATCAACCTACCACACCATGTGTCGCACAATCATCCGCAGATGCCGATTATGGCACGTGCAGCCCAGTTTGCGCCCTTTGCCGCGCTGACTGGCTACGACACTGTCATCCACGAGACGGCACGGCAGACCGACAAACAGGTGGAACTGGAGGAATATGACAACGAGCGGTTGAACCGTATATTCTCAGAGTTAATGGACAGTCTGGAGGAACATCCAGTGGTGACGGTTTCCTATTTCAAGCCCGATGAACACAAGGCAGGAGGGGCATACGTGACTGTTACGGGACAGCTGAAGAAGATTGATACCTATGAACAGTTAATGGTAATGGAGGACGGAACAGCAATACCTATAGGCAATATTATGGATCTGCAATTCTGACAACCATCATAACCAAATCTATATCAAACAAAGGGAGCAGCACCTTGAAAGTGTTGCTCCCTTTGCTATGTTTATGAGTGTGAACATTAATGGACCTCGATGGCCTTGGCTGCCTTCTTCTCCTCCTTTTCCACCTTCGGTAGTACAACCGTCAGGATGCCGTCCTCTACCTTGGCCGAGATCTTGTCTTTCTCCACATCCTCCGGCAGCATGTAGTTCTGCTCGTAGTTCGAGTAGCTGAACTCACGGCGCAAGTAGTGGTGATGCTTGTCCTCATGCTTGTGTTCCTGCTTGTTTTCGATGGCGATGCAAAGATTGCCGTCATCGTTGATGCTTATACGGCAATACTCCTTCTTGATGCCAGGAGCTGCAAGTTCCATGGTGTAGGCCTTCTCATCCTCCTTGACATTGACTGCGGGTGCCGTTGTATTGGCGCGTGATTACCTTCACCTAAGCTCCGGCTCTCACTGAATGTCGGTGCAACAAACGTGCCGAATGACAAAATGGCTCCCGACAGAGGACAGGATGCATCTTTTTTAAACTATGATAAACTTTACTGACAATTCCTTAAACTCAGTTAAACATTGAAAGGATTTCGAGAATATAGAGACGCTCATGAACATAGGTCAATTAATGATGCACGATACAGAATTATTGAAGCGTTTCAGATGGTTTTTTGCTTTTATTTCGTAATTTTGCAGCCGATTTACAAAGATGAAAGTTAACAAAGATGACAGAAGAA
>CACYYG010000052.1 GCA_902778535.1 uncultured Prevotellaceae bacterium
GCCGACGAGAACCCCGAGGCATTCGAAGCCTACGAGGCCACCTTCCCGCCGAAACAGAAACTCCGGCTGCCCGGACAATTGGGGTACGAAGAATGATGGAGACAAATAGAATCATTTTGCGTCCGTGGCGTGAATCTGACGCTGAAGCGTTGTTCGAATATGCATCCGACCCGGACGTTGGGCCGCGCGCCGGCTGGCCGCCGCATAAATCCGTGGAGGAAAGCCTGGAAGTAATCAGGTCCATTTTCAACAACGACACCACCTGGGCAATAGAACTCAAGGAGTCGGGGGAAGCCATCGGCGCCATGGGCTATCTGCCTTGTGAGGGCGACAATCTCCCGTCCCGCGAGGGCGAGCCCCTGGTGGGCTACTGGGTGGGAAAACCCTTTTGGAATCAGGGCATTTGTACGGAAGCCTTGCGATTGATGATCGACCATATCCACCGCACAACGGACATCAAGTCCCTGATCAGCAGTCACTTCATAGAAAATCCTGCCAGCGGCCGCGTCATGGAAAAATGCGGCTTCGTTCCAACCGGCGAAACCTGTGTCGATGAGTCTCTTGCCGGTTCCGACCGACCGATGAGAGTCCTAAGATTGGAAATTGAACGAAAGTAAACGATATGAAACAGGAAATCAATCCCAAGGACACCAGCCGTGCCCAGGCATTTGAGTTGTGGATGAAGCAGGCAAAGAAGAAAGAAAAACATAGAGCACACTGAAGATGACAATAGTGTTGAACACAATAGAAGAAGGTGCTGCTTCTGAACAGATCAGCATCTTGATTAAAGGCGACGTGGAGGTCGTCAATACTTCGGGAATGAAGATTGCGCATTGTATGGGCTGCAATCAGTGCTGGTTGAAGACACCGGGCGTGTGCGCCATCAAGGATGACTACGAGAGCATCATCAAGAAACTGGTGGACGCAGAGAATCTGTGGCTGGTGTCGGACACGTGCTTCGGGTTCGTCGACTGGCGCGGCAAGCGGGTGATGGACCGCATCGTGCCGATGCTGAATATGTATGTGGAGTTCCGAGACGGTTTGGAGCGCCACGAACTGCGCTACCATCCGCTGAACTTCGGTCTGCTGTACAAAGGTGAGGCCGACCGGCAGTTTCTCGAAGAATGGAGCCAGCGCGTGGCTTCAAATCTCGGCGGGCAGTCGTTGGGAGTCATTAAGATGAAGGAGGGCGAGCCATGCATATAGTCATCATCAACGGAAGTCCGCGTGTGCTGAAGTTCAGCAACACGGACAAGATTATCCAGTCGTTTGGAAAAGGGCTTCAAGAGTCTGGTGCTACCTATGAATTGTATTCCCTGTCGAACCGCAAGGAATGGGACGCTGCACGCGAGGCATTCATCAGCTACGAGCAAATTATCTTTGCCCTGCCGCTTTATGTGGAGTGTGTGCCAAGTATCATGCTTGAATTTCTTGAGTCGTTGCCAACCGAGCGTCAGCACCCCGCGCAGATGTCGTTTATCCTGCATGGCGGCTTCGACGAAGGCCATCAGATGCGACTTTGCGAGCGATTCCTACAGTCGCTTCCTGAGCAATTCGGTTGCACATACGGCGGTTGCCTTACCCAGGGAGGCAGTTTCCTGATTCGTATGCGCGATGACGAGAAGATGAAAAAAGCAATGGAGGCGAAACTGGACGGCTATACCAAAATGGGGCAGTCATTCGCAAGTCACGGCAATTTCATGACTACCGAAGCCCGCAAATTCACTGGTCCAGAAAAGAATCCCTGGTTTGTCCACCTGCTGTTCCGCCTCTTCATCAAGCGCCTCGTCCGAAAAAACTTCGAGCACTTCGCCCAGCAATGGGGCTGCACCCGTCCGCTGGATGACAAACCGTATTTAAGATTAGAAATCAAACGATAAAGACTATATGGAACAGAAATTTTGCCAGAGCTGCGGAATGCCGCTCACAGATGAAGTCCTCGGCACCAATGCCGACGGCACGAAGAATGAGGATTACTGCATGTACTGCTACAAGGACGGGATTTTTTTGCAGGACTGCACGATGGATGAAATGATCGAGCACTGCGCCCAATTTGTGGACGAAGTGAACAAAGGGCTGCCGCAGCCGATTACTAAGGAGGAATACATCGGCCAGATGAAGATGTATTTCCCGCATCTGAAACGTTGGCGCAAGGAACTTAAGGTCTCGGATGGAGCCCCGGAAAATCCCGCTTTGGTCGGTGTAAAGGAACTCATCGGCAAGATGGCCGACACGCTGCCCGTTTCCTTCATTTCATCAGTGGATGAGGAGGGCTATCCCTGCACCAAGGCGATGCTGTCGCCGCGCGTCCGCGACGGCATTAAAGTATTCTATTTTACCACCAATACCTTCTCCCTGCGTGTAGCCCACTATAAGGCCAACCCCAAAGCCTGTATCTATTTCTGTGACGCTGAGGGCTTCAAGGGCATGATGCTGCGCGGTACGATGGAAGTACTGACGGACGCTACCTCGAAAGAGAAGATCTGGCGCAACGGCGACGAGCAGTACTACCCTGGCGGCGTCACCGACCCGAACTACTGCGTCCTGAAGTTCACCGCCACCGATGGCCGTTTCTACAGCGATTTCTATCCCCGTAGTTTTATGATTGAGTAAACAATGAGCAGCAAGGCACTTGTCGTTATCGACATTCAGAACGACATCACCAAACACTATCGAGACATTATCGACAACATCAATGCTGCCATCGAATGGGCTGTAGCCGAGGAGATGCTGGTTGTCTATATCAAGCACAATAATGTCACGGCTGGCACGCGGACTTTCAAGCCCGGAACTAAGGGCGAGGAACTGGTGCCAGAGATGAAGGT
>CACYYG010000053.1 GCA_902778535.1 uncultured Prevotellaceae bacterium
TCCCCCTGGCCCTTCTGACAGTTGGCGTCATTACCCTCACCACCGTCATTATCCAGAGTTGGCGCACGGCCAATGAGAATCCCATTAATAGTATCAAGACCGAATAATTACATCAAGTTATGAATATCTTCAGAAAAGGCCAAGGAGCCTTTATCAAAATCACATCGCTCGCTATCGGACTTACCGTGGGACTGGTTCTTATTGCCAAGGTGCAGTTGGAGCGCAACTACGACAGCTGCATCGCGGATAAGGAGTACGTGTATGAAATGCATGAAACTTTCCAGCGCATAGGTGAGGAACCGCAGCAGTATGGTGCCACATCTGGAGGCATCGCTCCCGTGCTTGGTCGCGAAATACCCGAGATTCTGACTGCGACACGCTACACAGGGCAGTTCAGCGAAGAGAAACTGACACTGGAGGACGGCAGCCGACACTACTTCGAAGAAGCACTGTTTGCAGACTCCTGTTTCTTCAATATCTTTGCCACAAAGGTCTTGCAGGGCGATGCCAAGCGTATCCTCTCCATTGCCGGACAATGCATGATCAGTCGCCGGCTGAGCGAGAAAATCGGCGGCGAGGTAGTCGGCCGCACGTTTAGCTTTGTCTCAGCCCCAGGTAAGCCGATGACCATCGGCGGCGTGTTCGAAGACTATCCAGAGAACTCCCGCTGCTCCCGCTATGACATTCTGATGTCGATGTCCTCCTTAGGCACTTACGCTTGGGACGGTACGGAGAACTTGATGGGCAACGACCGCTACCATTCTTTTGTACGCATGCGTCCCGATGCCGACATGAACAAGGTACGCAGCGAAATCAAGCAGTTGCTGAAGCGCATCCTACCGTGGGACGACCTGAAGCAAATCGGCTGTGTCGATGCAGGCATTGAGTTGGAGAGTGTAGCAGGCCAGCGGACGAAGGACACCACGGTACGCACCACCAGCATCATCCTCTTGGTGGTAGCATTCGTGATGCTCTTCACAGCGGTGATGAACTATATCCTCGTGGTTATCAGCCTCTTGGTGAACCGTGCCAGGCAGGTAGCACTGCGCAAGGTTTTAGGTGCCCCGCACCGTGAGTTCTACACGATGACACTCAAGGAAGCCGGCATTCATCTCATTATGGCCTTGGCGATGATGACACTGCTGCTTCTGGCTGGGAAAGACTGGATAAGCGAGTTGATGGGTGTTGGCATTACGACACTCTTCTCCCGACAGACCTTCATGGTTCTGACCGTTGTATGCCTCGTTGTATTGATCTGCTGCGGCATCTTGCCCGGAGCCATCTATTCGCGCATCCCGCTCACCTACGCCTACCGGCTCTACTCAGAGAACAAGCGACTGTGGAAGCTGTCACTCTTGGCATTCCAGTTTGTGCTCACAACGATGCTGCTCTGTGTGCTCTCCACCGTTTACCGACAGTACGACTATATGCTCTCGAAAGACATGGGCTATCAGTATGACAGGGTGGCCTACGTCAACGTGAGTGCCCTGCATGGCGACTCCATCTATTCACTGGCTCGTGAGATAGAGCGCCTGCCGTGTGTTGAAAAGACGGCAGCATCCTATTCGCTCTTCTGCGAATGGCAGAGTGGCGACAATGTGCTGCTTCCAGGCAATCCTCGGGAACTTTTCAACTGTGCCAACCTATTCTTTGCCGAGCAGGGGCTGGTGGAGACCATGGGACTTGAGCTGGTACGGGGCAGAGGTTTTAAGCGGTTGGAGCATCCCGGATGGACGCAGGAGATGCTGGTGGACGAACGGTTTGCACAGCGGATGAAGGAAGTGGCAGGTATCGACGATGTCATTGGCCAGCAGTTCGTCAATTCCTCGGTAGGCGACGAATATCCCATGACCGTAGTGGGCGTGGTGAAGAACTTCGTGATGGGTTCGCTCGTCTCACGCGATGAACGTCCCATGATGGTGACCAACGGTAATGTCTTTACACACTACATCATGATGAAACTGCAAGCTGTGACTGCTGAGAATATGCAGGCTGTTCAACAATTGTGCGACCGACTCTATCCTGATGCCGACCTGAGCGTGAAGCCATACGCCGCAGAGTTGGCCGACTGCTACAACGACACGCGCCACACCCGCGACATGATTCTCATAGGTTGTTTGGCCTCGCTGCTGATCACGCTCATCGGACTCATCGGCTATGTGCGCGACGAGGTGCAGCGCCGCTCGCGCGAACTGGCCATCCGCAAGGTGATGGGGGCTTCAGCCCATGAACTGCAAAGGCTGTTCCTGCGCAGTATCGCTGTCATCGCCCTGCCCTCTATCATCATAGGTACAGCCCTCGGCTGGTATCTCAGCACACTGCTGATGCAGCAGTTTCCCGACAAGATGCCGCTGTCGCTGGCCAGCTTTGCCGTCTGTGCCCTCCTGGTGCTCTGCATCATTGTGGCGGTTGTTTATCTACAGACAAGACGAGTATCAAATAGTAATCCTGTAAACTATCTAAAAACAGAATAATATGATTAAGTTAGAAAACATTCAGAAGGTGTTCCGCACGGAAGAGGTGGAGACCGTAGCACTGGGCGGCGTATCGCTCGAAGTAAAGAAAGGTGAGTT
>CACYYG010000054.1 GCA_902778535.1 uncultured Prevotellaceae bacterium
CGTGCGGTTTATTTGGCTAAAAATAGTTAAGAATGATGCAAGTAATTGAAAATCAGTATAGAATCGTCGGAAACCAAGTTTTCAACGAGGATGAGTATTGAGAAGGCATCTTAGAAATAAGCCCTGGTACCAACATGATACCAGGGCTTATTTTGCTAACGGATGTAGATGTCTAAGTCTTCGTCGCTTTGAGGAATCGCTAACTCGTCGTCTATCAGATTGCTATCCAGCGATTCATACAGACTAGTACAGATAATGCCGCTGCTTTTCAGCTCGAGTACTACAACGTCGGGGTTTATATATTGTTTTTTCATATTCTTTTCTGTTTGGGAAATTACCATTCTTTATCAATAATCACTTAACCACGACTACTTGTCCATTGTGGATGTAGAGGCCCTTTGTCAATTTACTATTTGAAATCTGACGGCCCTGCAAGTCATACCAGCGGTTGGCTCTGTTGTTGACTTTTTCTTGTCCGATGGTGACGATGCCAGTAACGGTGTCTCCGTCGAAGTTCATCTCGAAGGAACGTACCTCGTTGGCTATGCTGGTGTCGACCTTGAAAATGGCGCGGAAGGCATTGACGGTCTTGTCGGCACTGGGCCAGTAGAGCTTGTTGTTGGCACCCAGGTAGAGGCTGCCCTTGTCGCCGCCAGTGAGCACTACGGGGGCGTAGTTGCCGACGAAAGATACCTTGCCGTCCTCACTGACAAGCTTCGTCTCGTCGGGGTCATCGTTGAAAATGGTGAAATTGTTGAAAACAGGGCTTTCGATATTGTCGCCACTTGCCCACTTTACGAGATAAGGTACGCCGGCCTCTATCCAGTCGGTCTCTTCGAAGTAGAGCGAGAGCGTGCCCGTAGCGGGATTGTAGCCGGTCTTCTTGTCGCCATACGTATCCTCCACATCCAGCGTCATCACCGTAGCGCCTTCAAGCGGTGTGCCGGTGAAGTCATAGATGTCAAATGGCAGACAGAGCGTGTTCCACTTGCCGTCTTTGTAGAGTGTGCGACCGTTGAGCTCAACGTTGACAGGACATAAAATGTTGTCGCTGATGTCATCGGTGTTGTCACTGCCGTTCTGGAGGGTCAGGTCATCGATGACGTCGTAGCTGTCGGTGAAGACATAGCTGTGACCGTCCACGTTGGTCCAGTTGCAAGTAGCGTTGTAACGCGTGCCGATGACAAAATCAATCTCCTCGGCAGGTTTGTCATCATACTCTACCGTCATCGCCTCTGTCAGGTCTTCACAGGTGATTTTCATATTAAGATTCGAGGGTCCTGATGTCTCCGATGCTACGGTTTCACCTTTGTGTTGGATGGTCACCGTTGCCTGTGCGCCACCGGCAGTCCTTATCCATGTCCATGAAGTGGTATAGACTTTGACGAAACGGGCGTAGTACTGGGCATAGTCCCCAGCCTCAGCGGTTATCGATGTCTGTGGCTGAACGAGGCCGTCCGGTGTGTGACACCATTTGTTTTTATTCTCTTCTGTGGGATCCTTCTCCCATCCTTTGAACTCGTAGCCCTCGGGCACGCTGCAGGCTGGCATAGTGAACTGCTTGCCGGCACCTACGATTTTCAGAATGCCATCTGCGTAAGTATTCTCTGTTGTTCCAGGATTATGGATGCCAATCTGTACCATTGATTTCTCGCCACAGACGCAGGTCACGTCGTAGTGACTTTCCTTCCATGTAGCGTTGCAGTAGCGGCAATGCTTGGTGTGGTATTTGTTGTCATCAATGGTGTAATAGATAGCCTCTGTTTTGTCGTTGCCGTCGCCAGGTGCCTCGTGGGGGCAGGCCTCCACCTTGACCCATGTGCGATACTGGCAGGCAGCCTCGCGCTCGGCGTTGGTGAATACGCGTTCAGGTGCCGCCCGTAACCTTCAGGTTGTCGGCAAAGGTGATGGTGCCCTTGTCCTTGCCTCTGTAGCCGCCGATGGCTGAGCATTTCTCACCACCGCGTGCTTCTACCGTGCCACCGTAGATGTGTACGTCGCCACCCTTGCCACCGTCGGCGCCGCCAATGCCGCAACCATCTTTTCCGCCGATAGCAATGACATGGCCGCCCCAGATATTCACTGTGCCGCCGTAGCCGTCCCATCCGCCGCCGCCGATGCCGGCACCATGCGAGCATGATTGCCAATCTCCATCAATCATAGATATCACGGTACCGCCATAGATGTTTATCGGTCCACCCTGATTGGCTTTCATGCCGCCGCCAATGCCAGCACCGGAATAGTTGTCGCTAAAGACGTGAGTTTCGACAATACCACCGAAGATTGTCACCTCGTTGTTGATGCCGATGCCCCACTCAAGACCGCCACCGATGGCAGCACCTAATCCGCCTTGGTAGACTTTGACCGTTCCGCTGTGTACATAGAGGCTGCCCATAGGACCATCTTCGGAACTGCCGATGCCTGCTGCTGTGTGATAAACGCCGTGGGTAGTTGTATAGGAACCATTGCCATATTTTCTTTTACCGGCTTTTTTAGTATACTCTTTATGATTCTCCACGATGAGTTTGCCCGAGCTTTGGTCGGACACGTCGTGAATGTGAAGCTTGTAGCCGTCTTTCAGCTTCACGTGTACGCAATTGAGCTCAGCGCCGTTCGAGAGGATGAGGTGTACGTCGTTGCCAGTGATGTTGAGCACCTTGTACTGCGTATGGGAATTCACCACGTAGTAGCCGTTGCCGAGGTCTATCCTGTCGTTCTCGTGCTCACCGCTGAGCACGGTGGCATCCTTTGTGTCGGTGGTGGTCACCACCTGGTTGTTATCTGCGTCCCATGAGCGCACACGGAACGTCACGTTTTCGCCCTGCGCTTCGAGAACTGTCAGCAGGGACAAACACCAAATAATAAAGAAAAATTTAATCTTCATAACAATCTTTTGTTTAACAATTCCATTTTCCGGGGTGCAAAATTACACTTTATTTTGGAATATGCCAAAGAAATTCCGCGAAATTGAAAGAAAACAGTTCAAAGGCAAGTCTTGAAATCTTCATTATTTCATTTTCGTAATTAAATTTTTATTTGCATTTTGATAATGATATTTCTTGGTCGTATGTTGAAGGAATACAAAGATTCTGAGAGGGAGCCAAAAGCATGAAGGAGATGGGAAAGGTAATGGGCATAGCCAGCAAACAGTTGGCAGGAAAGGCTGATGGCCGAGTCATTTCTGAGATTGTAAAGAAACTCTTGGCATAAACTTAGATTTTATGTTTGGAATTAGTGGCACAATAATGGCACAGAGCGCCGTAACTCGCTGGTACTCAGTATGTGCTTTAAACTTCAACGAGGATGAGTATTAAGAAACAAGCGAAGTAGCATTCAAGTTACTTCGCTTGTTTCTTATTTGTTATGATTGTTTATGTCAGCTTCTACCAGATATATGCCCTGCGGTTGACGGGCAAGTATAGCAGGTGGTTCTGATTGACGTTGTAGAGGTTGTACCATAAGTCGGTATTCATCACGACGCCATTGATACGCAGGCGGCCATGAGCGTGCACGTCGTCATGTTTGAGGATTTCGAATGTATTCTCACCATACTGGATGCACCAAAGGTGGGCATAGGATTCGTAGAACTTGCGGAGCTGCTCATTGCGCGTCTCGCCAGTGAAGCCCTGCTGATCCAGACGCATTTGATAGGCGTCGAGAGCGGCGAGGAATCCGCCCAGGTCGGCGATATTTTCACCAAGCGTGCGTTTGCCGTCACAGAAGAACAGCGGATCTCGCTCGGGATCTAGTTCCAGCAAGTTAAAGGTGCTGACAAGGTTAGCGCTGCGCTCTTCGAAGTTCATTCTGTCGGCCACCGTCCACCAGTTCTTGTGCGCGCCATACTTGTCCCACTCGGCACCAGAGTTGTCGAAGCCGTGGGTAAACTCGTGACCGATGATTGTGAAGACAGCATAGGAGCAGGCCTCGCTGACATTGCCTGACGGCATGAGGGGCGGCAGGAGCATGGCGGGGTAAATGGTGATGGAGTTGTTGCTGGGCATATAGAGGGTATGGGGTCGCCGTTGGAGCTTTGCATAGAGCTCATCAGCATGTCGGTGAAGAGGTCGTCGGTACCCACGAGTTTAGCCGCCAGTAGGGCATTGGCAGCCTTCAGCCGGTGCAGCGTCTCTACCATCGTCTTGCAGTCGGTGATAGTGGGAAGGCACTCCTTATGCCACGTGTCGGGGTAGGCGACGTTCATATGGCAGTGGTTCAACTTGTCAATGGCATTGTTCTTGGTGGTCTCGCTCATCCAGTCGACGCGTGCAATACGCTTGCGCAAGGCTGCCTGGATTTCCTTGGTGATATTGACATACTTGTCCTTCATTTCCTGTGACAAGTATTTCTGCTGCAGATGGTATGACATGACGTAGTTCAACTCCAGTCGTGCATCGTTGCGCAACGATTTCATCGTAGCCTGGTCCTCAGGCGACAGCCCCTTGTTGTATTCGGCCAATCCTGCCTCGTCGGCATAGGCTTTATAAAGCAGTAAGGCGCTCTGCATCAGTTGATAGATATCGTCTATCGTGTGATCTTCCCAAAAAATGTTCCACCGCAGGATTTCGACTTCAGACATCTGCAGCATGGCGGGGTCTATGCACATTCCCTCGGCCACAAGTGCAATCGCCGTCTCGCCGCCTCCCGCTCTGTTTGCTGACAGGCTGCGGCGCTCCTGAGACTGCAGTTGCTCGATGTATTGCTGGGTGTTTCTCGAAGAACCAGGCAAAATGACGGCTTTTAGCTTGTCTTTGTCCCAGACAAGTGAGAGATTCACGACGTCGATGCCGTCCA
>CACYYG010000055.1 GCA_902778535.1 uncultured Prevotellaceae bacterium
TCGGCAGAGGAGGCTCTTGAACTTCCTCTGCAAGAGTATGCACTGATTCTTTTAGATGTGATGATGGGTGAAATGTCTGGATTCCAGATGGCACGAAAGTTGAAGGACAATCCTGTTACAGCGCAGATACCTATCATATTCATCACGGCACTCGACAGTGAAGACAATCTGGTGAAGGGACTGAACATCGGCGCAGATGACTATATTGCCAAGCCGCTGAGTATGAAGGAAGTAAAGGCAAGAGTCCGTGCTGTGCTCAGGCGTTCAGCTCAATCACAGTCTCAACAAGACATTAGTAGTAGCACTGACAGCAGGATTTGTTACGAGGGCATCACACTCGACCTGAACGCGAAGACCATCACCCTTGATGGTGAGGAACTGGTATGCACGAAACTGGAGTTCGAACTATTGTCGTTCTTCCTGCAGCACCCCGGCAAGGTGTTCTCACGCGAGGACCTGCTGAAATACTGTTGGCCGCAGAATGTGCTGGTACTCGACCGCACAGTGGATGTCAACATTACCCGGCTGCGCAAGAAGATAGGCCGTTATGGCAAACAAATCAAAACACGTGTGGGTTATGGCTACTGCTTTGAAAAGTAAATCGTTCCAGCGCAACCTGCTGCTGAGCATTGGCGGCGTGTTCCTGCTCTTTGCCGTCTGCTTCAGCGTCTATCAATACCAGCGTGAGAAGGTGTACAAAATAGACATCTTGCACTCACGCCTTCAGATGTACAACTACGAGATGGTGCAGACGCTTGGTGAAGACAGTCTGACCAATAACCTCCTGTTTCGAGATTATGTGAAACGGCATAGCATGGAAGGACTCCGTGTGTCCATCATCGATAAGAATGGGCGAGTTCTCCTTGACAGTTACGAAACTAATGTGGATTCGCTGGGCAACCACCTGCAGCGAACGGAAATCCAACAGGCGTTGCGCGACGGCAACGGCTACGACATCAAGCGCCTCTCGCAGTCGACCCACGCAACCTATTTCTATTCTGCCACCCTTTTCGGCAACGTCATCGTGCGTGCTGCCGTTCCTTATTCTGCCGAGTTGACGCGCTCCCTTCAGGCTGACAACACCTATATCTATTATGCCGCCAGTCTGACACTGCTCCTGGGCATCGTGCTCTACTACATCACCCACCGCATCAGCCGCCACATCGGCTATCTGCGTGAGTTTGCCGTCAAGGCCGAACAGGGTGAGCAGTTGGACCACGAGTTAGAGCGCCGCCTGCCCGACGACGAGTTGGGCGACATCAGTCACACTATCATCATGCTCTACTGGAAGCTCCGCCATTCTGAGGAGGACAAGGTACGCATCAAGCGCCAGCTGACTCAGAATGCCGCCCATGAACTGAAGACCCCCGCCTCCAGCATCCACGGTTTCCTGGAGAGCATCCTTGACCATCCGGAGATGCCCGAAGACAAGAAGAAGCACTTCCTGGAGCGCTGCTATGCACAGAGCGAACGCATGAACAAGCTGCTGCAAGACATGAGTGCACTCACCAAGCTCGACGAGATGGACGACAACAGGACGAAGACTCACGATGAGTACCACCCTGTAAATGTGTTGCAAGTCATACAGAGTGCGCTTGATGATACCGCTCTGCAACTTCAAGACAAGGGCATCACACCGTCGCTCCACGTGCCACAGCATGTCGAGGTGCAGGGCGACGCAAGCCTCCTCTACAGCATCTTCCGCAACCTTATTGACAATGCCATTGCATACGCTACAGGGGCATCTCTCCTGAGTATTTCCTGCACCGGCATTGAGAATGAAGGCCGTCATTTCTACGAGTTCACCGTCAGCGACAACGGCCCTGGTGTAGAACCGCAGCACCTCCGCAAACTCGGCGGCACCGGCCTCGGCCTCGCCATCGTGAAAAATGCAGTTGCCGTTCACGGTGGAACAACAACTGCACAACTTACTCCTGGTGGAGGGCTCACCATCCGCTTCACCCTTGCAAGGTTCTAAAGGAGCTGCCCCGTACAGATGGGGAATGGCGCATTGAACAAGGCTACGATTGAGGACGGTCCTCGTAGTCGTTGCCAAGGCCCTTGCCTGCCTGCACCACGTTCATCACGTAGTCACCCAGCTTCTCGCACTCGGAGATGAAGTCGACGTAGAACACGCCGAGCTGATAGCCGTAGAGGCCCGCATTGACGTCGTACATGTTCTGGTTCTTCAGCTGCGTGCGGTAGTTGTTGATTTCGTGCTCTATGTTGTACGAGGTGGTCGGACGAGCCAAGGGCGTGGCGATGCGCTTCTGCATCTCGGTGAGTGCACCGTCCACGAGACCCATCATCGTCTGCATGTGCTGTATCTGCTCTGGGGTGAAGGCGTCGTGGCAGTTCAGCCGATGGCGGTTCAGCGTGCGACCAAGGTTATACACCGAGTCGCCAATGCTCTCCAGTTCCGATATCTGGCGCAGCATCTTCTGAATCTGCGTCTTCGAGGCATCCGACAGTCGGCCCTCGCTCACCTTGTTCAGGTAGGCGGCAATCTCCATCTCCATCGAGTCGGTGATGTTCTCGTACTTCTCAATGCGCGCGAAGGTCTTGTTGAACGCCACCTCGTCGCTCGTCTGCATCAGGTCGGTGACGAAGCCGAACATCCTGTGGCAGCGCTCTGCAAAGTTCTGTATCTCCTTCTGGGCCTCCATGATGCTCAACTCGGCAGTGGAGAGCAGACCGCCGGAGATGAACTTCAGTCGGTGGTCCTCGTCTTGCTCCTTCATCGGCAGCACACGGCACACGAGCATCTCAATCTGATGAACAAAACCGATGAGCAGTAGCGTGTTGATGGTCGAGAGCTTGTAGAGATCGTTGCCTCCGCCCAGCACGCTGTCTACAAACCAGCTGACGGCGTCGCAGGCAGGGTAGAACACGATGAGGAACGCCACGACACCGAAGACATTGAAAAACATGTGGGCCAATGCAGCACGGCGTGCCTGTGTGTTAGCGGTGAGCGAAGCCATGAATGCCGTAATAGTAGTACCAATGTTCTGACCCATAGCCAAGGCGGCAGCCTGTTCAAATAGCGTAATAGCCATCGTAGCCGCAGATGCCTGTACAATCATAGTCACCAGCGCACCCACGATAACAAACAATATAATAGTAAAGAACGAATCCTGAGGCACATGCGCCAGCATGCCAGCCACCATATCGCCAATGTTCATAGCAGTTGCTGCCTCTTGAAGGAACGACAATCCCATGAATAGAAACGAGAAACCAAAGATGAACTCACCGATACTCTTCCTGTTGCCCTTTCCACTAAAGATTAATGGCATTCCAACTGCCAAAAGAGGAATAGCGAAAGCCGCGATGTTTACCTTAAAGCCTACGGCAGAGATAATCCACGCCGTTACCGTTGTGCCGATGTTCGCGCCCATGATGACACCGATAGACTGGGCAAGTGTCATCAGTCCTGCATTCACAAAACTCACCACCATCCATCACGCGGTTCTTGGTCATAGCCGCCAAAATGCTGCGCAGACGGTCACCTGCAAACTTTTCAAGTCCTTCCGACATTGTTTTCATTCCGAAGAGGAACAACGCCAGAGAACCAATCAACGAGAAAATGTTGATAATTAATTCCATATATCTGTTTTCTATAATATGTCGCAAAGGTATGATAATCGTGTTACGACTCTATTACGCAGATATTACAACCTTGTTACAATTTACTCTTGTAACCTTTTCATCATATTATTGAAATATTAATGTAACATATTCCATCTACTTTTGCAGCAATAAAACCAAATACATAATACTGAAAATGAATAGAGAAAGGGCAGATAGAATCATCAGGTTATGCAATTGGATGAGATTCATCATCCTAGCATTGTTCCTTATATTAGTTTTTATTGGGTTAGGTAAAGTTCAGATCAGGGGACTCTAATGATTATTCAATAAGAAGCGAGTGAATTTTTGCTAAAAAGGTTGTATTGTTACAACCATATCAAAAAATAATTTGTATCTTTGCAGCACGATAGCTGCGAGAATGCTCCCGCTCGGCAAATGAGAACATGTTCTCTTTGCACTCGCTTAATCGCATCCTTGTGGCGTTAA